>NZ_JARWMI010000003.1:2430000-2810434 GCF_030758035.1 Rhizobium sp. AN68 | reverse complement strand
TATCGTCAAAAAACTGACATTTTTGCTAAACCTATGAAAATAAAAGATAGTTTCAAGGTGGAGCGCCAAGGAGGCATAGAAAGGACTGAATCCTCGTCCCTTTTGGCGGCACATGCGGGAACCCCTTCCCACCCTTCACGACAGATAGCTTGCGAAGAACCGCAATTTTGCCGGAAGAGCTCTTGCGAAACCCTCTCCGCCGGCTGTCAAAGCACCGGGCCGTGCTTTAGAAACGGCAGAAGAGACGCTTAGACATCAACCCGATTGCCCCAGGCCTGTTTGCATGACCAGAACGCCAGCCCATATAAAGATCGATCTGCCCGTACTTCCCGTCAGCGACGTTCTGGCCGAGATTGCCCAAGCGTTGGACGGGTCAAAGCGTGCCGTTCTCTCGGCTCCGCCGGGTGCGGGCAAAACAACGCTGGTGCCGCTTCATCTCCTGCGTGAGGAATGGCGGGGCGACGGCAAGATCATTCTTCTCGAACCACGTCGGCTTGCCGCCCGGGCCGCGGCTGGACGCATGGCTGATCTTCTTCAGGAGAATGTTGGAGAAACCGTCGGCTATCGTATGCGGCTCGACAATCGCATCTCCTCAAGAACCCGGATTGAAGTGGTGACTGAGGGTGTCTTTGCCCGGATGGTTCTGGACGACCCGGAACTTGCCGGCGTTTCGACGGTGATTTTCGACGAGTTTCACGAACGTTCACTCGATGGCGATTTCGGACTGGCACTTGCGCTCGACGTTCAGGAGGGACTGAGAGACGATCTGCGCATCCTCGTGATGTCCGCCACCCTTGATGTGGAACGCATCAGTGCGCTGATGGGCGATGCCCCTGTCATTGAGAGCCTCGGCCGCACATATCCAATCGACATACGCTACGAGGACCGCTGGCAGGGTGTGCCTGTCGAAGAGAAAGTCACAAAGGCGATTACCGAAGCTCATGCATCGGAAACAGGCTCCATTCTTGCCTTCCTTCCGGGGCAGGCAGAAATTACTCGCACGGCCAACCGGCTGGAGGGGCGTTTTTCCGACGATACAGATATCATCCCGCTTTACGGCAATCTTTCGCAAAAGGAGCAGGATGCGGCGATCAAGCCGGCACCGGCCGGACGGCGCAAGATCGTGCTTGCCACATCGATCGCAGAAACATCGATCACCATAGACGGCGTGCGTGTGGTGATTGATAGCGGGTTGCAGCGACTACCGGTTTTCGAACCGGCAACGGGAATCACGAGACTGGAGACAGTGCGGGTTTCGCGCGCCTCCGCCGACCAGCGGGCGGGCCGAGCCGGACGAACGGAACCCGGCGTTGCGATCCGCCTGTGGCATCCGGGACAGACGGCAGCGCTCAACGCCTTCACGCCACCGCAAATTCTGGCGAGTGATCTTTCCGGCTTTGCACTCGACCTCGCTCATTGGGGCGTTCATGATCCTTCCGCGCTTTCATTTCTGGATGCCCCTCCCGAAGCGGCATTGAAGGAATCGATCGCGCTTCTCAAAAATCTGGGCGCACTCGATGAAAGCGGCGCGCTCACACGACGCGGCCACCTGATGCGCAGCCTCTCACTACCGCCACGGCTTGCGGCAATGGTAATTGCAGCGGGGAGCGAAGGCGCGGGAAAAAAGGCGGCGATGCTCGCTGTCATGCTGACGGAACAGGGACTGGGCGGAACCGACATTGATCTCGATGAAAGATTGCGGCGCTTTCTTTCCGAGAGAAGCGAAAGGGCGCAAGCGGCGCGCAAGCTGGCGTCTAGACTTCTAGATGCGATCGGCGATGCGCAGACTATGAATGAACAGCCAAGCGAGGCTGGCCCCTTGCTGCTGCACGCCTATCCGGACCGGATTGCGCTTCAGCGAGGAGCGCGCGGTCGTTATGTGATGGCGAACGGCCGGGGTGCAGAACTTGCCGAAACCGAGCGGCTGGCGGCGAGCAGGATGCTGGTGGTTGCCGATATTACGGGGCGTGCGGCACAGCCGCGCATCCTTTCCGCAGCAAGCATCGAGCGTACCGATATAGAAGAGCGGATGCCGCATCTTATTGTGCAGCAGGACCAGCTGCTGTTTGACAAGGCAAGCGGTCAGGCGCGTGCACGCCGCGTCACGCGCCTAGGCGCCATCATCCTCGACGAAACGCCCCTGCCCCGCCCGGAGGGTGAACAGGCGGCGCAGGCACTTGCCAACGGCGTTCGGGAATTTGGTGTCGGAATTCTTCCGTTCACAAAAGAAACCCAGCAGTTGCGCGACAGGATAGGCTTTCTGAATGCCAGCATCGGCGACCCCTGGCCGGATGTCAGCGATGCTGCATTGCTTTTACGGCTGGATGAATGGTTCGTGCCCTTCCAGCACGGCGCCCGCAGCCTTCAGGATATCCGGCCCGGCAGCCTTTCCGAGGGACTTTTAGCCCTGGTGCCTTATGAGGTCGCACGCGATCTCGGCAGGCTTGCGCCAACGCATTTCGAAGCGCCGAGGGGCCAGCGGCATCCTATTCGTTACGATGCCAGCGAACCGACGCTTTCCATTCGTGTGCAGGAGCTTTTCGGGCTGACGGCTCATCCCGCCATCGCGCAGGGGCGGTTGCCGCTGCTGTTGGAATTGACCTCGCCGGCGCACAGGCCGATACAGACGACACGCGATCTTCCGGGTTTCTGGGCAGGATCGTGGAAAGATGTGCGGGCGGACATGCGCGGGAGGTATCCGCGCCATCCATGGCCTGAGGACCCGGCATCGGCATTGCCGACCAGCCGCGCAAAACCGCGCGGAACGTGATGACGATGAAAAGCACAAAGGAGATGAAGGTGGCTGGCCATCCGATCGAAACAACAAGGCTTGGCCGCGCCAGCCGCAGGATAAGGCTGCAAACCATCGTATGGTTGCGCTGGCTGGCGGTGGCCGGGCAAAGTGCGACGATCCTGCTTGTTGCTTTCGGCTTGAACTTCCCACTGCCACTTCTGGCTTGCAGCCTTTTGATCGGTGCACTCGCGCTTGCCAACCTGTTTCTCACTGCGCGTTTTCCCTCCACCTATCGTCTGGAGCCCTGGGAAGCGACATTGCTGCTGGCATTCGACCTGCTGCAATTGACGGCGCTCATCTACATCACCGGTGGTCTTTCCAATCCTTTCGCACCGCTGATCTGCGTGCAGGTCATCATCGCCTTCGCCTCGCAGCCGCTTCGGCACTCGCTTATTCTGCTCGCCTTTGCCGTCATCTGCTCGACGGCAATCGCTTTTTCGCCGTTTCCGGTTCCGTGGTATCCCGGTGAGGTGCTGCCGATCCAGCTTCTGCTGCATGTGGGCACCTGGGTCGCGATCATTGCCACGACCTCTTTCGCGGCCTTTTATGCCTATCGAGTTTCGCACGAGGCCAATCAGCTGGCCGATGCGCTGGCTGCGACCGAACTGGTGCTGGAGCGGGAAAAACATCTCTCGCAGCTAGACGGTCTGGCCGCCGCTGCGGCACACGAGTTGGGCACGCCGCTGGCGACAATCAGCGTCGTCGCCAAGGAAATGGAACGGGAACTCGGAAATGATGAAAGGTTTGGCGAAGACATAGCGCTGCTGCGCAGCCAGAGCGAAAGATGCCGGGATATTCTGCGCCGCCTTACATCACTTTCCACCGATGATGAGGAGCATATGCGCCGCCTGCCGCTCTCCTCGCTGATTGAGGAGGTGATGGCGCCGCACCGGGAATTCGGCATCCGTCTCGATCTCGTCGAAAAGAACAACCGGATCGACGAGCCGGTTGGCATCCGGAATGCCGGCGTTATTTACGGGCTGGGCAATCTCATCGAAAACGGCGTGGACTATGCGCGGGAAAAAGTGACCGTGACCGTGGAGTACGATTCGCAGAATGTCGCCGTCACCATTGAGGATGATGGACCGGGTTATGCCCATGACGTGCTTGCCCGCATTGGTGAACCCTATGTGACCGAACGTCACAACGATACCCGGGCGGGAGGGCTGGGACTCGGGCTTTTCATTGCAAAGACATTGCTGGAACGCTCCGGCGCAACCGTTACCTTCGAAAATCGCGGTTTGAGCGGAACAGGAGCGCGGGTCACAATCGTCTGGCCTCGAGCGCTTATGGACGATAAATGAGACCGTTGACTTTACCATCCACGTGGAAGCGGCGATAAGAAGAAAAAGCCGACTAAGTTGCCGAAAGGCCTGAGACATGACGACAGAAGACCAGACCCCCATCAGCGCGACAACGGATGACGACGACCCGATCGGAGCTGACAGATCGCTGCTGATCGTCGATGACGACGGTCCCTTCCTGCGCCGGCTTGCCCGGGCCATGGAAACACGCGGATTTATCGTCGATACCGCCGAGACGGTCAGCGAAGGCATTGCCCGTTCCAAGGCTGCGCCGCCCAAATATGCGGTCGTTGATTTGCGGCTTACGGATGGCAATGGTCTCGAGGTCATCGAAGCCATCCGGCAGTACCGGGACGATACGCAGATTGTCGTCCTGACGGGCTACGGCAATATCGCAACCGCCGTTACCGCCGTGAAGCTTGGGGCGCTGGATTATCTTGCCAAACCGGCCGATGCGGACGATGTCTTCAATGCGCTGACGCAGCGCAAGGGTGAAAAGACTGAAGTGCCCGAAAACCCGATGTCGGCCGACCGGGTTCGTTGGGAGCATATTCAGCGCGTTTATGAAATGTGCGAGCGCAACGTCTCGGAAACCGCCCGCCGGCTTAACATGCACCGGAGAACGCTGCAGCGCATTCTGGCGAAACGCGCGCCGAAGTAGAGCATTTACAGTACAAGTGAGAAGCGGTTTTACGTCTGGATATGGTCTGAAACCGGGCATCACTCTCCGAAGCTGCGCCCGGTCGTCCACTCCGCCAGCATCAGCCGGGTTGCAGCGGTTCTCGAGAAATCCAGCATCACCGATTTGCGGGTTGCGGGCGGTAATTTATGCTCCGGCGCATCGCGAAGCATATGGGCGCCATAGCCATCCGACAGGATAAGCCCACATTCTTCCGGAAAGATTTCGACCGGCACTTCCGGATGGGTGGCAAAAAAAGCCGGTCGCAATGCAGGCGGTATTCCGGCCATTTGCGATCGACGCGGAAGTCCTCGATCGAGGATTTGATTTCGATAATCCAGATTTCACCCTTTGCCGAAAGGCTGATGAGATCGGCCCGTCGTCCGCTTGCAAGCGGCAGTTCCGGCAAAACCGAATGTCGCATCTCGTGCAAAAGCACCTGAACGCCGCGGCGCACCAGCATCGCCTTGTCCGACTGGCGACCGTCGATTAACGGATTATTGTTGGTAAGCGAAAGAATAGTCATGGATAAAGGCTACTGAGGCGTTTGGCCTATTGTTGCAAAAAGGCAATCAACCGGCAATTTTAAAGTCACATTCGTCCTGCAGCAGCGTATCGGCTTGCCAAGAACGGCTTAATGGAAAATAACCGATTTATCCAATTAAGCCTACTCCTTCGCACAATTTGGCGAATTTTCCGCGAGAACGATATGCGCATCCGTACCTCATTGACTGCACTCGGTCTGACGGCAGCACTGGCTCTGGCCGGCTGCGCCGAAACCACATCCCAATCATCCGGCCAGGTAGCGGCGTCAGTGCCGGTCGCTAACCCGGTTCCGGCAAAGGTCGAAACCGTCCAGATCTTCAACGATGTTTACGGCCCTGTGACCGACGCGGGCTATGCGCTGCCCGCCATCCCGATCAATCGTGTGAACGAGAAGTTCCGTCGTCAGATCGTCGAATTCCAGAATAACGAACGGCCGGGCACGATCATCGTCAATACGCGTGAGCGTTTCCTTTATTATATCCTGCCCGGCAACCGCGCAGTTCGTTACGGCATCGGCGTTGGCAAGGCTGGTTTTGCCTGGGCCGGCGAAGCCTATGTCGCCTGGAAGCAGGAATGGCCGATGTGGCATCCGCCGAAGGAAATGGCTGACCGCAAGCCGGAAGTCGCAAAGTATGTCGAGGCAGGCATGGGTCCGGGTCTTTCCAACCCGCTCGGCGCGCGCGCCATGTATCTCTTCAACGAAAAGGGACAGGACACGCTGTTCCGTATCCACGGTTCGCCTGAATGGGCATCGATCGGCACCGCCGCCTCTTCCGGCTGCATCCGCATGATCAACCAGGACGTCATCGACCTCTACAGCCGCGTCCGTCCCGGTCGCAGCACCAAGGTTGTCGTGATCCAGTAAGATCAGATACCAGACAAAGAAAAAGCCGCCGTGGAATTCCCGGCGGCTTTTTTGTTTCTGGAGCATTCCCAGTAAAAGTGCATAGCGGTTTTAAGGTAGAGCACGTCGAACATTCCGTTCAGACAAGACGTGCTCTGGAGTGCCTGTCGGCCTCAAGCTGCCTGCTTCGCCTTCAGTTCGAGGCGACGGCGGTGCAGAACCGGTTCCGTATAACCGTTAGGCTGCTCCCGGCCTTTCAGCACAAGTTCGACGGCGGCCTGAAAAGCGACCGATCCTTCAAAGTTGGACGCCATCGGCAGATAGGCCGGATCTCCGGCATTTTGGTTATCGACCACGGCGGCCATACGTTTCATGGTCTCAACGATCTGCTCTTGCGTAACCACGCCATGGCGCAGCCAGTTGGCCATATGCTGCGCGGAGATGCGCAGCGTGGCGCGGTCCTCCATCAGTCCGACATTGTTGATGTCAGGCACCTTGGAGCAGCCGACGCCCTGATCGACCCAGCGCACGACATATCCCAGAATACCCTGCGCGTTGTTGTCGAGTTCGCGCTGGATTTCCTCGGGCGTCCAATTGGGACGCGGCACGACCGGCACCGATAGAATATCGGAGAGTTTTGCCCGGCCCCGGCTTTTCAGGTCGTCCTGAACGGCTGCGACATCGACCTTGTGATAATGCGTGGCATGCAGCGTCGCAGCCGTGGGTGAAGGTACCCAGGCGGTGTTGGCGCCTGCCTTTGGATGCGCGATCTTCTGCTCCAGCATGGCGGCCATCAGGTCAGGCATGGCCCACATGCCCTTACCGATCTGCGCATGGCCGGAAAGGCCGCATTCCAGACCGATATCGACGTTCCAGTTCTCGTAAGCCGCAATCCAGGCCGCCTGTTTCATATCGCCCTTGCGGATCATCGGACCCGCTTCCATCGAGGTATGAATTTCGTCGCCCGTGCGGTCGAGGAAGCCGGTATTGATGAAGACGACCCGGTCTTTTGCCGCGCGAATGCTTTCCTTGAGGTTGACCGTGGTGCGGCGTTCCTCGTCCATGATGCCCATTTTCATGGTGTTCGGCGCCATGCCGACAAGCTTTTCGGCCCGCGTGAAAATCTCGTTGGCGAAGGCGACTTCCTCCGGCCCGTGCATCTTCGGCTTGACGACATACATGGAACCGGCACGGGAATTCTGGCGACGGCCGGAGGGGCCGACATCGTAAAGCGCAATCAGCGCTGTGACGACGGCGTCCATGATACCTTCCGGCACCTCGCGGCCATCCTTGTCGAGGATCGCCGGATTGGTCATGAGGTGACCGACATTACGCACCAGCATCAGGGAACGCCCCGGCAGAGTAAGTGCTCCACCATCGGGGGCGGTGTAATAACGATCCGGGTTGAGACTACGCGTGAAGGTGTTACCACCCTTGGAAACCTTCTCCGTCAGGTCGCCGCGCATCAGGCCAAGCCAGTTGCCATAAACCAGCACCTTGTCCTCGGCATCAACAGCGGCAACGGAATCCTCGCAGTCCATGATGGTTGTCAGTGCCGATTCGAGAATGACATCCGAGATGCCCGCCTTGTCACCCTTGCCGATTTCCGTCGAGGGATCGATGACGATCTCGGTGTGAAGACCATTCTTGCCAAGCAGGATCGTTGCCGGCTTTTCCGCATCGCCGGTAAAGCCCTTGAATTGCTCGGCATCTTTCAGGCCCGTTTTGCTGTCACCGATTGCAAGCTGCAAGAGGCCGTCAACGATCTTGAAGCCGGTCACATCCGACCAGCCTGCCGTTTCGAGCGGAGCTGATTCGTTGAGGAAGTTCCGCGCCCAGGCAATGACCTTTTCGCCGCGTTTCGGATTATAGCCCCTGCCCTTTTCCGAACCATCGGCGTCAGAAATGGCATCCGTGCCGTAAAGCGCATCGTAAAGCGAACCCCAGCGGGCATTGGCGGCGTTCAGCGCATAACGGGCATTCATGACCGGCACGACAAGCTGCGGGCCTGCGACAGCGGCAATTTCCGAATCGACGTTGCTGGTTTCGACCTTGAAGCCGGGTCCTTCCGGCAGCAGATAGCCGATTTCCTTCAGGAAGCCCTCATAGACATCAAAATCCGTCGGGGCGCCATTCTGCCGGTACCAGCCATCCAGTTTTTCCTGCAAGGCGTCGCGCTTTGCGAGCAATTCACGATTCTTGGGGGAAAGCTCGTGGACGATGGCCGAAAAGCCTTCGAGGAAGGTTTCTGCATCAAGACCCGTGCCCGGCAGAACGTCATCCGTCAAAAAAGCATAAAGCCTGTCATCAATGGAAAGACCGAATTTATTGGTGCGGCTCACATGCGCCTCCTCTTTATCTCAAGGGCGCAGATTGGACGCTGAGGCAGGCGCTCGTCAATTGCGAGAGGCAACCAAATATTATTTCCGTTTTGGAAAGAATGCCGACGATAATCGTCTTTTTCTACAAAAGCGCCTGCAAATCCTTGATGCGATCGTTCACCAGCCAGCCGTAATAGTTTTCTTCCGGCAAAAGCGGCTGTTCCCCCCCTGCGGCGCGCTGACGATTTTTCTGGGCGAGAGCGGCAGCGCGCTGCGCGGATCCGCCGACATTATAAAGCGTGGACGTTACACCAGGATTTTTGGAAACATCCATGTCGGCAATCGACCTGTAGTCGTCGATCGATTTGCGGATGGAAGCTGCCATAAAGGCGAGCGAGCGATCCGGGTCCATGATGGCGGTATAAACGGCGGTCGCATCGTTTTCGTCGAGCTTCTCATAACCTGAGGTTTTCGACACCATGTCGGACAACATCAATGCCGTGAGCGGATTGATCTGGCCGAGACCGAAGGTCTGTCCGGCATAAAAGGGCTGGAAAAATACAGCGCTGAAACGATTGTTCGGATAGGCAACGCCATCTACCGTCTTGCCGCGGAAGCTGTCGTCCCAGACGTCTTCCCGACAGTTCCAAAGGCTATAGGAATCCTTTTTCGACTGGCACCTGGCGAATTGCGAATGCGTCAGAAACTGCGCGATGGTTTCGTCCTTGTAGCCGAAACGGAAGCTGCTGCCGGCATAGGAGGCGGCCTTGACGTAGTAGGATTGCAGGCGGTCATAGGCGTCGACGTTATAGGTATGCTCGCCGACAATCGCCCCGATCATGTGGATCGGATCGATACCGTAGCGCCCGGCGGTAGACTTGATCTTGCCGATCAGTGCCTTGTCGGAAGACAGGAGGTCGATCACCTTCTGGTATTTACGCTCGAAAGACGTATTGGAACCCTTGGTTCGACGTGCGGAAGCCCCCGGAATGCCCGGCTGTTCGGCATTGCGATTGCCAGGCGGGACGACCGTCGCGGCCTCGGCATAAGAAGACGAGACGACGGTGAACGTCAAAGCGGCGGCAAATGCCAGAAGAGTTTTGCGCACGAGCGAATGCCTTTTCTCAAGCCGACCTCTCCCGAACCAAGAGAAAACCGGACCATTCCATAAAGCGGTTCCAACCGGAATGCAGCCTTTCCCATAAACAAAAAGGGGGCTGAATGCGAGACAAGGCCGTAAAATAAAAGAGTGCGGCAAATGTGGCCGCACTCTCGTGTCTTTGCTCTCCAAGATATTCAGAGAATATAGCGGGACAAATCCGTATCGGCAGCAAGATCGCCGACGTGCTTTTTGACATATTCCTGATCGATCTTGACGGCAGAGCCACCACGATCCGGTGCGTTGAAGGAAATCTCGTCGAGAACACGCTCCATCACCGTCTGCAGGCGGCGCGCACCGATATTCTCGACCGACGAGTTGAGATGAACGGCCACGTCGGCCAGAGCGTCGATCGCATCGTCCGTGAAGTCGAGATCGAGTTCTTCCGTCGCCATCAGCGCCTTGTACTGGCGGATGAGGCTTGCTTCCGTCTCGGTCAGGATACGGCGGAAATCCTCTTTCGTCAGCGGCTTCAGCTCGACACGGATCGGCAGGCGGCCCTGAAGCTCCGGCAGAAGGTCGGACGGCTTTGCCACATGGAACGCGCCGGAAGCGATGAACAGAACGTGGTCGGTTTTCACCGGCCCGTATTTGGTCGAGACAGTCGTGCCTTCAACGAGCGGCAGAAGATCGCGCTGCACGCCTTCACGCGAGACGCCGGCACCCATGCCGCCATCGCGCGCAGCAATCTTGTCGATCTCATCGAGGAAGACGATGCCGTCATTTTCCACCGACTTCACCGCTTCGCGCTGGATCATGTCATTATCGAGCAGCTTGTCGGATTCGTCGCGAACGAGATCGGTATAGGATTTCGAGACGGTGGTGCGCACCTTCTTGGTACGTCCGCCCATCGCCTTGCCGAACATTTCCGACAGGTTGAGAACGCCGATATTGGCGCCCGGCATGCCGGGTATTTCAAAGCCGGGCATGCCCGAACCGCTGTCGGCCACTTCGATGTCGATTTCCTTGTCGTCCAGCTCGCCATCGCGCAGCTTCTTGCGGAAGCTCTCACGTGTCGCGGGTGACGCGGTCGATCCGACCAGTGCGTCGAGCACCCGCTCTTCGGCGCTCTGATGCGCCTTGGCCTGTACTTCCGCGCGCTTCTTTTCACGCACGAGGCCAATGCCGATCTCGACCAGATCGCGGATGATCTGCTCGACATCGCGACCGACATAACCGACTTCGGTAAATTTGGTCGCTTCGACCTTGATGAAGGGCGCGCCGGCAAGCTTGGCGAGACGGCGCGAAATCTCCGTCTTGCCGACACCGGTCGGTCCGATCATCAGGATGTTTTTCGGCATCACCTCGTCGCGCAGGCTCTCATCGAGCTGCTGGCGACGCCAACGGTTGCGCAGCGCAATCGCGACCGCACGTTTCGCATCATGCTGGCCGATGATGTGGCGATCCAGTTCCGAGACAATTTCCCGGGGAGAAAAAGTGGTCATTCTGTCCTCTCGGCTTTCCTGTTCCGGCCGGCCATTCTGGCCCGGCCCACAGGACCCTTGGGTGAGAAATGGGGGTGAGAAATATGCTTACTCGGCGTCGAGGGTCTCGATGACGAGGTTATGGTTGGTGTAAACGCAGATATCGGCGGCGATATCGAGCGACTTGCGCGCCACCTCCTCTGCCGACTTGTCCGTATCCATCATGGCGCGGGCAGCGGCAAAGGCGTAGTTGCCGCCGGAGCCGATGGCGATCGCGCCATGTTCAGGTTCCAGCACGTCACCATTACCGGTGATGGCGAGTGTCGTGGATTTGTCGGCCACCAGCATCATGGCTTCGAGGTTGCGCAGATATTTATCCGTGCGCCAGTCCTTTGCAAGCTCTACGGCCGCGCGCATGAGCTGACCGGGATATTGCTCGAGTTTCTTTTCGAGACGGTCGAGCAGCGTGAAGGCATCCGCCGTTGCGCCGGCAAAACCGGCAATCACTTCACCCTTGCCAATGCGACGAACCTTGCGGGCATTGCCCTTCATGACGGTCTGGCCAAGACTTACCTGACCATCGCCAGCCATGACGACCTTGCCGCCCTTCCTGACTGTAATAATCGTTGTCATCAAACACCTGTCTGCCCTACCGGGCCTGCGGTTAACGGGCCGGCATCCGGCCCTTCTGGGCATCTATGTAAGTTTGCTTTTCACGATTGCAAATCCTGCCCGCACTGCACTGTTTTGCGCAGATCATGCAAGACGATGGAACAACTGGATATTTGTGTCTCGTGCTGATAAGGAACGGCGACATTTTCACGGAGCGGCCACAGATGGCAGAACGTAAAGGCGAGATCATCCGCAAGACCAACGAAACCTCGGTTTCGGTGCGCGTGGATATCGACGGCACCGGCAAGTCGACAATTTCCACCGGGGTGGGATTTTTCGATCATATGCTGGACCAGCTGAGCCGCCATTCGCTGATCGACATGGATATCGAGGTTCAAGGTGACCTGCATATCGATGATCACCATACGGTCGAAGATACCGGCATCGCCATCGGCCAGGCCATCGCGAAGGCGTTGGGTGACAGGCGCGGCATTACCCGCTACGCCTCGCTCGATCTTGCCATGGATGAGACGATGACCAAGGCTGCCGTGGATATTTCCGGCCGTCCCTTCCTTGTGTGGAATGTCAACTTCTCCGCGCCGAAGATCGGCACATTCGACACCGAGCTTGTGCGCGAATTCTTTCAGGCGCTGGCCCAGAATGCCGGCATCACGCTGCATATCCTGAACCATTACGGCGCCAACAACCATCATATCGCCGAAACATGCTTCAAGGCCGTTGCCCGCGTTCTTCGCGCGGCAACCGAGATCGACCCCCGGCAGGCAGGCCGCGTTCCCTCGACAAAGGGCATGCTGGCCTGACCGCCAAAGCTGTCAGGAAGCCCATGACAAGCTATCTCGTTCTGGAAGCCCCCAACGGGCCGGACAGGGACCACAAGACGACCCGCTTCATAGCAGACCGTTTCGTCTGGCTGGCACTTATTGCGCCCTGGCTGTGGCTGGCCGTAAACCGGCTGTGGCTGGCCGCGATCGTCGTATTTGCAGTTCTCGTTCTGGCCGGTTGGGCATCAATGTTACCCGGATCCGAACCAGTGGGCATTTTGTGCAGCGTCACCATTGCCCTCATCACTGCACTGGAGGGGCGCGATTTTCTCGTCCGGCACCTGATAGGCAAGGGCTGGAGGATGACTTCGGTCATTTCCGCCCCTGATCTTTCGAGTGCCGAAGAGATATATTTCTCCGATCTTTCCGAAAATACCGAGCCGTCGGGACAGCTGTCGCAGCCGGTATGGACCCCCTCGCCGCAGAAGAGCGGTGATAAAAACTTCGTCAACGATCCCTCCGGATCGTTTCTTTTCGACTTGAATGGAAGGCGCTGACATGCGCGTCGCGATCATCGACTACGGTTCTGGCAACCTGCGTTCGGCCACCAAGGCTTTCGAGCGCGCCGCCCGCGAAGCCGGCATCAATGCAACCATTGACCTGACCGATAAGCCGGATCACGTCGCATCTGCGGACCGCATCGTCCTGCCAGGCGTCGGCGCCTATGCCGATTGCCGCGCCGGTCTCGAAGCTGTGCCCGGCATGCATGAGGCGCTTATCGAAGCCGTCGAGAAAAAAGCTCATCCCTTCCTCGGCATCTGCGTCGGAATGCAGCTGATGTCTTCGCGTGGTCTAGAAAAGACTGTCAGCACGGGGCTTGGCTGGATCGAAGGCGATGTCATTGAAATGACGCCCTCCGATCCGACGCTTAAAATCCCGCAGATTGGCTGGAATACGCTGGAAATCCGGCATCAGCATCCCCTGTTCGACGGTATCAGGACCGGCGCTGACGGCTTGCATGCCTATTTCGTGCATTCCTATCATCTGGCGGCGAAACATCCGGCGGATGTCATCGCCACCACCAATTACGGTGGCGCAATGACGGCTTTCGTTGGTCGCGACAATATGGCTGGCGCGCAGTTCCACCCGGAAAAAAGCCAGACGCTCGGCCTCGCCCTGATTTCCAATTTCCTGCGCTGGAAGCCCTGACATGATTCTTTTTCCCGCAATCGATCTTAAAGACGGCCAGTGCGTTCGCCTGAAACTCGGCGATATGGAGCAGGCAACCGTTTACAATACGGACCCCGGCGCACAGGCGAAGTCCTTCGAGGACCAAGGCTTCGAGTGGCTGCATGTCGTCGATCTTAACGGCGCCTTCGCTGGCCAGACGGTGAATGGCGAAGCGGTCGATGCCATTCTCAAGGCCACGACAAACCCGGTGCAGCTTGGCGGCGGCATCCGCACTCTCGATCATATTGAGGCGTGGCTCAGCCGTGGGCTTGCCCGCGTCATTCTCGGCACCGTGGCGGTACGCGATCCCGTTCTGGTTATCGAAGCCTGCAAGCGTTTCCCCGGTCAGGTCGCTGTCGGCATCGACGCTAAAGGCGGCAAGGTTGCTGTTGAGGGCTGGGCGGAAGCCTCAGAACTCGGCGTCATCGAACTTGCCAAACGTTTCGAAGGTGCCGGCGTTGCCGCCATCATCTACACCGATATCGATCGCGACGGCATTCTGGCTGGCATCAACTGGGCCTCGACACTCGAACTGGCAGATGCCGTGTCGATCCCCGTCATCGCCTCCGGCGGCCTTGCTTCCATCGAAGACATCAAGCGCATGTTGCAGCCGGATGCCGCAAAGCTAGAGGGCGCAATTTCAGGCCGCGCGCTTTATGACGGGCGCATCGATCCTGCCGAGGCGCTCGCCCTCATCAAGGCTGCCAAGGAGGTAAGCGCATGACCCTCAAAGCCCGCGTTATTCCCTGCCTCGATGTAAAAGACGGCCGAGTCGTCAAGGGTGTGAACTTCGTCGATCTTATCGACGCCGGCGACCCAGTCGAGGCGGCGAAGGCCTATGATGCGGCGGGAGCGGACGAACTCTGCTTTCTCGACATCACCGCCTCGTCCGACAATCGCGACACGATTTTCGACGTGGTATCGCGCACGGCCGACCATTGCTTCATGCCGCTGACCGTGGGCGGCGGCGTCCGCGCCGTGGCTGACATCCGCAAGCTGCTTCTCTGCGGTGCAGACAAGGTCTCCATCAATTCCGCAGCGGTGAAAGATCCTGATTTCGTCGCGCAGGCTGCCGACAAATTCGGCAACCAGTGTATCGTCGTCTCCATCGACGCCAAGCGGGTTTCGAAGGATGGGGAAGACGGCCGCTGGGAGATCTTCACGCATGGCGGACGTCAGCCAACCGGAATCGACGCCGTGGAATTTGCCATCAAGATGGTCGAACGCGGTGCCGGCGAATTGCTCGTCACCTCGATGGACCGCGATGGCACCAAAAGCGGATACGATATCGGCCTGACACGCAGCATTGCCGATCAGGTTCGCGTGCCCGTCATCGCCTCGGGTGGCGTCGGAACGCTGGATGATCTGGTAGCCGGCGTTCGCGATGGCCATGCGACCGCGGTGCTTGCCGCTTCCATCTTCCACTTCGGCACCTATTCGATCGGGCAAGCCAAGAGCTACATGGCCGAGCATGGCATCGCCATGCGTCTCGACTGATTGCAGGAACCTTTCCATGAGCGCATTTTCCCTTTCCGATCTGGAACGCATCGTCGCGACACGCGCCGCCGCCTCTCCCGATGAATCCTGGACGGCCAAACTTGTTGCGGCGGGCCAGGAACGTGCGGCGAAAAAACTGGGCGAAGAGGCTGTTGAGGCCGTGATCGCCGCCATCGCGAAAGACCGCGACGGGCTGAAAAACGAAGCCGCCGATCTGCTTTATCACCTGCTGGTGGTGTTGAAGATCGCCGACATTCCCCTTGCCGACGTGTTTGCCGAGCTGGAGCGCCGGACCGGACAGACCGGACTTGCGGAAAAGGCAGCGAGGCCGACATCATGAATGTCAAGGCAGGCAGCGGGGAGAGAGGCATGCCGAGCACACTCGATCATTTCCGCCCGGATGAATATTCGCCCTATCACTTCTTCAGCTCGGAAGAATGGGCAAAGTTTCGCGCCGACACACCACTCACCCTTTCCGCCGACGAGGTCAAAAGACTGCGTTCGCTGGACGACCCGATCGATCTGGACGAAGTGCGGCGTATCTATCTGTCGCTGTCGCGCCTGCTGTCATCGCATGTGGAAGCATCGCAGCTGCTGTTCGAACAGCGCAACCGCTTCCTGAACATGGCGGATGTCAACAAGACGCCCTTCGTCATCGGCATTGCCGGGTCGGTGGCGGTTGGAAAATCGACAACGGCGCGTATTTTGAAGGAGCTTCTGGCCCGCTGGCCTTCCAGTCCGAAGGTCGATCTCATCACCACCGACGGGTTTCTTTACCCGAACGAGGTGCTGCGGCGCGAAAACCTGATGGAGCGCAAGGGCTTTCCGGAAAGCTACGACATCGGTGCGCTGCTGCGTTTCCTCTCGGCGATCAAGGCAGGCCAGCCGAATGTGAAGGCGCCACGCTACTCGCATCTGACCTATGACGTGCTGCCGAACGAATTCACTGTCATCGACCAGCCGGATATCCTCATCTTCGAAGGCATCAACGTGCTGCAATCACGCGACCTGCCGGCGGGCGGGCGGATCGTGCCGATCGTTTCCGACTTCTTCGATTTCTCGATCTACATCGATGCGGATGAGGACTTCATTCACAACTGGTATGTGAACCGGTTCATGAATCTGCGGCAAACCGCCTTCCGAGACCCGAATTCATTCTTCAATCGCTATGCGTCGATCAGCGAAGAGGCGGCGCTCAGCATTGCCGAGGGCCTCTGGCAGAACATCAACCTGAAGAACCTGCGCCAGAACATCGTGCCCACGCGTCCACGCGCCGATCTTATCCTGCGCAAGGGCAAAAACCACCTGATCGACACGGTTGCGCTTCGCAAATTGTGAAAGATGCCGCAAAAGCGGCATCTCCATCGCAGCGGTTAAAATCCGTTATTAGGCAAGGTCAGGGATGCGCAGAACCTGACCGGGATAGATTTTATCGGGATGGGTCAGCATCGGTTTGTTGGCTTCGAAGATGATGTTGTTCTTGCCACCATTTGCCTTGCCGTACTGGGCTTCAGCGATCTTCCAGAGATTATCGCCCTTCTTGACCGTGTAGAAAACGGGTTCCTTCGCCGGCGCTTCTGCCACCGTCAGTTCGCCGGCCTCGACCTTGGAAATGCCGAGCGTATTGCCAACGGCGATGACCGCTTTTTCGAAAATCGACTGGTCGGCCACTTCGCCCTTCAGAACGACCTTATCGTTCACCACCTCGACCTGAACCTTGTCGGTGCCGAGATCGTGGGAAGCGAGTTCTTTTTTGACGGCTTCGACATCGGGGGCATCATCTCCACCGATACCAAGCTTCTTTCCCGCTTCCTTGATGAAATTGAACAGACCCATAGCACCCTCCTTGGTTGTAGGAGATTTACCAGACGATATCTGAAGGTCTATGACAAGTGCGAAACATTTTGCCATCCAGCTGCGACCTAGTCGCCTGATGGCTTGCCACGCATTTTCTTGACATCCGACCGGCCGGATTTCGCCTTGAGGCGGCGCTCGACGGAACCCTTGGTCGGCTTGGTAGCCTTGCGCACCGGCGGCGGCGGCGCTGCCGCTTCAAGAATCAGTTCCTTCAGCCGTTCACGCGCGTCTTCGCGATTGCGCTCCTGGCTTCGAAACCGGCTCGCCTCGATCATGAGCACGCCTTCTTTCGAAACACGCCGCCCGCCCAGACGCAGCGCATTCGCCTTCACCCGGTCCGGCAGGGAGGGAGAATTGGCGATGTCGAAAAACAGCTGAACCGCCGTCGAGACCTTGTTGACATTCTGGCCACCCGGCCCGCCGGCCAGCACGAATTGCTCCGTCAGCTCCCAGCCGGCGATGGTAATTCGGTTGCTGATGTAAAGCGGGGCGCTGGCCATGTTTTTTCTCCGCGCCGGTGATGCCACAGATCGGGAAAAATGAAAACAAGGGACGAAACGAAAGAACCCGGCACAAGGCCGGGTTCCCCTCCTCCTCATAAACGAGGCTTATTCATTCTGCCGCGAGCAGCAGTCCCGGTGCTGCATCGCGCACCTTGCTGTCGACGTGATCTTCGAACTTGGTGAAGTTCGTAACGAACATCGACACAAGCTTCTTCGCCTGCGCGTCGTAAGCTGCGCCGTCGGCCCAGGTCGAACGCGGGTCGAGGATCGCGGCATCGACGCCTTCCAGCGACAGGGGCACAGCGAAACCGAAATTCGCATCGGTGCGGAATTCGGCACCCTTCAGCTCGCCGGTGAGGGCTGCCGTCAGAAGCGCGCGGGTCGCCTTGATGGGCATACGCTTGCCGATGCCGTAAGCACCGCCGGTCCAGCCGGTGTTGACCAGCCAGCAGTCCACGCCATGCTTGCCGATCAGCTCACGCAGCAGGTTGCCGTATTCCGCCGGGTGGCGCGGCATGAAGGGTGCGCCGAAGCAGGTGGAGAATGTAGCTTCTGGCTCAGTCACGCCCTTTTCCGTGCCGGCAACCTTTGCCGTGTAGCCGGAAAGGAAGTGGTACATGGCCTGTTCCGGCGTCAGCCGGGCAATGGGCGGCAGCACGCCGAAGGCATCCGCAGTCAGCATGATGATCGTCTTCGGATGACCGGCAATGCCCGTTTCCGATGCATTCGGAATGAAGTGCAGCGGATAGGCACTGCGGGTGTTTTCCGTCAGCGAGTTGTCGTTGAAATCCGGAACACGGTTTTCGTCCAGCACGACGTTTTCGAGAACGGTGCCGAAACGGCGGGTCGCGGCATAGATTTCCGGCTCAGCTTCGGCCGACAGCTTGATCGCCTTGGCGTAGCAGCCGCCTTCGAAATTGAAGATGCCGTGTTCGCCCCAGCCGTGCTCATCGTCGCCGATCAGCGTACGCGACGGATCAGCCGACAGCGTGGTCTTGCCGGTACCGGACAGGCCGAAGAACACGGCGGAATCACCCTCGGGACCAACATTGGCCGAGCAATGCATCGGCATGACGCCCTTGGCCGGCAGCAGGTAGTTCAGCACAGTGAAGACCGACTTCTTGTTTTCACCGGCATAGGAGGTACCGCCGATAAGGACGAGACCATTGGTGAGATCGCAGGCGATGACGGTTTCCGAACGGACGCCGTGACGCGCCGGATCAGCCTTGAAGCTCGGCAGATTGATGATGGTCAGCTTCTGTTTGAAGCCTGCCAGTTTCTCCCGCTTCGGGCGGATGAGCAGGTTGCGGATGAACAGCGAATGCCAGGCAAGCTCAGTGACGACACGGGTCGACAGGGCGTTCTCTTCATCGGCACCGCCGATCAGATCCTGAACATAGAGCGTCTTGCCGGCGGCGTGCGCAAGCATGTCCTGACGCAGCAACTCGAAGTTTTCCGGCGACAGCGGCTTGTTGTTGTCCCACCAGATAGTGTCTTCGGTGGAAGCGTCGCGGACGACGAATTTGTCCTTCGGAGAACGGCCCGTATGCTGACCGGTAACGGCACGAAGTGCGCCATCCGCCGTCAGCTCGGCTTCGCCATTGCGGATCGCCTCTTCGTACAATTCGCTTTCGTTGAGGTTATAAAAGACGCGGGAGGCCTCGCCCAGTCCGAGTTCCGCAACTCCATTGGCAGGATTATGAACCCCAAGCTCGTTCATGACGCGTTCCTTGTAAATGACGATAAGGCCGTTGAAATTTTCACGGAAAATACGTGGCGGCTTTTAGAAACGCAAGAGTGAAACTTTAAATAACTTAGTGATTTCAATATATTAATCGATTTAAAAGATTTTATTTCTTTTTAAATCGGTTGAAGACGCATTAGAATCCAGCTGCGGCGTTTTCCCGGAATTGGCCTAGTCACACCAGGCGATTTGGTTGTGAGTTTTCCTTTGCCACAATTTGTTCCACCTTTATACTCATGAGAGTGAGCTCGCGGCGCGCAACCTTGGCTGGGTGGATGTCGGGAGTTACGAGAAAATGACGATGGAGACCAACTACATGCAGACGATCGCGCTTGTCGACGACGACCGGAATATTCTCACTTCGGTATCGATCGCGCTCGAAGCCGAAGGCTACCGGGTCGAAACGTATACGGACGGCGCCTCCGCGCTTGACGGACTGATTGCCCGTCCGCCGCAGCTCGCCATTTTCGACATCAAGATGCCGCGCATGGACGGCATGGAGCTTTTGCGGCGTCTTCGCCAGAAATCGGATATACCGGTTATCTTCCTGACCTCCAAGGATGAAGAGATCGACGAATTGTTCGGCCTGAAGATGGGTGCTGACGATTTCATCACAAAACCCTTCTCGCAGCGCCTTCTGGTGGAACGCGTCAAGGCCATCCTGCGCCGCGCCAGCAGCCGCGAGGCTTCCGCTGCGACCGGCGGCAGCACGCTGAAGCCGACGGCTGATCAACAGGCGCGCACGCTCGAACGCGGCCAGCTGGCCATGGATCAGGAACGCCACACCTGCACCTGGAAGGGCGAGCCGGTGACGCTGACCGTTACCGAATTCCTTATCCTGCATTCGCTTGCACAGCGGCCAGGCGTGGTGAAAAGCCGCGACGCGCTGATGGATGCGGCCTACGACGAACAGGTCTATGTTGACGACCGCACGATCGACAGCCACATCAAGCGCCTTCGCAAGAAGTTCAAACTGGTCGATGGTGACTTCGATATGATTGAAACGCTTTATGGCGTAGGATATCGCTTCCGCGAAGCGGCTTGAACGAGCCGCAATCGGGAGAGACCACCGGAATTGTGGTGGCGAGGACATAGACTTGTTGAAGAAAACGCCGGAAACCGTCTCGGACAGTGACGATGCCGAAGATCGCGGCAGCGAACGCCGCCATCGTATCCATCCGCTGACGATCGTCCGACGCATTTTTGGCAATGCGGTGTTTTCCAGCCTCACGCGCCGCATCCTTTTCTTCAACGTGGCCGCGACGGTCGTTCTGGTCGGTGGCATTCTCTACCTCAACCAGTTCCGCGAGGGGCTGATCGATGCGCGGGTGGAAAGCCTTTTGACGCAGGGCGAGATCATCGCCGGTGCCATCTCGGCCTCCGCCTCGGTGGATACCAACTCCATAACCATCAATCCTGAAAAGCTGCTGGAATTGCAGGCGGGGCAAAGCATCACGCCCGCCCCCAATGACGAGGACTTGAGTTTCCCGATCAATCCGGAACGGGTGGCGCCGGTGCTGCGCCGGCTGATTTCGCCGACACGGACCCGCGCTCGGCTTTTCGATGCCGATGCCAACCTGCTTCTCGATTCCCGCCATCTCTATTCACGCGGCCAGGTCCTGCGCTTCGATCTGCCGCCGGTGACGCCGGAAACCCAGACCTGGAGTGAATGGTTCACCAGCATGTTCAACCGCATGCTGCAACCGAGCAGCCTGCCGCAATACAAGGAAGCGCCAGGTGGCGACGGCTCGATCTATCCGGAGGTGATGAATGCGCTGACCGGCGTGCGCGGCGCAGTCGTTCGCGTCACCGAAAAGGGTGAGCTGATCGTTTCGGTCGCCGTGCCGGTGCAGCGCTTCCGGGCTGTGCTCGGGGTTCTGCTCCTTTCCACGCAGGCCGGCGATATCGACAAGATCGTGCATGCGGAGCGCCTCGCCATCATGCGCGTGTTCGGCATCGCCACGCTCGTCAACATCGTACTTTCCCTGTTGTTGTCCTCCACCATCGCCACGCCGCTCCGGCGGCTTTCGGCGGCTGCGATCCGCGTGCGTCGCGGAGCGAGAACCCGCGAGGAGATACCGGACTTTTCGGCGCGTCAGGATGAAATCGGCAACCTTTCCATAGCGCTTCGTGAAATGACGACGGCGCTCTACGACCGTATCGACGCAATCGAAAGTTTCGCCGCCGATGTCAGCCACGAGCTCAAGAACCCGCTGACTTCGCTGCGCAGCGCCGTGGAAACCCTGCCGCGTGCCAAGACGGAAGAGTCCAAACAGCGGCTGACCGAGATCATCTTCCACGATGTCCGCCGCCTCGACCGCCTGATCAGCGATATTTCGGATGCCTCGCGGCTCGATGCCGAACTGGCGCGTGTCGATGCATCGCCGCTGGATCTCGACGTTCTTATGAAGGGTCTGGTGGATATCTCCCGCCAGATCAGCACAAAGAAAAAGAGCGTGGCGATCGACTATGTCGCCGACCGGAAGGCGGGAGCCAAAACCTCCTTCGTCGTGAACGGTCACGATCTTCGCATCGGGCAGATCGTCACCAACCTGATCGAGAATGCGCGCTCTTTCGTTTCCGAGGAAAGCGGCCGCATCACCGTGCGCCTTTCCCGTCACAAGGACCGCTGCATCGTGCAGGTGGAAGACAATGGCCCTGGCATTCAGGCCGAGGATATCGACCGGATTTTCGAGCGCTTCTACACCGACCGACCGGCAAGCGAAGGTTTCGGCCAGAATTCCGGCCTTGGCCTTTCCATCAGCCGCCAGATCGCCGAAGCCCATGGCGGCAGCCTCAGGGCAGAAAATGTCGTCGACAAATACGGCGTGATATCAGGCGCGCGCTTCACCCTGTCGCTGCCGGCGGCCGAAACCCATGAACGCTGAACGCTTCAACCTGCACGCAACCGCCATTGTCGTCGACAACACCGGCATTCTCTTCACCGGACCGTCCGGCAGCGGCAAAAGCGAGCTTGCTTTCAGCTTTCTGACGGAGGCGCAACGGTGCGGATTGCCGGCGGCACTGATCGCGGATGATCAGATTTTAGTGTATCGCGACGGCGAAAACATTATCGCCGAGCGGCCGGAAGCGATTGCCGGACTACTCGAGTTGCGCGGCAGCGGCATCGTTAACGTCAACAGCGTCCCGAGCGCCGGACTAAATTTCGCCGTTACGACAGTTCTTTCACCGGAAAATCCAAGACTTCCGGAAGATGACGAGGTGTTGTTGCTGCCCTGCGGCGGGCATCTTCCGCTTCTGCGTATTCCGCTTTCCAGTCTTACGCCCTATGGAAAATTTGCTGCACTTGCTCAAAATCTTTTTAAAACGAACGTGAAGTGACCACGATTCAGGCGATTTTAGGCTTGCGATTCGCATTTTCCTCATCAAGATGAAATCCCACCGATGGACAGGATTGCCGCGTTGCGATAGTCGGCAATGAGAGTGCGTGTGCAAGGGAGCATTTCATGATCGGACTAGTGCTTGTCACCCATGGCAAGCTGGCTGAGGAGTTTCGCCATGCGTTGGAGCATGTCGTCGGTCCCCAGAAATTGATCGAGACGGTTTGTATCGGTCCCGAAGACGACATGGATCAGCGCCGGCAGGATATCATCGACGCCGTTACGCGCGTCAATGATGGAAATGGCGTCATTATTCTGACGGATATGTTCGGTGGTACACCGTCCAATCTCGCCATCTCCGTCATGAACAACGGCAATGTCGAAGTCATCGCCGGGGTCAATCTTCCCATGCTGATAAAACTCGCAGGCGTTCGCAGCGAAGACAACATGGACAAGGCGCTCCAGGACGCATCCGACGCCGGTCGCAAATACATCAACGTCGCCAGCCGCGTTTTAAGCGGCAAATAAGAAGTCAGCCCCATGTCGCCTCACTCCCGGGAATTGCCGATCATCAACAAGCGCGGTCTCCACGCCCGGGCATCTGCAAAATTCGTGCAGATGGTCGAGGGTTTCGACGCGACTATTACGGTGTCGAAGGACGGAATGACCGTTGGCGGCACCTCCATCATGGGCCTCATGATGCTGGCGGCCAGCCCAGGATGCAGTGTCTATGTCGAGGCGAGCGGCAACCAGGCGGAAGAGGCGCTCGCCGCACTTGAGGCACTTGTTGCCGACCGCTTCGGCGAAGAAGCCTGAGCCCACCCCCATATAAAGACATAAAGACTTCTTTATATCGTTATTGCCAGATCGTTTTTGGCCTGCTAAACCGCTGCTACGTTTAAAAGCCGGGCCAGCAGGCATGGCATTTCTGATCTGGAGAACTTCATGAGCCTTGAGAAGGACTACATCATCGCCGATATCAACCTTGCCGCATTCGGCCGCAAGGAACTGGACATCGCCGAAACCGAAATGCCTGGCCTTATGTCCTGCCGCAAGGAATTCGGCGAGAGCAAGCCCCTGAAGGGCGCACGTATCACCGGTTCTCTTCACATGACGATCCAGACCGGTGTCCTCATCGAGACGCTGAAGGAACTGGGCGCGGACATCCGCTGGGCGTCCTGCAACATATTCTCGACGCAGGACCATGCCGCAGCAGCCATTGCAGCGGCCGGCATTCCTGTTTTCGCGGTCAAGGGTGAGAGCCTGACGGAATATTGGGAATATACCGACAAGATCTTCCAGTGGACCGATGGCGGCCTCTCCAACATGATTCTCGACGATGGCGGCGATGCCACCATGTACATTCTGCTCGGCGCGCGCGCCGAAGCCGGTGAGGACGTTCTTTCCAACCCCGGTTCGGAAGAAGAGGAAATTCTTTTCGCGCAGATCAACAAGCGCCTCAAGGCTTCCCCCGGCTGGTTCACCAAGCAGCGTGACGCGCTGAAGGGCGTGACGGAAGAAACGACGACTGGCGTTCATCGTCTCTACGATCTCGCCAAGAAGGGCCTCCTGCCTTTCCCGGCCATCAACGTCAACGACAGCGTCACCAAGTCCAAGTTCGACAACAAATACGGCTGCAAGGAATCGCTGGTAGACGGCATTCGCCGCGCAACCGACGTGATGATGGCTGGCAAGGTTGCCGTGGTCTGCGGTTACGGCGACGTCGGCAAGGGTTCCGCCGCCTCGCTGCAGGGCGCTGGCGCCCGCGTGAAGGTCACGGAAATCGACCCGATCTGCGCGCTTCAGGCCGCCATGGACGGTTTCGAGGTCGTTCGCCTGGAAGATGT
This sequence comes from Rhizobium sp. AN68, assembly GCF_030758035.1. Classification (NCBI taxonomy): domain Bacteria; kingdom Pseudomonadati; phylum Pseudomonadota; class Alphaproteobacteria; order Hyphomicrobiales; family Rhizobiaceae; genus Rhizobium; species Rhizobium sp. AN68. The sequence goes on along the minus strand of NZ_JARWMI010000003.1, from coordinate 2,785,950 downwards.
TGTGTCTTCCGCTGACATCTTCATCACCACCACCGGCAACAAGGACGTCATCCGCATTGAGCACATGCGCGAGATGAAGGACATGGCAATCGTCGGCAATATCGGCCATTTCGACAATGAAATTCAGGTCGCTTCGCTGCGTAACCTCAAGTGGACAAACATCAAGCCGCAGGTCGACATGATCGAGTTCCCGAAGGGCAACCGCATCATCCTGCTGTCCGAAGGCCGCCTGCTGAACCTTGGCAATGCCACAGGTCACCCTTCCTTCGTCATGTCGGCGTCGTTCACCAACCAGGTGCTGGGCCAGATCGAGCTTTTCACCAAGCCGGGTGAATACAAGAACGAAGTCTACGTGCTGCCGAAGCACCTCGACGAAAAGGTTGCACGCCTTCATCTCGAGAAGCTTGGCGTGCGCCTGACCGAACTTTCCGACCTTCAGGCTGATTATATCGGCATCTCGAAGCAGGGTCCGTTCAAGGCAGAACACTACAGATATTAATTTCATAGTTAATATCCACTGAAATTACACAATATGTAGATGCCGTGCGCTTGACAAAGCGCGCGGCATCTTTTTTGCGCGCTCCCTTTCCGCAGATTTATGAAGACGGTATTGTCATCGAACTTGATTCGGACACGCCAAAGGGCGGCGGGGACGAAATGGGATGTCTTGTCGAAGATGCGGCACATAGGACGGAGACAGACCGGGGATGACGGTTCACAATTCGGATCTGCGAGAGCAGACAGTTCAACGCGTTGAAAACACGCATGCTGGCGTGGCATTGGGCGCGGCCATGGCGCGTTGCCGGCTGGCGATCAGTGCTGTGCGGACAGGCTTTTCGCGGCTTCCCGTCCTGATGTCCGGCACGGTTCTCGCCGGTTCTGCAAATGTGGCGCTGGCGCAGGACGGTCTTGTCGCAAAGACCGGCGCGCGGCTGTTTTCATCCGGAGAAACCATCACCTATTCGCTTTTTGTCGGCATGCTTTCGGCAACGCTGTTTTCCGTCGTCTGGCTGGTGCGCCAGCGCGGTAATATCGAGGCGGAGAGCGGTGAATACCGCAAGGCGCTGGCAGAATCCCACCACAAGATCGCGAAATACGAGGCGCTTATCTCCGACAAGAGCCGGCGCATCGTCATCTGGGACGGCGTGGACAAGCGCCCCGAATTCCTGGGGCAACTGCCCGTAGAGACGGGCGCACCGCAGGCGGATCACGATTTTCTGGCCTTCGGGCGCTGGCTGAAGCCATCATCCGCGAGCCAGCTTGAAAAATCCCTCGAAAAACTTCGCAGCCACGCACAGAGTTTCGATCTGACCATCGAGACGCAGCGCGGCGAAGTCATTGAAGTTCAAGGCCGGGTTTCCGGCGGCAATGCCTTCGCGCGGTTCGTCGCCCTCAACAACCTGCGCGCCGAACTGGCCGAATTGCAGGTGGAGCGCGAGCGCCTGATCGCCTCGGTCTCCACCTTTCAGGAACTTCTCGATTCGATCGAACAGCCCGTCTGGCGGCGCAATGGCGAAGGCGAACTCATATGGGTGAACCACGCCTATGCGCACGCTGTGGATGCGCGCGATGCCGAACAGACCATTCAGGAGAAACGTGAGCTTCTGAACACCGTTACCCGGCAGAAGATACGTGCGGCCGCTACTCCGAGTTCCCCCTACCACGATCGCATTTCGACGGTGGTTTCCGGAAACCGTACCTTCTTCGACGTTGTCGATATCAAGACGGCGGGCGGTTCTGCAGGCATCGCCATCGATGCTACCGAAGCGGAAACCACCCGGGAGGAAATGAAACGGGTTCTGAAAAGCCACGCCGAAACGCTGGATCATCTCGCAACGCCCGTTGCCATTTTCGACGGCCGGCAGCGGCTGCAATTCTACAATCAGGCCTTTGCCACCCTGTGGGGCTTCGATCTGGTTTTTCTGGAATCCGGCCCCGATAATTCCGAGCTTCTCGACAGGCTGCGCACCGCCGGCAAATTGCCCGAGCAGCTGAACTGGAAAAACTGGAAAGAGACGGCACTCTCCGTTTACCGCTCTCTCGATACCAAGACCGATCTGTGGCACCTGCCCAACGGCCAGACGTTGCGGGTTATCGCGACCGCCCACCCGCAGGGTGGCGCGACATGGGTCTTCGAGAACCTGACCGAACAGGTCGATCTGCAGATGCGCTACAACACCTTGGTGAAGGTGCAGGGCGAAACCATCGACCATCTGGCCGAAGGTGTCGCCGTGTTTGGTGCGGACGGACGTATTCGCCTTTCCAACCCGGCATTCAGGGCCCTCTGGGGCGTTACCGCCGAGCAGGCGGAAACTGGAACCCATATCCGCGCCGTTGAGGCCGCCTGCACGCAATCCTACGACAAGCCGGATGGCTGGCGCTCTTTCAGCCAGTTCATCACCAGCTTTGACGATGAACGCCCGTCGAGACAGGGAACGCTGGAGCTACTCTCCGGCCTCGTCTTAGACTACGCCATTATTCCGCTGCCGGATGCGCAGACCATGCTGACATTCGTCAACATGACTGACAGCGTGCGGGCCGAGCGGGCGCTCAAGGAAAAGAACGACGCACTGCTCAAGGCCGACGAGCTGAAGAACGACTTCGTCCAGCACGTCTCTTATGAATTGCGCTCGCCGCTGACCAATATCATTGGCTTCACCGATCTCCTGAAGACCCCGGGTATTGGAGAATTGACGGACCGGCAGGCAGAATATCTCGACCATATTTCCACCTCTTCCTCGGTTCTTCTGACCATCGTCAACGACATCCTCGATCTCGCGACCGTCGACGCGGGCATCATGCAGCTGAACTATTCGGAAAACGATCTCAACGAATTGCTCGATGACGTTTCGGTGCAGATTGCCGACCGGCTACAGGAAAGCGGTATTTCGCTCGAGATCGTCGCACCCGCGCATCTCGGTAGTCTGGTGGCGGATCACCAGCGCCTGAAGCAGATCCTCATCAAGCTCCTCACCAATGCAATCAATTTTGCGCCGGAAGGGTCTTCCGTTCAGCTTTCATGCCAGCGCAGCGAGGGTGACTTCCTGTTCTCAGTGGCGGACAAGGGACCGGGTATCCCCGAAGACATGCTCAAAGCCGTGTTTGACCGCTTCGAGACGCGCGGCAACGGCGGGCGGAGGACCGGCGCTGGCCTTGGCCTTTCTATCGTGGAGAGCTTCGTCAGCCTGCATCACGGCACTGTCAGCATCGACAGCCGGCCCGGCAACGGCACCATCGTCACCTGCCGCATTCCTTCGGGCGTGCACCCGCATTCCATCGCCGCAGAATGAGTGACGATATCCTGCCGATCACCCTTTCCCTCAATGGGGAAAAGGACACCATCCGGTTAGGCGAAGATCTGGCGCTGGCTTTGGGAGCTGGCGATTGCCTCGCGCTGATCGGAGATCTCGGCGCGGGCAAATCCACCCTCGCCCGCGCCTTTATCCGGGCGATGGCGGATGCACCTGATCTTGAAGTTCCAAGCCCCACATTCACGATCATCCAGACCTATCCAACACGTATTCCCGTTGCCCATCTTGATCTGTACCGACTGTCTGACGTCTCGGAACTGGACGAACTCGGCATCGACGAGATGCTGGAAGACGGTATCTGCCTGATCGAGTGGCCTGATATCGCCGCCGAAATCCTACCGCCAAACCAGACCATCAGCCTGCGGCTGGAACACTCCGGTGACGGGCGTCGGGCTGTAATCGATGCTCCCGCGAAACAGAAAGAACGGCTTGAGCGCGTTTTTGCCATTCGCGATTTTCTTGCGAAAAATGGCAAGGGCGATGCGACCCGCCATTTTCTAAGCGGCGATGCTTCCACACGCGCCTATGAGACCATTTCCACCGATGGTCCGGACCTTATCCTGATGGACTGGCGACGCCCTTTGAGAGGTGCGATCGTTGCTGATGGCAAGACCTATGCGGAAATCGCCCATCTTGCCCAGAATGCCCGTTCCTTCGTGGCGATCGGCAATTATCTGCGAAATAGCGGCTTTTGCGCGCCTGAAATACTGGCGGCGGATACCGATCAGGGCATTCTCCTCCTGGAGGACCTCGGGCGGGAGGGGGTGCTTGCGCCCGACGGAACGCCGATTGAGGAACGTTATCTGCAAAGCGTCGCCTGCCTCGCCGCCCTTCATAAAGCTCCGGCACCGCGCAAGCTGCCAGTTGATGACGGCAGCACCTACGAAGTGCCTCCTTTCGATCGACCGGCGATGAAGATCGAGGTGTCGCTGCTGGTGGAATGGTATCTGCCCCACAAACGCGGCAAATCACTGTCCGATACCGAGAAGCGTGACTATTATGCTCTTTGGGACGGCCTGATAGACGCGCTCAGTGGCTGCGAAAGCGGGCTACTTCTGCGCGATTTCCATTCGCCGAACATTCTCTGGCAAGAGCATAATGCAGGCATCCGGCAAGTCGGACTGATCGATTTTCAAGACGCGATGATAGGCCCGACGGCCTACGATCTCGCCTCCATCGTGCAGGATGCGCGGGTTACCATTTCGCCCGAACTGCAGGAACGCCTGCTTTCGCACTATCTCGACATTAGACGAGACGAGCCGTCCTTCGATGAGGCGTCCTTTCTCAAGGCTTTCGCCATCATGTCGGCGCAGCGCAACTGCAAACTGGCCGGTATCTGGGTAAGGCTGTTGGAACGCGATGGCAAACCCGGTTATATGAAACATATGCCAAGGACGTTTCGCTATCTTTCCGCAGCGCTTTCGCATCCCGAACTGGCACCGCTCAAAGACTGGTGCGTCCACATGGGCATGGAATTTTAAAGACTGAAAGACGGTTGACCACAATGACGATCAAGAACGCGATGGTGCTGGCCGCCGGGCTCGGCACCCGGATGCGCCCGATCACGGATACGATCCCGAAACCGCTCGTCAAGATCGCCGGCAAACCGATGATCGACTACGCGCTCGACGCCCTTGTCGAGGCCGGCGCCGAGAAGATCGTCGTCAACGTCCATCACCATGCCGATCAGATGATCGCCCATCTTGAAACCCGTACCGACTCCGAAATCCTGATTTCCGACGAGCGGTCGCAGCTGATGAATTCCGGTGGCGGACTTGCCAAGGGCCTGAAACTTCTGGAGCCAGGTCCCGTCTTCGTCATGAATGCCGATCTTTTCTGGATTGGCGAACAGCTGAATGCCGTCAGCAACCTGCGCAAGCTTGCGCAATTCTTCGATGCCACGCACATGGATATGGCTATGCTCTGCGTCGATATGGACCGTACCACCGGTCATAACGGCAAGAGGGATTTCAACCTCTCTTCGGATGGTAGACTGGCGCGGTATCGCGACGGGGACACGAACCCGGTGGTTTATGCCGGGGCCATTGCCATGGATGCGCACCTGCTGGACGATGCGCCGGGGGATGCTTTCAACTTGAATATCTATTTCGACCGCGCCATCGAGAAAGAACGACTTTTCGGACTTTCACTGGATGGCCACTGGATCACCGTCGGCACTCCCGATGCGATAGACGATGCCGAAAGTATCATCCGGCAATTCAGGGAAAAGCGCTCTGCATGACTTTCACCCATCACGCAAAGCGCGTCCTGACGATCGCTGCGGGAACACCGTTCCTCAAAACGCTCGCGGAAACGCTGTGTGACGGGACACTGACAGCCGGCTATAAATACGACCCTGCGGATCCGCTTTCGCTTGCCAAGGTGACGATCTATGTTCCGACCCGGCGCTCCGCCCGCGTGCTGCGCTCAGAGTTTGTCGATCTTCTGGGCGGCCGTTCCGCCATTTTGCCACTGATCCGGCCGCTCGGCGAAACCGATGACGACAGCGGCTTCTTCGAGATCGAAAATCCTGAGATCATGGATCTGGCGCCGCCGATTTCCGGCACCGGCCGGCAAATCGAGCTGGCGCGCCTCATTCTGGCATGGCGCAACAGCCTGCCGGACGCCATCAGGGCCATCCATTCGGACTCACCACTTGTCGCACCAGCCAGCCCTGCCGACGCCATATGGCTGGCGCGCGCGCTTGGCGAAGTGATCGATGCGATGGATACGGAAGAAAAGGAATGGGAGGCGCTCGCGCATCTCGATACCGGCGATCACGCCCAATGGTGGCAGCTGACGGCGGATTTCCTGAAAATCGCCAGCGTCTTCTGGCCTGCCCGTCTTGCCGAACTCAATCGAACTTCCGCAGGCCGACATCGCAACGGCATCCTGAGGGCGGAGGCGAACCGGCTTGCCAACCTGCCGGACACCGGACCGATCATCGTTGCGGGCTCCACGGGCTCAATTCCGGCAGCAGCAGACCTTATCGCCTCTGTCGCCTCGCTGCCCCAGGGCGTCGTCGTGCTTCCGGGCCTCGATCTTACGATGCCGGAGGAGCAATGGGAGGCTATTGCCGAGGACCCTACTGATCCTTCAAGCCGCACCCATTCGCAATACGGGCTCTACATGCTGTTGCAGAAGCTCGACATCATGCGAGACGATGTCGTTCAGATCGGCGCTATCGATAGCGATCTTGAAAAACGCGCGGCGGTTTTTTCGGCAGCACTTGCTCCTGCCAAATCCACCAGTGACTGGAACCGCTGGCGTGAGGACAAGCAACCCGGATTTTTCGACGATGCTTTTGCGGCAGCGACCCTGATAGAAGCTGCCAACGAGCGCGAAGAGGCAACCGCAATTGCGGTGGCGCTGCGGCTGGCGCTTGAAGCGCCGGGCGCTGGCCGCCCGTCTCAGGCCGCGCTGATCACGCCCGATCGCGGACTGGCCAGGCGCGTGGCGACGGAATTGCAGCGCTTCGGTATCGAAGCCGACGATTCCGCCGGTACGCCGCTTTCCGCCACGCCGCAGGCCGGACTGACGCAACTCGCACTGGAAGCGATCCTCAGGCCCGGAGATCCGGTGCCGGTCATTTCCCTTCTGAAACATCCGCTCAGCCGTTTCGGGCTTTCGCTGGAGGCTTTTACAAAAGCATCAAAGGCGCTGGAATTGATCGCACTTAGAGGCGGCCGCGTCGAAACCGAAATCGGCAATCTGGAGGCGGTTCTCGATGCGCAACTGGCGGCGCAGCGCGATGACCGGCATCCGCCTGCCTGGAGGCTGGCGCTGCCCGAGGGAAGCGTAGACGCCGCTTGCGATCTGGCACGCCGGATCGCCGTTTCGACAGAGCCGCTTGGCAGCGCATTCGTTCGTCGCGACCGCTCAGGCCGGTCTTTCACGGACAAATTGCCGCTTTCCGATTGGGCCGAGCGGACGGGCCGGGTGATCGAAGCCATCTGCGCGGATGACAACAACGATCTTGCCACTCTCTGGTCCGGCGAGGCAGGCGACAAGCTTTCCGGCCTGTTTGGCGAATTGATGGAAAGCGGCGAAATCCTTGATGCGGATGGTCCGCAATGGGCTGATATCTTCGCGGCACTGGTTGCTGGCGAATCGATCAAGCCGCGATCCATGCGCCATCCGCGCATTTTCATTTTCGGTGCCCTTGAGGCACGACTGCAAAGCGTCGACACTGTCGTGATCGGCGGTCTCAATGAAGGGCTTTGGCCGGGCCAGACGGCAAACAACCCGTTTCTGTCCCGCAACATGAAGACAGCCATCGGTCTGGAACCGCCGGAGCGGCGCATCGGCCAGCTGGCGCACGATTTCGAGATGGCGAACGGGACACGGCAGATTTTCTACAGCCGCGCGCTCAGACAGGGCTCGACACCCGCAGTCGCATCACGCTGGCTGCAACGGTTGCTGGCACTCGGCGGCGAGGATTTTGCCGACCAGCTGAAGAAGCGCGGCGAGACCTATCGCCACTGGGCGGCACTGATGGATGCGAGCATCGACCAGGAAGCAGCAAAGCGCCCTGCCCCCAAACCGCCGGCCGACTTGCAGCCGAAGAGCTATTCCTTCAGCGAAGTGGGCAGGCTGCGCCGTGACCCCTATTCGATCTACGCGCGGCGTATCCTGAAGCTCAACCCGCTTGATGGCTTCAACCGCGATCCCAATGCCGCCGACCGTGGCACGCTCTATCATGCAATCATCGAGCGCTATTCCCGCGAGGGGCATATTCCCGGCACGCCGGCATCGCTCGAGGCCATGCAGCGTATTCTGGATGAAAGTTTCGACGCGGAAGATCTTCCTGCACATGTCGATGTCATCTGGCGCCCGCGATCGAGGCGGTGGCACGCGCCTTCATCGACTGGGAGAAAGAACGACATCCATCCATCCGCCGCAGCTTTTTCGAGGCGCGTGCCGGACAGGAAATCCCCGAGGCAGGAATAAGGCTGACCGGCATCGCCGACCGCATAGATATCAAGACCGGCGGTCAGGCGGATATTATCGACTACAAAACGGGGCTTGCGCCTTCAGTCAATCAGGCGCGCGCGCTGCTCGACCCGCAGCTCGCGCTGGAAGCGGCAGCACTGATGCGGGGCGCCTTCCGCGAGGCGGGTTCGCAGACACCGGAAAACCTTATCTATGTGCGCCTGCGGCCGGGTGACCGTTTCTTTCCCGACCAGGTGAACAACGAACACTCCAACCGGGGTGGCAAAAAAGCACCGAAATCGGCAATCGAGCTGGCAACCGAATCAATCGATCAGCTGGCCGAGTTCGTGCGTTCGCTGCGTGATGGCGAAAACGGCTTTGCCTCGCGGCTGGTGCCGGAGGAGCAACAATCCTACGGTGGGGAATATGACCACCTCGCCCGCGTTTCGGAATGGTCGACGGCAGAACCGGGAGACGGCGATGATGATTGACCCTATCGATCACGGGCCTGCCACGGACACCCCGCAAAGCTGGATAGACTGGACGAGCGACCGACAGCGGCTCGCCTCCGATCCGGCAAGTTCCGCCTGGGTTTCGGCCAATGCCGGTTCCGGCAAGACCCATGTACTGACCCAGCGCGTCATCCGTCTACTTCTGGCCGGGTGCCGACCCTCCGCAATTCTGTGCCTGACCTATACCAAGGCAGCGGCGTCCGAAATGTCGAGCCGCGTTTTCGACCGTCTGGCGGAATGGGCTACGTTGCCGGATAACGATCTTGGGGATCGCGTCGCTGCCATCGAAGGAAAGATGCCGGATCGCATCAAGCTGGCCGAAGCGCGGCGGCTGTTCGCCAAGGCGCTGGAAACGCCCGGTGGGCTGAAGATCCAGACGATCCACGCCTTCTGCGAAGCCTTGTTGCATCAGTTCCCGCTGGAGGCCAATGTCGCCGGCCACTTCTCCGTCCTTGATGACCGTGCCGCAACAACCCTGCTGGCTGAGGCACGTCGGTCGCTTTTAACGGCGGTTTCGACGGAGGGAGACACCGATCTCGCGCAGTCTCTCGCCTATGTGCTTGATTTGGCGGACGAAAGCGGGCTCGAATCGCTACTCACCGCCATCATCGCCAATCGCAGCGCCCTTCGTGCCTTTTTGATCGATGCAAAACAGGCTGATGGTATCGATGCCCAATTACGGCAGGCAATGCAGATAGACGCGGGTGAAACCGAAGAAACGGCAGCGGCAGCATTCTGGCCCTTGCCCGGTCTCTCGGGGCTTTCCCTCGATACCTATCTGACGCTTGCCGACGAAGTGGGCGGATCGCGCGTCATAGATGTCGCTTATGCCCTGCGGGAAGCGAAACGGCAGACGGATTCCGTGCGGCGCATGGAATTCATCGAAGCTGCGCTGTTGACAGCCAAGGGCGAGAAAAAATCCGATGCCTATGTCATCAACAAGGGCATGCAGAAATCCGCACCCGATCTCGTCGACGCGCTGACGCTTGCGCGGGACCATGTCGTGGCCTGTCGTAATCGCTATCGTCTGGTGCGAATGCTGGAGGCGACGAAATGCGCGCTTGTTCTGGCTGAGAGACTGATCGGCGATTTCGAGGATCTGAAAAAGCAGCGAAGCCAGCTCGATTTTGAGGATCTGATCGAGCGCGCCGCCAATCTCCTCAACCGCGATACGGCGGGCGCCTGGGTACATTACAAGCTAGATCAGGGTATCGACCATATCCTCGTCGATGAGGCGCAGGATACCAGCCCTGTGCAATGGTCGATCATCCAGTCGCTGGCGGCGGACTTCTTCAGCGGCGAGAGCGCCCGCATGGGGCGGCGCACGCTTTTTGCCGTCGGTGATGAAAAGCAATCGATCTATTCGTTCCAGGGCGCACGACCGGAGCGGTTTTCGCAGGAGCGCGACGAGACCAAAAGGCGTGTCGATTCGGTGGAGCAGGCATTTCACCGCATCCGCCTGCCGCTGTCCTTCCGTTCCACGGAAGATGTGCTGGCCGCCGTCGATCAGGTCTTTTCGGACCCTAAAAATGCCAGCGGCCTCAGCGCCGATAACGAGCCAGTCGAACACCGCTCCAACCGCGCCGGCCACCCCGGCACCGTGGAAGTCTGGGATATGGTGGCGCCGGAAACCGCAGAGGACGAAGAAGACTGGACGGCGCCTTTCGATGCACTTCGGGAAAGCGCGCCGGCCACCATCGTTGCCCGCCGGATCGCCGCGCGCATTGCCGGCATGATCGGCAACCAGACAATCATCGAAAAGGGCGTGGAACGCGCTATTGAGCCCGGCGATATTCTTGTGTTGGTCAGAAAACGCCATGCTTTCGTCAATGCGCTGACCCGTGAGCTGAAACGGCGCAAGAACATTCCCGTCGCCGGTGCCGACCGTCTTCGCCTGACCGATCACATCGCCGTGCAGGACCTTCTGGCGCTTGGCCGTTTTGTCGTGCTGCCTGAGGATGACCTTTCTCTGGCCGCGCTGTTGAAAAGCCCGCTTTTCAATCTCTCCGAAGACGATGTTTTTGATGTCGCTGCCACGCGATCCGATACGGAGAGCGTGTGGCAAAGATTGCAGACGCTTTCGCAAGACGAGAACGGCCGCTTCTTCGCAGTCGCCAACAAGCTCAAGAACTTCATCGCGCTTTCGAAAACGGCAACGGTGCATGATTTCTTCGCTGCGGTTCTGACCCTGCATGACGGGCGCAAAAAGTTCCTGGGTCGTCTCGGCAACGAGGCGAGCGATGTTCTGGACGAGTTCCTGTCCTTTGCGCTTGACCATGAAAGGACCGGCTTGCCCGGCCTGCAAGCCTTCCTATCCGTTCTGGAAACGGATTCGCCGGAGGTGAAACGCGAACAGGACAAGGATCGCGGTGAAGTGCGGATCATGACCGTGCACGCCTCCAAGGGTCTAGAAGCGCCGGTTGTTTTTGTGGTCGATGGCGGTTCGAAAGCCTTCAACCACAGTCATGTCCCGAAACTGCGCTTCGTTGAAGCAGACGGGGATGCCTTCCCCGTCTGGCTGCCTGGCAGCGGTTTTTCCAATCATCTCATTCGCGCCGATGAGGAACGCCTGAAGACGGCCGCGGAAGACGAATATCGCCGGCTGCTTTATGTCGCGATGACACGCGCTGCCGATCATCTGGTCGTTTGCGGTTATCGCGGCCAGAAGGAAAATCCCGAATGCTGGCATGCCATCGTCAAGGCAGCACTCGCCGACAATGAAAAGCACTGCCAACCGCAACAGTTTATGGCCGATGGTGAAGAGTGGCAGGGGCTTGTCTGGCGCAAGTCCGATATTCGTTCGACCCCCGCTCCGCAAAGGCTGCCTGAACCACAGACGCAAGAAGAATATGCTCTTCCGGCGGGGCTTCTTACCCCCTTGCCCGCCCTGCCATCATTGCCGAGGCCACTCAGCCCTTCCGGCGCGGGCACCATCATTGATGACGGTGCGGACGATCTTGCCGTGCGTTCGCCGCTTTTCGGCGAAAAAGCCGATGTCTCCTCGCTGGCATTGCAACGCGGTCGGCTGGTGCATCGCATGCTGCAGGCCCTGCCGGATTTTGCCGAGAGTGAGCGGGAAGAGGCAGCCCGCCGCTATGCCGAACGTGCCGCACGGTTCTGGCCGTCTGCCGAGCGCGAACATCTGATACGGGCGGTTTTGCGGGTCATGTCCGAACCATCTGTACAGCCGGCATTTTCGCCCAATAGCCGCGCAGAAGTTTCCATTATGGGGACCATGACGATCGGCAGGCAGCATTATGCGGTTTCCGGCCGTATCGACCGGCTGGCAGTGGATGGCGACCGCGTCATTCTGGTCGATTACAAGACGAACCGCGTGCCGCCGCGCGACGCGCACGAGATACCCTTCTCCCACACGGCACAGCTTGCCATCTATCGCGAAATTCTGTCACCGCTTTATCCCGGCAAGGAATTTGTCTGCGCGCTGATTTATACGGAAAATGCCGCTTTTATGACGGTTGGTGACGATGCCATGATGCAAGCCCTTGCCGCAATAAAGACAAAGTGAGATACCGGGGCATTGAAATTTCGACGCGCCCGCATCACATCGATAGTGGAAAAGATTCACTGAAAGGAGAGCCAGATATGGCTACCGTAAAAGTCGACGCCGCCAACTTCCAGTCCGAAGTCCTCGAATCCTCCGAACCAGTCGTAGTGGATTTCTGGGCCGAATGGTGCGGCCCGTGCAAAATGATCGCGCCGAGCCTCGAAGAAATTTCGTCCGAGCTTGCCGGCAAGGTCAAGGTCGCGAAGCTCAACATCGACGAAAACCCGGAACTGGCTGCCCAGTTCGGCGTTCGCTCCATCCCGACTCTTGCCATCTTCAAGAGCGGCGAAGTGGCTGACATCAAGGTCGGCGCTGCGCCCAAGACAGCGCTTTCGGCCTGGATTTCCGGCGCCGCGTAAGCGACTTTCCATGGAATAAAGAAAAGCCCGGCAGCGATGCCGGGCTTTTTTATTCGGGAACCGTACCATTCAATGCAAGCGCGTTTCCGGCAAGATAAAGCGAGCCGCCGATCAGGATGCGCGGCGGCGGCCCTTCGGGATCGAAGCGACGCGATAGCTCGTCCAGCGCCTCGGTCAGCGAAGATGTAGGCGCCGCAACCAGACCGGCATCAAAGGCCGCATGGGCAAGCACGACGGGATCGATTGCGGCATCAGTGCCGCCGATTGGAACCGTGAAGACATACTCCGCGATATCGGCGAAAGCCTTGAAATAGCCCACCGGATCCTTGGTGTTGATCATGCCGGCAATGATGAACAGCGGGCGCGGTGTCTTTTCTTCAAACCCCGCCATTGCCTCGGCAATGACTTCGCCCGCGCCTGGGTTGTGACCACCATCGATCCAGATTTCCGCATCCTTCGGAGCGATTTCAGCGATTTTTCCGGTTAGGACACGCTGAAGACGGCCGGGCCATTCCACTGTTGTCATGGCCTTTTCGATCATCCGCTCCGTCACCTCAAAACCGGCAGCCTTGACGGCCCGGATCGCAGCAGCGGCATTGGCAAGCTGGTGTCGACCGGGAAGACGTGGCAGCGGCGCGTCGGTCAGGCCGAATTCATCCTGGTAGACCATACGGCCGAATTCTTCATGGGCGGAAAAATCCTGCCCATAGACTGATGCCGGGCAACCAAGACGCTCAGCCGTGGAAACGAGGGTATCCAGCGCCGCATCATACTGCTGATGACCAATGACGACAGGGGAACCCGACTTCATGATGCCGGCCTTTTCAGCGGCAATCAGTTCCACCCGGTCGCCGAGATAGGCCTGATGATCGAGCGATATCGGCATGATAACGGAAACGGCCGGGTTGTTGATCACATTGGTCGCATCGAAGCGCCCACCGAGCCCAACCTCGACCACGGCAGCATCTGCCGGATGCTCCGCGAAGAGCAGAAACATCGCGGCGGTCAGAATTTCGAAAACCGTTATCATCTGGCCGCCGTTGGCAGCTTCGATGCGGCGCAGCGCATCCGCAAAGACGGCATCATCGACATAACGGCCTTTTTCGCCGGAAACGCCGATGCGATAACGTTCATGCCAGTTCACGAGATGCGGAGAGGTGTGGACGTGCACGGAAAGTCCTGCCGCCTCCAGTAATGCGCGGCAAAAGGCCGTAACCGAACCCTTGCCGTTGGTGCCTGCGACATGAATAACCGGCGGCAACCTTTTCTGAGGGCTGCCTAGTTTTTCCAGAAGACGGGAAATTCTGTCCAGTGAAAGATCAAAACCCTTGGGGTGAAGCTGCATCAGCTTTTCTATGATCTGTTCGGCCTCGCCGATTGCGGGCTTCGTCATATCTTCTGTTCGCCTTTCAGGCGTTGTATTGGCCATTTGTCCGCCGCACCCGAGATGAAATCATGCAACGTATAACGTCATCCCGAAGGCGCTTCCCGCCTCCGGGCGACATATTTTTCCGTCAGGCCGAAGCCGCGAGCGGAATGACCGCGTTTGCTTCTGCCGGAGCCTTCGTCATGATCTTGAGAAGGCTTGCCAGCGTATCGGGAATTTCGCGGCGATCGATCACCATATCCACCATGCCGTGCTCCAGCAGGTATTCCGATGTCTGGAAGCCTTCCGGGAGCTTTTCGCGAATGGTCTGTTCGATCACGCGCTTGCCCGCAAAGCAGATTTCGGCGCCCGGCTCGGCGATATGCACGTCACCCAGCATGGCGTAGGAAGCAGTGACACCACCCGTCGTCGGGTTCGTCAAAACCACGATGTAGGGCATGCCTGCTTCTTTCAGCATATTGACAGCAACCGTGGTGCGCGGCAGCTGCATCAGCGACAGAATGCCTTCCTGCATGCGGGCGCCACCGGAGGCCGGGAACATGACCAGCGGGCAACGCTCTGAAATGGCGCGCTCGAACGCCTTGACGATGGCTTCGCCGGCCGCGATGCCGAGAGAACCGCCCATGAACTGGAATTCATGCACAACGGCAACGATCTTCAGGCCTTTCAGGAGACCAACGCCGGCAAGGATGGTATCTTCCTGCTCGGTCTTCGTGCGGCTGTCGCGCAGACGATCGGTGTATTTCTTGGAATCGCGGAACTTCAGCGGATCCTGCGCTACCTTCGGCTGCGGCAAGGCCTCATAGACGCCACCATCGAAAAGATCGCCGAGACGCGCCTTTGCCGGCATCTTCATGTGGTAACCGGAAGCCGGAATGACCCACTTGTTATCTTCCAGATCCTTATGGAAGACCATCTCGCCCGTTTCCGGGCACTTGATCCACAGGTTCTCAGGAACCTCCGGGCGGCGGCCAAGCATGGAATTGATCCGGGGCCGTACGTAATTGGTGATCCAGTTCAACTGACTACTCCTGACTGGGCCGCGCGCTTATTCCGCAGCGGCAAGGCGCGACGCACGCACGCCCGTTGAAAGTCCTTTTACCAGCGTCGTGACGGATGGCACGGTATCGGCGGTTGCCTGCCCGTCCTTCGTCAGACTGCCGGCGATCTGGTTGACGATGGCCGAACCGACCACCACGCCATCCGCCACGGCACCGATCGCTTTGGCATGATCGGCCGTCTTGACACCAAAACCGACGCAAACCGGCAGTTCCGTATGCGCCTTGATACGACCGACCGCGCCAGAGATCAACGACGGATCGGGCAGTGCGGAACCGGTAATACCGTTCATCGATACGTAATAAACGAAACCTGAGGTATTTTTAAGAACGGTCGGCAAGCGCTTGCCATCCGTCGTCGGCGTGGCGAGACGGATGAAATTCACGCCGCGCGCCAAGGCGGGCACGCAGAGCTCATCATCCATTTCAGGCGGCAGATCGACAACGATCAGACCGTCGACGCCAGCCGCCAACGCATCGTCCAGAAATTTGTCGACGCCGTAGATGTAGATCGGATTGTAATATCCCATCATCACGATCGGGGTCGCGTCGTCTTCCTTGCGGAACTCGCGGGCGAGATCGAGCGTGGTTTTCAGCGTCTGGCCGCCTTTCAGCGCGCGCTGTCCTGCCAGCTGGATCGCCGGGCCATCCGCCATCGGGTCGGAAAACGGCATGCCGAGCTCGATAACGTCGGCGCCTGCTTCCGGCAGGGCCTTCATGATGCCGAGCGAGGTTTCGAAATCCGGGTCGCCGCCCATGAAATAGGTAATCAGAGCCGGGCGGTTTTCAGCGCGCAGATCGGCAAAGCGCTTGTCCATACGTGCAGTCATGGCCTTACATTTCCATTCCGAGGAACTTGCTGACGGTGTGGACATCCTTGTCCCCACGACCCGAAAGATTCATCAGGATGATCTCATCCTTGCCCATCTTCGGTGCGCGCTTGATGACTTCCGCCAGCGCGTGGCTTGGCTCCAGAGCGGGAATGATGCCTTCGAGGCGCGTCAGCATCTGGAAGGCGTCCAGCGCCTCGTGGTCCATGATCGGTACATATTCCACGCGGCCGATATCGTTCAGCCAGGAATGCTCAGGGCCGATGCCGGGATAATCGAGACCTGCGGAGATGGAATGGCCTTCCTTGATCTGGCCATCCGCATCCTGAAGAAGGTAGGTGCGGTTTCCGTGCAGAACCCCCGGCGAACCGGCCGTGATTGAAGCGCAATGCTCCTCGCCCGAAAGACCCCTGCCGCCAGCCTCGACGCCGACGATACTGACACTCTTGTCATCAAGGAAAGGATGGAAGATGCCGATGGCATTCGAGCCACCGCCAACAGCCGCAATGACCATATCCGGAAGACGGCCCTCCGCCTCCAGCATCTGTGCCTTTGCTTCCTCACCGATGACGGCCTGGAAATCGCGAACCATTTCCGGATAAGGATGCGGGCCGGCAGCTGTGCCGATCAGGTAATAGGTGTCATCGACATTGGTGACCCAGTCGCGCAGCGCCTCGTTCATGGCATCTTTCAGAGTGCCGTGGCCAGCCGTTACCGGCTTTACCTCAGCGCCCAGAAGCTTCATGCGGAAAACATTCGGCGCCTGACGGGCAACATCCGTCGCGCCCATATAAACGACGCAGGGCAGGCCGAAGCGTGCGGCGACGGTCGCCGAGGCAACGCCGTGCTGGCCGGCACCGGTTTCGGCAATGATACGGGTCTTGCCCATGCGCTTGGCAAGCAGGATCTGGCCAAGGCAATTGTTGATCTTGTGCGAGCCGGTGTGATTCAGCTCTTCGCGCTTGAAATAGATCTTGGCGCCGCCCAGTTCGGCCGTCAGGCGTTCCGCGAAATAAAGCGGGCTCGGGCGGCCAGTGTAATGAGCGCCGAGATATTTGAGTTCTGCCTGAAATTCGGGATCGGTCTTTGCCTTCTCCCACTCCGCCTGCAAATCCAGAATAAGCGGCATCAGCGTTTCGGCAACGAAGCGGCCTCCGTAAATGCCAAAACGGCCGTCCTCATCGGGACCGGCGCGGAAAGAATTGGGTGTTGGCGCGTCGTTCACTTCAAGCTCCCTTTGGGCCTTTCGACCAATCATTCACCACATCGAAGAATGCATCAATCATCGCAAGATCCTTGACGCCCGGCGCGCTCTCCACACCGGACGACAAATCCAGTCCGCCAGCTCCGGTTTCGGCCAGAGCCTCCGCGACATTGTCCTTGTTCAATCCCCCGGAAAGCATGTAATCGATACTTCCGTCAAGAGAGCGCAGGATGGTCCAGTCGAAGGTTACTCCGTTGCCGCCCGGCAAATCGGAACCCGCAGGCGCCTTGGCATCCAGCAGGAAACGGTCGGCTATACCTATATAGGGATCAATCTTGGCAAGATCAGCGGCGTCGCGAACGGAAAGCGCCTTCATTACCGGAAGTCCGTAGAGTGCTTTGATGTTCAGCACCCTCTCCGGGCTTTCACTGCCGTGCAATTGCAGAATATCCGGTCTCAGCAGATCGACGATCTCGTCTAAATCATCATTGTCGGCATTGACGGTAACGGCGACAACCTTTGCGGCGCCACGGGCGGCTTCTGCCAGCCTGCCGGCGATATCGGGCTCGATGTTGCGGGGGCTCTTTTCAAAGAAAATAAAGCCGACATGGGAGGCGCCGCGCCTGACGGCACGCTCCAGCGCTTCCGGTGTCTTCAATCCGCAAATCTTGATATCCGGTTTCATACCCGCGACCTGACACGAAATGCGACAAGAGTCGAGCCAAATCGCACCCGTTTTCCATGGAATGTTTCACGTGAATCCAGATGGCGATGCACGCCTCCACTTTCAATCAAAATCGATGGCGTGGAGTTTAGAGCCGTGACGTTTCAGCCATTCCTTGGCTTCCTGCGTATGCGGGCAGAGTTTTTCGCACAGGGCCCAGAATTTCGGGCCGTGGTTCATTTCCCGCAGATGCGCAACCTCGTGGGCTGCGAGATAATCGATGACCTTTTCCGGAGCCATGACGATACGCCACGAGAAACTCAGATTTCCATCATGGGAACACGATCCCCAGCGGCTGCGGGTGTCCTTCATGCTGATGGATCGCACGGGCTTTCCGGCCGCGCTCGCGTGAACCGCAACAAGCCTCTCCAGATCAGCCTTCGCTTCCTTTTTCATAAACATGGCCACCCGTCTGCGCAGGTGTTCGGGCGCTCCGCTGACTTTCAATACCGCCGTGCCGTCCTCGTCTTTGGAGATATGAGTCAGGCCACGCAGGCTGCCAGTGTGATGGATACGATGGGATACGCCGCGAATATCAACCGACGCACCATGACACAAACCGTCATCTGGGGTGATTTTCGAAAGCTTGCCTTCAATCCAGCCCTGATGCCTTTCGAGAAAATCATCCACCTGGCCATGGTGAAGCCCCATCGGGATCGTCAGCTTCAGAGCCCGGCCGCCGGGTTCGATGCGCAAGGTGATGCGCGTGGCGCGCGGATTTTCCTTCACCGTAATGGGCACATGACGGCCAGCCACCTCGACGGTGCGCTGGCTGGGCGCTACCTTTTTCGGCGCAGGCGACTTCACGGATTTTCTGAGGAACGAAAACATGGACTGTTCATAGCCGATTCGACACCGGCTTGGCCACGCAAATGCGCGGCATCGCCTGGCTTCCAGCGCTAGTCAGTCTGGTTCTTGCGGATGAATTCCACCATGCGCGGCACAATCTCCTTGCGGAAACGCGACCCGTTGAAAACGCCGTAGTGACCGACGTCGGGCTGCATGTAGTGCCCACGCTTTTCATCGGGGATGTTCCGGCAAAGATCGTGTGCGGCTTTGGTCTGGCCCACACCGGAAATATCGTCGTTTTCGCCTTCCACGGTGAACAGCGCGACGTTACGAATGGCAGCGGGATCGACCGCCCTGCCCCTATGCTGCATGTTTCCCTTGGGAAGCGCGTGTTCGATGAAGACGGTTTCCACCGTCTGCAGGTAGAACTCCGCCGTCAAATCCATCACGGCCAGATATTCATCGTAAAAATCGCGATGCTTCTCAGCGGAATCGCCGTCGTTCTTGACGAGGTTCAGGTAGAAATCCTTGTGTGCCGTCATGTGCTTGTCGAGGTTCATGGACATGAAGCCGGATAATTGCAGGAAGCCGGGATAGACATTCCGGCCAAAAGCCGGCTGCGGCCACGGTACCTGCATGACGACATTGTCGCGGAACCATTCGATTGGCTTGGCCGTGGCCAGACCGTTGACAGCTGTGGGATTGATGCGCGTATCGATCGGACCGCCCATCAGCGTCATGGATGCAGGCGCGAAACCGTCACCATCGGCTTCCATCAGGGACACTGCGGCCAGAACCGGAACCGAGGGCTGACAAACAGCGACCACATGGGCGCCGGGCCCGATCTCGCGCAGCATATCGATGACGTAGCTGATGTAATCGTCGAGATCGAATGTCCCTTCGGTGACTGGCACCATGCGGGCATCGATCCAATCGGTTATATAGATATCCGCCGATGGCAGCAGCGCCTCGACCGTTCCCCGCAGCAATGTGGCGTAGTGGCCTGACATAGGCGCCACCAGCAGCACCTTCGGATCTGGTTTGCGGGCCGCATCGAGTTCTTTTTTGAAATGAACGAGATTACAGAAGGGACGCGACCAAATGATCTCTTCAGTGACGGCAACGGTCCGGTCATCGACGGTGGTAGTCGCCAAACCGAACTCCGGCTTGATGTAACGGCGCGTCAGGCGCTCGAATACCTCAAAGCCTGCGTCGAGGCTTCGCCCGAAGGCGGTGCTGGAAAGCGGGTTCAAAGGATTGCTGCATGCCTGGCGCATCATATCGGCACCGGCGCGCAGTGGCGCCATCGCCGCATGGTTCATTTCATAGAGGTGGTAGAACACTGATTACGCCTCCTCGCGGATCAAGCTCTTTTTTTGACCATAGCAGCTTTTCGCAACTGCACAAAATCGAAGGCGCCGGTGGTTTCCCTCCGGCGCCTCAATTTCAGTTGAACGTTTGTTGATAATCAGATGTCGGCAACGAAGGTCTGTTTCTGGGAACCGAGGCCTTCAATGCCGAGTTCAACGACATCGCCGGTCTTGAGGTAACGCGGGGGCTTCTGGCCCATGCCGACGCCCGGAGGCGTGCCGGTGGAGATGACGTCGCCGGGATGGAGAGACATGAACTGGCTGAGATAGGAAACGACATGCGCGACGCCGTAAACCATGGTCTTGCTGGAGCCGTCCTGCATTGTCTGGCCGTTGACCTTCAGCCACATTCCGAGGTTCTGCGGATCGGTGATTTCGTCCTTCGTGACCAGCCAGGGGCCGATCGGACCGAAAGTGTCGCAGGATTTACCCTTGGTCCACTGTCCGGCACGCTCCGTCTGGAACGCCCGCTCAGAAACATCGTGCGAAACGCAATAACCGGCGACGTAGTCGAGAGCATCGGCCTCAGATACATATTTCGCGGTCTTGCCGATGACGACGCCGAGTTCGACTTCCCAGTCGGTCTTCTCAGAACCGCGCGGAATGACAACATCGTCGTTCGGACCGACGATTGCCGAGGTCGCCTTCATGAAAATGACCGGTTCCGGCGGTACGGTCGCACCGGTTTCAGCGGCGTGGTCAGAGAAATTGAGGCCGATGCAGATGAATTTTCCGGTTCCGGCAACACAAGCGCCAATGCGCTCTTCGGAGATTACGGGAAGAGTGCCGAGGTCGATGGCGGCAATCTTCTTCAGGCCTTCCGGAGAAATGGCTTCACCGCCAATGTCTTTGACATGAACAGACAGATCGCGGACTTTTCCTTCCGCGTCGAGGATCGCAGGTTTTTCCTGGCCAGGCTGGCCAACGCGCATCAATTTCATGGAACTCTCTCCCGGTTGTCAGACAAGGTGATGCATATATGAACGATACATTCATACTTGTCACCCCTTGACTGCTTCGACTTTCGAAAAATACCTTTTCCCTCCCGACAATCAAAAGGACACGCCCGTGACAAACAGCAATTCCCGGCAATCCGAATATCCCGTCGATCCACTCTTCCTCGATCGCTGGTCTCCGCGCGCATTCGATGGAGATGCGATGCCAAACGAGCATCTGCTGACCATTCTCGATGCCGCGCATTGGGCGCCATCGGCATCCAACCAGCAACCGTGGCGGTTTGTCTACGCGCACAAGGATAGCGAGGATTGGCCGCTCTTCGTGGAACTGCTGATGGAAGGAAACCAGCGCTGGGCAAAAAATGCCTCGGTGCTACTCTTCGTCCTTTCCCGCGACCACAATATTTCACGCGCGGGTGAGAAAAAGCCTTCGGCGACGCATTCCTTCGATGCCGGTGCGGCATGGTTTTCACTCGCCATGCAGGCGCATCTGCTCGGTTACCACGCCCATGGCATGGCAGGCATATTTAAAGATCAGATCGTGGAAAAGCTTGACGTTCCGGATGGATATAAGGTGGAGGCCGCAGTTGCCATCGGCACATTGACCGACAAGGCTGTTCTTCCTGACGATCTGGCAGAACGGGAAGTACCCAGCAAGCGCCTCCCCCTTTCGGACGTAGCTTTCAAGGGGCGGTTCACCGGCAAGGCCGATTGATATCCGACAACACAGATGACAAAAGGCCCGGCGGAAATTGACCGCCGGGCCTTTCGTTAAAGTTTCGTTTCACGTGAATCGTCACGCGAGACGTCCCACAGGATTAAATGTCGAGATTGGCAACGCTGAGCGCATTTTCCTGAATGAAGTCGCGGCGCGGTTCCACCTCATCACCCATCAGGCGCGAAAACAGGCCGTCGGCATCCGTCGCATCGTTGACCTTGACCTGCAGCAGCGAACGCACATTGGCGTCGAGTGTGGTTTCCCACAGCTGCTCGGCGTTCATTTCACCGAGACCCTTGTAACGCTGCATGGAAAGACCCTTGCGGCCAGCGGCGAAAATAGCATCCAGAAGCGCACGCGGTCCGGCCAGTTCCATGGTGCCGTCCTTGCGTTGCAGAACCGGCGGAGTGACGTAAATATCGCGCGTGCGGGCCGCGAGCTGATCGATATGACGGGCATCGACCGAACCGATCAGGCCCATATCGAGCGTCGAGATTTCCTTGACACCGCGTACCATGCGCTCGAAGCGCAAGCCGCCATCTTCCAGCACCATGCCGGACCAGCCGCGTTCGGTTTCTTCCGCGATCATGTCCAGACGCCGGGCCACTTCGGCAACGGTTTCCTGGGCACGGGCAGCATCGGCCGAAAGCTCGGGGTTCAGGGCGCCGGCAATGGCGGCCTGTTCCACGATGGAGCGGCTGTAGCGGGAATGCAGACCGTCGATCAGCGTGCGCATGCGCACCGCATCGAGAATGACCTCACGAAGGTCAGCGCCGATGCGTACTTCGCCGGAGCCGAGCGTCAGCGACGTATCCTCGATGCCCATCGAGATCAGATATTCTTCCAGCGCCTTCTCATCCTTGAGATACTGCACGGATTTGCCGCGCGTCACCTTATAAAGCGGGGGCTGCGCGATATAGAGATGGCCACGCTCGATCAGTTCCGGCATCTGGCGGAAGAAGAAGGTCAACAGCAGTGTACGAATGTGGGCGCCATCAACGTCAGCATCCGTCATGATGATGATCTTGTGGTAGCGCAGCTTGTCTGCGTTGAATTCGTCCTTGCCGATCGACGTGCCGAGCGCGGTAATCAGCGTGCCTATTTCCTGGCTGGACAGCATCTTGTCGAAACGGGCGCGCTCAACGTTCAGGATCTTACCGCGTAGCGGCAGGATGGCCTGCGTTTCGCGCGAGCGGCCCTGCTTGGCCGAACCGCCTGCGGAGTCACCCTCGACGAGGAAGAGTTCGGATTTCGCCGGATCGCGTTCGGAACAATCGGCGAGCTTGCCGGGCAGAGAGGCGATATCGAGCGCACCCTTGCGGCGCGTCAGTTCGCGCGCCTTGCGGGCGGCTTCACGGGCAATGGCCGCTTCCACCACCTTGCCGACAAGAATCTTGGCGTCGGACGGATGTTCCTCTAGCCAGGTGGACAGGGCCTCATTGACGAGACTTTCCACGACAGGGCGCACTTCGGACGAAACGAGCTTGTCCTTCGTCTGCGAAGAAAACTTGGGGTCGGGAACCTTGACGGAAAGAATTGCAGTCAGTCCTTCGCGGCAGTCCTCACCCTGCAAGCTGACCTTTTCCCTTTTCATGATGCCGGAAGTCTCGGCATAGGATGTCATCTGACGCGTGAGCGCCGCGCGGAAGCCAGCCATATGGGTGCCGCCGTCGCGCTGCGGAATGTTGTTGGTGAAGCAGAGCACATTTTCGTGGTAGCTGTCGTTCCACCAGAGCGCGACCTCAACCGTGATGCCGTCCTTTTCGCCATGAATGGCCACCGGCTTGTCTACCAGCGGTTTCTTGGCCCGGTCGAGATAACGCACGAAGGCTTCAAGACCGCCATCGTAGAGCAACTCTTCCTGCTTGATATCAGAATGACGCTTGTCGGTGAGCACGATACGAACACCGGAATTCAAAAACGCCAGTTCGCGCAGGCGATGCTCCAGCGTACCAAAATCATAATCCGTCATGGTGAAGGTGTCGGGGCTCGCCAGGAAGGTGACTTCCGTGCCGGAGCGGCCTTCATATTCGCCAATGACCGAGAGCGGAGCATCGGCAACCCCATGGGTGAAGCCGATTTCGTGCAGCTTGCCATTGCGGCGGATTCTGAGCTTCAGCCAAACCGAAAGCGCATTTACGACCGAAACGCCCACGCCATGCAGACCGCCGGAAACCTTGTAGGAGTTCTGGTCGAATTTTCCGCCCGCATGAAGCTGCGTCATGATGACTTCCGCGGCGGAAACGCCTTCGGAAGAATGGATATCAGTCGGAATGCCGCGTCCGTTGTCCGTTACCGTCACCGAACCGTCGGCGTTGAGCGTCACCGTCACCAGATCGGCATGACCCGCAAGCGCCTCGTCGATGGCGTTGTCGACCACCTCGTAGACCATGTGATGCAGACCGGAGCCGTCATCGGTATCGCCGATATACATGCCGGGCCGTTTGCGCACCGCATCAAGACCCTTCAGGACCTTGATCGAATCGGCTCCGTATTCAGTGTTGGCGCCGACTTCGCTTGACGATGTTTCGGTCATAAGTACTCTTTCCAAAATTTCCTGGCCAAGTTTTCAGTGAGAAGGCCTGAAGCCCGCGAATCACTCAAATCCGACATACGACTATAGAAATTCTACACTCAATCCCAAAGGCCACATGCCTCAGAACGCTGCATAAAGCAGGGGATAGAGGGGTTTCAATCGCAAGAACGGCTTTTTTGTAGCACCGCTGACAGTTCCTCTATCACACTCAGCGGCAGCTTGCGAATATCCCGCGCCAGCCGATTGGCAAAAGCCGTATATTGCGGCGGCAGACCGACCGTGTCGATCGCCACCTTGGGGTCGGAGGAGCCGGCGAGAAAGAACAATTCCTCCGCCTCATCCCAGATGATGTTGAAATATCCGGCGATGCGCTGGAGGAGATCGAAGCTCGGTTTGCCGCGTTTGCCGTGCTCCAGTGCCGAGAGATAAGCGGGGGAAACGCCGATTGCCGCTGCCATCTCCTTCTGTGTCACGCCCTTGCGCTCACGAAGCAGCCGCACGGCTTCTGCAAAGGGCGTCATGATTTTTCACCCTTGCGGCGCGCCAACCGGACATAGAGAGCGCCATCGCCGCCGTGATTGGCGGATGCGTCCTCATAGGATGAAATCAAATAACGATATTCCGGTTTGGCGAACCACATGGGCACGGCCCTTTTCAGCGCACCATCGCTGCCGATGGAGCGACCCTTGCCGGTTATGACGAGCACGTGCCGGAGGCCCCGTTCGTGCGCCCGCAATAGAAAATCGAGCAGAACCGCATGGGCTTCGCTCTGAAACATGCCGTGCAGATCGATACGGCCTTCCAGCGGCAACCGCCCGCGCGTCAACTTGCGCTTAACCGGCTTTTCCATCGGTTGATGAATTTTTGGCTTCTTGTCCGGCGTAAAGGTCGAAACGTCCACCGGCTCCGCGAGCATCCTTGGGAAGACGGCGTTTGCCGTTTGCGGGACGACAGGTTCCGCCGCGGCTTCCTCGATATCGTCGAAAGCCAGCAAATCTTCCAGCCTGCCGGAGATGGGTCTGGCTGTTCTTGCGACCTTACCCCACAGAATGCGTTCTTCCTTGCCAAGCTTTCGACTGCCCTTCATCGCCGATACCTTTTCGCAGCAACATGCGGCAGCAGCATATAGAAATCGGCGTCGTTGCGCACCGTGCCTGCAAGTTCCCCGGCTTCGAAACCCGAGCCGGTGAAAATGTCGCCGCGTGCCGGGCCAACGATGGCCGAGCCGGTATCGAGCGCCAGCATCAACCGCGCGAAGGGCTTGCCATTATCCAGGTGGGTCAATGACGGCGCATGGATAAAGAAGGGAAAACCGAAGGTGTGGATGAGCCTGTCCACCGCAAGCGCCCGCCCCGCGACCAGCGGCACCTTGGCGGCGGCGATCGGTCCCATATCCAGGCCGGCAACATCAGCCTCCCGGAAAAAAATATAGGAGCGATTATGCCATAGCACCCCATCCACCTCATCCGGATGGTCGGCGAGCCATTTGCGAATTGTCTGCATCGAGATCGTTTTCGGATCCAGTTCCCCACGATCCAGAAGCAACCGACCGATCGGCGAGAACGGATGCCCGGCCTTGGCGGCATAGGTGATGCGTTTCACCTCTCCATCAGGAAACAGAAGACGGGCAGCACCCTGAACGTGGACGAAAAACAGATCGACCTTCGATCTCGCCCAGGCAATCTCAAGCCCCCTGCCCTGCAGATATCCTTCGTCGATCGCGCGGCGATCGGGAAAATAGGAAATGCCGTCCTCGCCCTCTCTACCAAAAGCATAGGACAGATCAAAACCGCTCGGGCGATTTTCGTCGTCGATATCCACCAGCTCCGGTGGGCGGCGGTAGACCGGATACTTCCAGACATCGTCGCGGACTGACGATACCTCAAGCTCCGGTTCATAAAAGGCAGTTACAAAACCGCGTTTTCCGCCGGGTGGTGAAATTTTGAAAGGCACACAATTCGTCTCGAAAAACCGGCGGGCCTGCTGGGGACTATCCGCTTGTTCCTCATCGGCCAGTTCCAGAAGCGAGGCCAGTTCGCCGGCGGTGAGACCCAGCGCGCCGGTCCTGTAGGGTTTTGAATTCCGAAGATGTGACAGGATCGTCCGCATCGCCGGAAACAGCTTACGCGGATCATCCTCCTGCCATCCCGGCAGATCACCGAAAGAAACTTCTTCGAACGAAAAGGGCGTGTTCATTGCTCGGATTCAGTGGCGATCAGCTTCCAGTTGGGATCGCGCGAGCGGACATCACGCGAGAAGGTCCAGATGTCGTCCACTTCCGCAACCGCATCGGGATCGCCGTCCACCAGCTTGCCATCCTTGTCATAGGTGGCCGAAATCAGCTGGCTGACTATTCTGAGCGTGATCTGCTCTTCGGAATCGCGGATACCGGCCTGGGTGATATCGGCCTTCTCTATTCCCACGAAAGTGGACTTGACCACCTCGCCGCGACTTTCCCGCTCGGAAATGGCCGCCTCGAACCCGTCGAAAACTTCCTTCGACAGAAGGTTCTTCAACGTCTTGCGGTCACCATCGGCAAAACCCATGACGATCATCTCATAGGCCATGCGGGCGCCGTTCAGGAATTCCTTGGGGCGGAAGGTCGGGTCCTTGGTCATCAGCTCGCGCAGGGATGTATTCAAGGCAGTATCGACGGGTGCCAGAGCATCCGCCTCGGCAAAGCGGTTTTCGTCCTCCGCCTCAGAGCGTTTGGGCAGGGTCACGACCTTGTTATCGTCCGTGACGGGGCCTTTCGCGACATCGCGCGGCGTGTAAGGGTCGAATGGCGGCTTCTCATTGCCGGTTCGGCGACCAAGAACGCTGCGCAGCTGAAGAAAGATCAGCACCGCTGCAACGAGAAAAAACAATGTGATAAAGTCGCTAAAGCCCATCTTTTACCAAAACCGCCATTTAAATTCAAAAACCTGAACATCATATAGTCTGCATCTTATCATCATTCAAATGTGCAGATTCAATCATCGGTGTTCTCGGGGACCGGCAATCTGCCAGAGATGCACACGCAAGGCTAGAAGATGCGTTTTTCCTTTCTCCCCATTGTCATCCTGATGATGCCAATCCTGGAAATTGCCGGTTTCATCATCGTCGGCAAGACAATCGGCCTGTGGCTGACATTGGCGCTCGTCCTGTTCACGTCGTTTCTGGGGTTGCTGATCCTGCGGCTCGGCGGCATCGGCATGGTGAGAAATCTTCAGGCCGCAGGGCGCACCGGCGCCCAGCCTGCCGATGAGCTGGTCAATGGCGCCATGCGCGTCGTGGCGGGCATCCTGCTGTTCATCCCGGGTTTCATCACCGATATACTCGGTCTCCTGCTTTTGTCGAAAACGGTGAGACGTTTTTTCTGGAAGATCCTCGGACCCCGCGTCGTCGTGGCCGGTTCTTTTCGCCAGTCGGGTCAACCCGGCGGCCAGACCGGGCCGCAACCCGGTGACTTTTCCGGGTTCAGCAATGGTCAGGGAAATAAGGGTAGCTCCAAGGTCGTGGACCTCGACGAAGAGGAGTTTCACCGCGAAGGGCCCAAGGATTCTCCCTGGTCCCACAAGCCGGATGATCGCAACCTGCCCAAACCCTGAAGCACGGCAAAGGGTTAGAGAGGCGAGAGCACGAGGGTTGTAAGGCTCAAGTCGAAATGATAGACCGCCTTCCACGAAATCACGCCGCGAGGAAACGTAATGACCGCTGAAAATGGCGCACAGGGCGCAGTTAGTCCTTCCCTCAACATTCTTACCCAGTACATCAAGGATCTTTCTTTCGAAAATCCGGGTGCTCCTCGTTCGCTTCAGGCTCGTGACAATGCGCCGTCGATCAACATCAATGTCAATGTCAACGCAAACCCGATTTCTGGTTCGGATTTCGACGTTGTGCTGACGCTGAATGCCGAAGCCAAGGATGGCGACAAGGTTCTGTTTGCTGCCGAGCTGGTTTATGGCGGCGTGTTCCGCATTGCCGGTTTCCCGCAGGAACATATGCTGCCGGTGCTGTTTATCGAGTGCCCGCGCCTGCTGTTCCCCTTCGCACGCCAGATCATCGCCGATGTCACCCGCAATGGTGGCTTCCCGCCGCTGATGATCGATCCGATCGATTTCGCGCAGATGTTTTCGCAGCGCGTTGCCGAGGAACAGGCCAGAGCCAAGGTTCAGGCCGTACCGAACTGAATTGCACGCGACGCCGCTCTTTTTAGAGTTCAGACAAAACAAAACCCGGGTTCATCGCCCGGGTTTTTTATTTGACGGTTCTCGTCATTTTTCAACGGCGCATCTAAGCGCCAGGCGCACTTAATTCTGGTAACGGTTCCAGATCGCCTTGTCGCCCATGCCGAGAACGAGCTTGCCGTGCGCCGCGATGGTCTCCGCATCCAGTCTTGATGGTAGAGGATGCGGTCTTTGCAACGGCTCATTCGGGACATCATCATCCTCAATAGTGACCGCTTGCTGTTTGGAGCCGGAACCGAAACCGAGCGCTGTCTGGCGCCCACCAATCATTTCTATGTAGACTTCGGCGAGCAGTTCGGAGTCGAGAAGCGCGCCGTGTTTGGTGCGGTGGGAGTTGTCGATCCCGTAACGCCGGCAAAGTGCGTCGAGGGAATTCGGACCCATCGGGTGCTTGCGGCGTGCAAGCGAAAGCGTATCCGTCACCAATTCAGATGAGACCGGCGCAATGCCGAGGCGGGCAAATTCCGCATTGATAAAACCCATGTCAAATGTCGCATTATGCGCCACCCATCGGGCACCTTCAAAAAATTCGCGGATTTCGTCGACGACTTCGGCGAATTTCGGCTTGTCTTTCAGGAAGTCGTCGGTGATGCCATGCACCGCAAGCGCGTCCGGGTGAACCTTGCGATCTTCCGGGTTGATATAAATATGCAATGTGCGGCCGGTCGGAAAATGATTGTTGAGCTCGATTCCGCCGATTTCGATCACGCGGTCCAGTTTCGATTCAAGGCCTGTGGTTTCCGTATCGAAAATGATCTCACGCATTTTTCTCTCCGTTGCCCGAACCGGCACTTAGTCTCTGCAGAATTTCTCTTACCTGATCCCGCGCAGCTTCGACACCATTTCCGCTATCGATGATAAAATCGGCGCGCCGGCGCTTTTCGGCATCGGGCATCTGCCGGGCCAATATCATTTCGAATTTCTCTTCCGTCATGCCGGGACGGGACAAAACCCGCTGGCGCTGTATTTCCGGCGCGCAACTAACAACGACTACTTTATCGACCCTCGTTTCCGCGCCGGTTTCAAACAGCAGCGGGATATCGAGAACGGCGAAATTTTGATTTTCCTCTCTCGCCTTACGGAGAAAAGCTTCCTGTCTTTCACGAACAAGCGGATGGACGATTGCTTCCAGCTTGCTAAAATTAGCCGGATTCTCCCTGAGGATGTTACCGAGTTCAAGACGGTCGACCGTGCCGGAAATGGTCGTGCCCGGAAAGGCGGCTTCGATCATCGGCACGGCTTCTGCTGAATAGAGGTCGTGCACAACCGCATCAGAATCGAGAACCGGTATCCCTTCCGCGGCAAACAGTTTCGCCGTGGTCGTTTTTCCCATTCCGATCGAGCCGGTGAGACCGATGACGATCATCAATGTTTCTCCATATCCTCAATGATGAGGCAACGAAGAGTGTCATCAACTTCCGGCGTTTTGCCGAACCATTTTTTAAAGCCGGGTTTTGCCTGATGAAGGAGCATGCCAAGCCCATCGACCGTCGCAATACCCTGCGTCTGCGCCATCTGGAGGATGGGGGTTCTCAACGGCACATAGACGATATCGGTTACAACAGCACTTGCAGCGAGCGGCGAAAAATCAATCTCGGGCGCTTCCGTTCCGTCCATACCCAGCGATGTCGTGTTCACAAACAACCCGGCGTCCTGCATGACTTCATGAAGCGCGCCCTGAGGATGAGAAAAAACCCGTGCACCGAAACGGTCGGCCATTTCACGGGCACGTTCGACCGTGCGGTTCAGGACATGGATTTCGGCAATGCCGCGGTCCCGCAGCGACTGAACGACGGCCCTGCTTGCACCGCCGGCTCCGAACACCACCGCCCGGTCGGTTTTCTCCCATCCGGGATGGCGCTCATCGAGATTGGAAACGAAGCCATAGCCATCCGTGTTGGTGGCATGCAGCCTGCCCTCTTCCATCCAGACGGTATTGGCTGCACCCAGTTCCTCCGCCAGCTCGTCGGGACTATCCGCCAACTTAAAGGCCGCTTCCTTGTGCGGGATGGTGACATTGCCACCCACCGCTGCACCAGGTCCCTGTTCCTTTAGTGCCGTGATGAAATCGGGGAAGTCATCGGGGGCAACCTCAATGGCCTTATAGGAGCCGGGTATCCCGAATTTCTTCAGCCAGTAGGAATGGATGATCGGTGACCGGGAGTGCTTGATCGGATAACCGACAACGAAGGCGTTTATAGTTAATGTTTCACGTGAATCAGCCATCGATGACATCCATGTCGCGCAGTTTCATTAAGAGAGGCAGAAGCGGCAGGCCAAGAATGGTGAAATAATCCCCCTCTATCGAAGTAAATAGCTGGATTCCTTCGCCCTCGAGCTGATAGGCACCGACACTGCTCAAGGCCTTTTCACCCACGCGTTGCAGGTGGCGGGAGACGAATTCGGCGCTCAAAGTTCGCACCAAAAGCTCGGCACTGGAGATCGTCTGCCATACGACATCACCCCCGCGGGCAAGAACGGCTGCACTGTTCAGGCGATGAACCTTGCCGGATAATGAGAGCAGATGTCCTTCGGCTTCGGCCATGGTTTTTGGCTTGTGGTACACCCGGGCACCGAGCGCCATCGTCTGGTCGCATCCAAGAACGAGTGCTCGCGGATGCAGGGCACTTACCGCAAGCGCCTTGGCCTTGGCCAGTTCCAACGCAACCTCTTCCGGCTTTGCGCCATTTTT
The DNA here is from genome assembly GCF_030758035.1 of Rhizobium sp. AN68. Lineage (NCBI taxonomy): Bacteria > Pseudomonadati > Pseudomonadota > Alphaproteobacteria > Hyphomicrobiales > Rhizobiaceae > Rhizobium > Rhizobium sp. AN68. The sequence continues at coordinate 2,754,778 of NZ_JARWMI010000003.1, read as the reverse complement.
TTCCAGCTGCTCGTCGAGCGCGCGCTCGTCAATATCCGCCGGGATTGCCGAAAATGTCAGCCCCGCATTGCGCATCAACATCTGACGGGATGCGCTGGACGAGGCGAGGATCAACTCTTGTTTCATCGACTGTCTGCTCCGAATGTTGCGATCCGGATTATCGTGTCCTCGGGCGGAGGGCAAGGATTGCCGCGGCCGTTTCCTCTATGGAGCGGCGTGTAACGTCGATCAGCGGCCAATTGTTACGGGCACAGAGCGCACGCGCATATTTCAGCTCTTCCATGATGGTGGCGCGATCCGTGTAGCGCCCGCTGTCAAATCCACCGGTCGTGCCGAGTTCCCGGTTTTCACGTACCTGCGATATGCGGTCCGATGTCGCGACGAGACCAACGATCAAAGGACGGGTGGCGGCATAAAGGCTTTCCGGCAACGGCACGTTTGGAACGACCGGTATATTGGCGGTCTTTATGCCTCTGTTGGCGAGATAGATGCTTGTCGGTGTTTTCGACGTTCGACTGATCCCAATGATGACGATATCGGCTTCGTCATAGCTTTCCGGCATTTGCCCGTCATCATGGTCCATCGCAAAATTGAGCGCTTCGATCCGCGCGAAATAATCCGCGTTCAGCGCGTGCTGCGCCCCGACCCGCCGTCTCGAAGGTGCGCCGAGATAGGTCTGGAAAATGCCGATGATCGGTTCGAGGACGTTGACGCAGGGCACCCCGATCGCGTGACAGCGCAAATCCAGGAACTCGGCCAGCTGCTGATCCACGATCGTATAAAGAACGATGCCCGGTTCCTTGTCGATCAGATCCACCACCTGGGCGAGCTGCTTCTGGTTCCTGATCATCGGATAAACATGTTCCACCGGCATCGAAGCGTGGAACTGCGCCGAGACGGCACGACCGGCCGACATGAGAGTCTCTCCGGTTGAGTCCGAAATCAGGTGCAAATGGAAGAAACTTTTTTTGTTCTCCACGCTGTTTTTCTCTCGCTGTTGATAAACCGGGACAAACTTCCGAATTATTCCGCGGGCCGAGCCGCCTCGTGGATAAAGTGGGTTTTTTCCACAATCCGCAAGTGGCGTCCTTGCTATCAGGCATGCCTGTGAATTGTCTGGAAACTCTGAACTTGTTCAAAACTGTCCACAGATGATCCACAGGCAACGGCTTCAGAGGATAGAACTTAAATAGCTGAAACTATTATATAAATATCTATTATCCCATTTATTGCGATGAAGCGATGAAATGCCGTGTTCAGGTCTTGGCGCTTACACCCGACTGCGGCATATCGACTGGAAAGATTTTAATCCTTGCTACTCACCGACTCTAAGAAATAGAAAATCTTTTAAATCTCTTAGATTTTATTTTTTGGAAGTTGGGTGGCATGAGCGAGCGTAAGGTTTTAAAGGTGTTGAACGGGCAGACGGTCACACCTCCGCCCATATGGCTGATGCGGCAGGCAGGGCGTTACCTTCCGGAGTACAGGGAAACGCGAAAGAACGCCGGCAGTTTCCTCGATCTCTGTTATAATCCCGAACTGGCAACCGAAGTGACCCTTCAGCCCATTCGCCGGTTCGGTCTTGATGCAGCTATCCTCTTTTCCGATATTCTGGTGATACCGGATGGGCTTGATCGCAATGTTTCCTTCAGCGAGGGAAAGGGTCCGGCCATGGATCCGATCGACGCGGATGGCATCGACAGGCTGGATGCGAGCAATGTCATTGCGCATCTTTCGCCCGTTTTCGAAACCGTCTCACGCTTGCGCCAGACCTTACCGGATGAGACGACGCTTCTCGGTTTTTGTGGTGCGCCCTGGACGGTTGCAACCTACATGATTGCCGGCCACGGAACGCCTGATCAGGCGCCGGCGCGGTTGTTCGGTTATCGGGAGCCGGCAGCCATGGAAAAGCTTCTTGCCTTGCTGGCTGAGGTTTCCGCCGACTACCTTGTGGCGCAGATTGATGCCGGGGCCGATGCGGTGCAGATTTTCGATTCCTGGGCCGGGGTGCTTGGCGAGAAGGAATTCGAGGAATACGCGGTAAAACCGGTCGCCCGTATCATCGCTTCGGTGCGCGCTCGCCGCCCCTCCGCGAAGATCATCGCCTTTGCCAAGGGGGCCGGTTATCTTTTGAAGGATTATCGCCGCAAAACGGGCGCAGACGCCATCGGGCTCGACTGGTCGGTGCCACTCGGTTTCGCAAGGGACTTGCAGAAGGAAGGCCCGGTACAGGGCAATCTGGACCCCATGCTGATGGTGGCGGGTGGCAAGGCTCTGGAGGACGGTATCGACGCTGTGCTGCAGGCTCTGGGACAGGGACCGCTGATCTTCAATCTCGGCCATGGCATCACGCCGCAGGCCGATCCGGAAAACGTTGCAAGGCTGGTGCAGCGGGTGCGTGCCGGCGGAGCCGGGGCATGAGCGGCGAGAAGCAGACCTCCGCCCGCTCAGGAAACAGGGCTGCCCTTCGCGCAGGTATGGCGCTCGGTGTCTTTGCCGCTTTTGTCGCGCTGTTGTTTTACGCCGATCCGGCCGATCTCTATCTGTGGATCAAGGCGCTTCATATCATCGCGGTGATTTCCTGGATGGCGGCGATTTTTTACCTGCCGCGCCTGTTCATTTACCACACCGATGCACCTATCGGTTCGCAGCAATCCGAAACCTTCAAGGTGATGGAACAGCGGTTGATCAAGGTCATCATGAACCCGGCGATGATGATCAGCTGGATATTGGGGCTTTATCTCGCATGGTCGGTTTATGGTTTTTCCGGCGGCTGGCTACATGCGAAAATCGCACTGGTGGTGCTACTAACCATCGCCCACGTCTATTTCACCCGCAGTGCCAAACGGTTCGCCCGGGATGAAAATATCAGGCCTGCCCGTCACTGGCGGTTGATGAACGAGGTTCCGACGGTACTGATGATCCTCATAGTCATACTTGTGGTTGTGAAACCCTTCGGTTAAGAGGTCGCAACGATAAATTTCGCGGAATTCGTGCTTTCCTCTTGCAGTAGCCCTATTCAATCGCTATTTTCGGACCACTCATCTCGTGGCATGTGAATTATTCAGTCATCTGCGGCTTCTCCCTCAGCATCTGATTCGCGAACACGCCCTCCCCCGACATTACATTATCAAACGGTCTTTCCTTCATGGCTGAAATGAAGCTTCAGGAACTTAAGAGCAAATCGCCTACCGACTTGCTAACTTTTGCTGAATCCCTGGAAGTTGAAAATGCGAGCACCATGCGCAAGCAGGAGCTTATGTTCGCAATCCTCAAGGTTCTCGCGAGCCAGGACATCGAAATTATCGGCGAAGGCGTCGTTGAAGTCCTGCAGGACGGTTTCGGTTTTCTACGGTCCGCAAATGCAAATTATCTGCCGGGTCCGGACGATATCTACATTTCGCCCTCGCAAATTCGCCGTTTCTCTCTGAAGACCGGCGATACTGTCGAGGGGCCGATCCGTGGACCCAAGGAAGGCGAACGTTATTTCGCGCTTCTCAAGGTCAACACGATCAACTTTGACGATCCTGAAAAGATCCGTCACAAGGTTCACTTCGATAACCTGACGCCGCTTTATCCGAATGAGCGGTTCAAGATGGAGCTGGAGCTTCCGACATCGAAGGATCTGTCGTCGCGTGTGATCGATCTGGTCGCGCCACTTGGCAAGGGCCAGCGTGGATTGATCGTCGCGCCGCCGCGTACCGGTAAAACTGTTCTCTTGCAGAACATCGCGCATTCCATCACGGCTAACCATCCGGAATGTTACCTGATCGTGCTTCTGATCGACGAACGTCCGGAAGAAGTCACCGACATGCAGCGCTCGGTCAAGGGTGAGGTGGTGTCGTCAACCTTCGACGAACCAGCTGTACGCCACGTCCAGGTGGCCGAAATGGTCATCGAAAAGGCGAAGCGCCTTGTCGAACATGGCCGCGACGTCGTTATCCTGCTCGATTCCATCACCCGCCTCGGCCGAGCTTATAACACGGTCGTTCCGTCTTCCGGCAAGGTCCTGACCGGTGGTGTGGATGCCAACGCGCTGCAGCGGCCGAAGCGTTTCTTCGGTGCCGCACGTAACATCGAAGAAGGTGGTTCGCTGACGATTATCGCGACCGCGCTGATCGACACCGGCAGCCGCATGGACGAAGTCATCTTTGAAGAATTCAAGGGTACGGGTAACTCGGAAATCGTGCTTGACCGTAAGGTCGCTGACAAGCGTATCTTCCCGGCGCTCGATATTCTCAAGTCCGGTACACGTAAGGAAGACCTGCTCGTGCCGCGTCAGGATCTCCAGAAGATTTTCGTGCTTCGCCGCATTCTCGCGCCGATGGGAACGATGGATGCCATCGAGTTCCTGATCGACAAGTTGAAGCAGACCAAGACCAATTCGGATTTCTTCGAATCGATGAATACCTGATCCGGAGTTTTACCGGTCCCATCGACAAAGCTTTAAAGCCGCATCCGTTCATTCGGATGCGGCTTGACTGTTTTAACCGAGGTGAATGATGCCAGCTTCCGCCGATACCATTTATGCGCTCTCCAGTGGAGCATTGCCGGCCGGCGTCGCAATTATCAGGATCAGTGGGCCCGGCGCGTTCGAAGCCTTTGTGACGTTGACCGGTCGTGACCTTCCCGCACCGCGGCAGGCGGTTTTGTGTTCGATCGAAACCGAAACAATGAGATCATCGACCAGGCGCTGATGGTCGTTTTCCCTGGACCCAATTCCTTTACGGGTGAGAACTGCATCGAAATCCACAGCCACGGCAGCCGTGCGGTTGTCGCATCAATTTTTGCCGAGCTCGAACTGCTCGAAGGATTTCGGCCGGCGGATGCCGGCGAGTTCTCCCGCCGCGCGTTTGAAAACGGGAAGATGGATCTTCTCGAAATTGAAGGTCTGGCGGATCTGCTGCAGGCTGAAACGGAGATGCAGCGGCGGCTGGCGGTTGAGCAGAGCACTGGTAAGCTGTCAGCGCTCTACGATGGCTGGGCAGGCCGGTTGACGCGTGCTCGCGCCCTGATCGAGGCGGAGCTGGATTTCGGCGACGAGGAAGATGTGCCGGATTCAGTTGCCGCGCAGGTGTGGGACACGATGATGCAACTTCATAGCGAAATCACCAGCCATCTCCAGAACGGCGGAAGCAGTGAGATTATTCGTGACGGGTTCAAGGTGGCGCTGGTAGGGGAGCCTAACGCTGGCAAGTCCACGCTTCTTAATGCTCTGAGCGGCCGTGACGTTGCTATTGTCACTGACATTGCTGGTACGACCAGAGACGTGCTGAGCGTCGATATTAATCTCGACGGTTACCTGGTCCGCATATTCGATACGGCCGGAATTCGGGAGACGCAGGATGTGGTCGAAAAGGAAGGCGTAAGGCGGGCCGTTCTGACAGCGGAAACCGCGGATTTTATTTTGGTATTGCAAGATAACGATTCGACTCCGAAACAATCGATCATTTCGCTGGAAAATGCTCGCCATTTGCATCTACGGACGAAAACCGCGATTTCCTCTTCTACAGTTGACGCTGTTTTTGATCTCGCCATCTCCGCCAGGGAAGGCGTCGGTCTCGACGAATTGCGTCTATTGATCAAGCGAGAGATTGAAAGCAGGGTTGGTGTTGCACAGACATTGGTCCCTGCCCGCGCCCGGCACAAAAAACGACTTGAAGAGACGCTGAACTATGTTAGTGATGCGCTCAATTCCGAGACCATGGACCTTGCGATAAGGTCTGAATATTTGAGACTCGCAGCAACATCGCTTGGACGCATTACTGGCCGCGTCGATGTGGAAGATTTGCTAGGCGTGATCTTCTCGGAATTCTGCATAGGAAAATGATTCACGTGAAACATTGGTGGCCAATACGGCAAAGCCGATGATTTGGGATAAGGCGCGGAGATATGCACCAGTCATTTGATGTCATTGTTATCGGTGGTGGACATGCCGGCAGCGAAGCTGCGGCGGCCGCTGCGCGACGTGGCGCTAAAACCGCTCTCGTTACCCATAAGCGAGAGACTATTGGGGTGATGTCCTGTAACCCGGCAATCGGTGGTCTCGGTAAGGGACACCTGGTCCGCGAAATAGATGCGCTGGACGGTTTGATGGGCCGGGTTGCTGATGCAGCGGGAATTCAATTCCGTATGCTCAATCGCAAAAAAGGCCCCGCCGTCCGCGGGCCGCGCACGCAGGCTGATCGGCGGCTTTATCGCGAGGCAATGCAGCGGGAAATCAATACGATTGAAAACCTGACTATTATTGAGGGTGATGCTTTCGATATTGAAATGGCGGATGATAAGGTCTCCGCCGTAATCATGGCAAACGGTAGCCGGATTCCTTGTGGTGCTGTTGTGTTGACGAGCGGCACTTTTCTACGCGGCCTTATTCATATCGGCTCCGAAAAGATTCCCGCAGGCCGTGTTGGTGAAAAGCCGTCTGTCGGTCTTTCCGAAACACTTGCCCGCCTCGGCCTTGCCATGGGGCGATTGAAGACTGGCACCCCTGCCCGTCTTGATGGTCGCACGATCGATTGGGAAGGCGTGGATCGGCAAGCGGCCGATGAAGATCCCGTTCCGTTCTCCTTTATGACGGATCGCATTGTCAATCCACAGATCGAATGCGGCGTAACCCGAACGACGCCGGCCGGACACAAGATCATTCAGGATAATATTCATCTGTCAGCGATGTATTCGGGACAGATCGAGGGTGTTGGTCCGCGCTATTGTCCGTCGATTGAAGACAAGATTACACGCTTCGGTGAACGGGACGGTCATCAGATATTTCTGGAACCAGAAGGCCTTGATGACCACACAATTTATCCAAATGGAATTTCGACGTCGCTTCCTGCCTCAGTTCAGGAGCAGTTTATCCGCACCATCCCCGGCCTTGAGCAAGTCAACATCATTCAGCCCGGCTACGCGATTGAATATGACTATGTCGATCCGCGTGAGCTGAAGCCTTCTCTGGAATGCCGGAAAATTCCGGGATTGTTCCTGGCAGGGCAGATCAATGGCACGACGGGTTATGAAGAGGCAGGTGCCCAGGGTCTGGTTGCCGGATTGAATGCGTCGCTATATGCAGGCGACGCAGACCCTATCCATTTCAGTCGTACCGAATCCTATATCGGTGTGATGATCGACGATCTCACCTCCAAGGGTGTCAGCGAACCCTATCGCATGTTTACGTCAAGAGCCGAATATCGGCTTTCACTTCGCGTTGACAACGCTGATCTGCGACTTACACCTATTGGTCAGATGGCCGGCATTATCGGGCATGACCGCCAAAAACGCTTCGCAGATTTTATCTCCGATCTGGATCGGGGTCGCGAGCTGATGAAGAGCATTTCCATCAGTCCCTCCCAGGCTGCTAAACAGGGATTGAAACTCAACCAGGACGGTCAGCGTCGTTCGGTTTATGAAATGCTCGCCTACCCCGATATCACAATGGAAACTCTTACCGCTCATTGGCCGGAACTACGGGCGCTTAATACCAAGGTCGCTGAGGTTTTGGAAATAGAAGCGAGTTACGCTGTCTATATGCAGCGCCAAAGCGCGGATATTGTCGATATCAAGCGCGATGAAGACAGAAAAATTCCCAATGATTTCGATTTTCAGTCTTTGTCCGGTCTCTCCAACGAACTGAAACAAAAGCTGGAAAAGGCACGTCCAGAGAACATTGCCCAGGCTGCGCGTGTTGACGGTATGACACCTGCTGCGATATCGCTGCTTCTCGCACTTCTGCGGAAAGGCTCCGCATCAGGAAGTGAAAAATTGCGCGTGCACCAATAGCGAGTCGGACCATGAAGATAAACGGCCAGAGTGTTTCACGTGAAACAGAGGAGAGGCTCGAACATTTCGTCGAGCTTTTCAAGAAGTGGAACAAAACCACAAATCTGGTTGCGCCTTCGACTCTCACTGAGCTCTGGAGCCGGCATGTGGCGGACAGTGCACAGATATTTCAGCTCGCCCCTCAACCGCAAAAATGGATTGATCTGGGAAGCGGCGGCGGTTTTCCGGGCGTCATTACAGCGATTTTTCTCGCGGAACTGGGTGATGGTTGGGTCGATCTGGTAGAGAGCAACAATAAAAAGGCTGCGTTTTTGCGAATTGCGCTGAAGGAAACCGGCGCAAGAGGCGCGGTTCATCCAGTCAGAATTGAAAAAGCGCCTGAAACCGTTGAAAATTGCGATGCGATTTCGGCGAGAGCCCTCGCCGAGATGAATTTACTTTTCGAATATATTTACCCGTGGGCGCAGAATAATCCAAATCTCAGGGCATATTTCAATAAAGGCAGGGATTATGAATCCGAACTGCAGAAAGCGCATGGCCGCTGGCAGTTTGATCTGATAAAACACCAGAGTGCCATTGAGGCAGATTCTGTTGTTCTTGAAATCAGTAACCTCACTAAGAGGCACTGACGAGCTGGTCAGGTGCGGTATGACTTCTGAAAAAAACCGGATTATCGCAGTCGCAAACCAGAAGGGTGGCGTTGGCAAAACAACGACGGCCATCAATCTGGCTACTGCATTGGCGGCTATTGGTGAGCGGGTGCTGATCATTGATCTTGATCCGCAGGGTAATGCCAGCACAGGTTTGGGAATCGACCGCAAAGAGCGCAAGCTTTCTTCCTATGATCTTCTGGTGGGTGATCATAACGTTGCCGAAGTTGCGGTTCCGACAGCAGTTCCGAACCTCGATATCGTCCCGTCAACGATGGATCTTCTGGGCTTTGAGATGCAGGTTGCGAATGTTGCCAACCGCGTCTTTCTGTTGCGTACCGCCATGGAGACGCAGGAAGCCAGAGACTATTCCTATATTTTGGTAGATTGCCCGCCCTCTTTTAATCTTTTGACGATGAATGCCATGACCGCCGCTCATTCGGTGCTGGTACCGTTGCAGTGCGAGTTCTTTGCGCTGGAAGGCCTCAGTCAGCTGCTGGATACGGTTAGCCAGATACGCGGCTCCGTCAATCCGCAGCTTGATATTCAGGGTATCGTTCTCACGATGTTCGATGCGCGCAACAATCTTGCGCAGCAGGTGGTTTCCGATGTGCGGATGCATCTGGGAGAAAAGGTTTACCACACTCTCATTCCGCGCAATGTTCGGGTTTCCGAAGCGCCGTCTTATGGTAAACCGGCAATTCTTTATGATCTGAAATGCGCTGGCAGCCAGGCTTATTTGCAATTGGCTTCCGAAGTGATCCAGAGAGAGCGTCTGCGCAAGGCGGCCTGACGTTTTGCCGGAGTATATGGAGTAATATCTTATGAGTGATGATCTTTCCAAGCGTCGACTCGGACGCGGTCTCGCGGCGTTGATCGGCGAAATGGATCAGCCTGTGCCGGTGGGTGAACCGCAGCGCGCCGTTAGTGCGGATCGCGCCATCCCGATCGAGTTCATCGCTCGCAGCCAGAGAAACCCACGTCGACACTTTGACGAAAATGAGTTGCAGGATCTTGCCTCGTCCATTCGTCAGCACGGGATTGTTCAGCCTGTGGTCGTGCGAACGATTGGCGTCAACCGCTACGAGATAATCGCTGGTGAACGGCGCTGGCGCGCGGCACAGCTGGCCGGTTTTACGGACGTTCCTGTCATCGTTCGGGATGTAGATGACCGAACGGCTCTGGAGCTGGCTATCGTCGAAAACGTCCAGCGTTCCGATCTCAATCCGCTTGAAGAAGCGATGGGCTATGAGCAGTTGATCGCCGAACATGGCTACACTCAGAACGACCTCGGTGAAATCATCGGCAAGAGCCGAAGCCATGTTGCAAACAGCCTTCGTCTTTTGAAACTTCCCGATCCGGTTCGGGACATGTTGGCGGATGGTTCGCTTTCCGCTGGCCATGCGCGCGCACTTGTTTCCACTTCCGATCCGTCAGGTCTGGCTCGGACTATCGTTTCCAAGGGTCTTTCGGTGCGTGATGCCGAGCGCCTGGCGCAAAACGACATCAAGTCGCAGGGTGACGTTTTGGAGAAGCGGCCTTCGCCTGAGAAGGATTCCGATACGGTCGCGCTTGAACGCAGCCTCTCGGATGCTCTCGGTCTGGACGTGAAGATCAGCCACAAAGGCGGATCGGGACAAATCCGCATCGGATACCGCACGCTAGAGCAGCTGGAAGCCGTGTGCCGCCTTCTAGAGCAAAAATAAGCAAGTATCGGTTTTAATTGATAAAATACCCGCGTTTAGCGGGTATTTTTATGCTGTGGTGCTCAAAAGTCGATAGCGCGGCCGTTTATTTCGTAGTCACCGAAACGAACAGGTTCCGCGCCGCCGCGACCGCCGGTTTCCTGCGGCAATTGAAGATCCGCCTGTTGTTTGCGCCGTTCTTCCGCTTCCTTCAACGCACGTTCCGCCGCCGGCGAAAGCCGCTTGAGCATTTCTGCGCCGTTGTCATTATCCGCATCCTGCATGAGTAATCCTCCCTATGACGGGATATTGAAATATGTTTGCCGTTCACCAGATTATATAAACAGATGGGCTTTATAAACCCCGGAATATTTCCTGAGTGGTAACAAGGAGAATTTGACATATGAACATGATGCGCACGGCAATGCTTCTGGCCTTCATGACGGCATTGTTCATGGGTGTCGGTTTTCTGATCGGCGGTAAGGGCGGCATGATGATTGCCTTGCTTATTGCCGCTGGTATGAATCTTTTCTCCTACTGGAATTCGGACAAGATGGTCCTGTCGGCCTATCGTGCACGCGAGATCGATGAGGCGAATGCGCCTGAATTTTTCCACATGATCCGCGATCTCTCGCATAATGCCGATCTTCCGATGCCCAAGGTTTATATTTATGACAGCCCGCAGCCGAACGCCTTCGCGACGGGAAGAAACCCGCAGAATGCCGCTGTCGCCGCCTCGACGGGCCTGCTGGAGCGCCTCACCCCTGAAGAAGTGGCTGGTGTCATGGCGCATGAGCTGGCCCATGTGCAGAACCGAGATACGCTAACGATGACTGTGACCGCGACGCTGGCAGGCGCCATCTCGATGCTCGGCAACTTCGCGTTTTTCTTTGGTGGCAATCGTGAAAACAACAATAATCCGCTGGGCTTTATCGGCGTACTGGTTGCGATGATCGTGGCGCCGCTCGCCGCGATGCTGGTGCAGATGGCCATTAGCCGTACGCGAGAATATTCTGCCGACCGGCGGGGAGCGGAAATTTGCGGCAATCCGCTCTGGCTCGCTTCGGCACTGCAGAAAATTTCGGGCATGGCGCAGAGCATTCATAATGAGGATGCGGAGCGTAACCCGGCGACGGCGCATATGTTCATCATCAATCCCCTGTCCGGTGAGCGCATGGACAACCTGTTTTCTACGCATCCGAATACGGAAAACCGGGTGGCGGCACTTCACGCCATGGCGCAGGAGTTTTCCCCGCGAGGATCGACGCGAACGCCATCGGGTGATAGACCTCAGCGCAAATCAGGCTCCGTTCCCAATACGGGCTGGGGACGAGGCAAAGAAAACGAGCGCAAGGGACCGTGGTCTTGACATCCGATACTCAAAATAAGCCGTCGCGGTCTAAAAAACCGGGACAGGACCATGCAAGGGGCCGCGAAGACGGCCCTTCGTCTTTCCAGGATAAACCCGGCCTTGCTGCACGCGTTGCCGCAACCCGCATTCTGGCGGCCGTTCTGGAAAAGAAAACCTCGCTGGACGGTATGCTGGACAGCGAAAACGGCAATCCCGTCTATCGCGCGCTATCCCTTGCGGACCGGGCGCTGGTGAGAGCGATCGTCAACAGCGCGCTTCGCCACCTTCCGCGTATCGAAGCCGCCTTGTCGATGCTGCTTGACGGACCGTTGCCGCAGGGCGCCCGGTCGCTTCATCACGTCCTTGTCGTTGGTGCAGCGCAAGTGCTTCACCTCGATGTCCCCGATCATTCTGCGGTCGATCTTGCCGTGGAACAGGCACACCGCGATCCGCGCAACAGACGTTTTGCCAAGCTGGTGAATGCCGTCCTCAGGCGATTGGGCCGGGAAAAAGCAGAAATCGAAAAGGCGATCGCGGATGTGCCCGTGCTGCCGGACTGGTTCTACGCTCGGCTTGTTTCGGCTTATGGAGATGAGGTTGCCAAACGGATTTCCGAAGCGCAGCTGACGCCCTCTTCCATCGATCTCACGGTGAAGAAGGATCCGGCTGTCTGGGCGGAAAAGCTGGGCGGTACGGTTTTGCCAAATGGCAGTGTCCGTCTCGGTGAATTTGAAGGCCAGATTCCCTCGCTTGAAGGCTTTGCCGAGGGTGCCTGGTGGGTTCAGGATCTCGCGGCCAGCATGCCTGTGAAGCTGATGGGCGATATTTCCGGAAAACGTGTTGCCGATCTCTGTGCAGCTCCGGGCGGCAAGACTGCCCAGCTCGCGCTTGCCGGCGCGAAGGTGACTGCCCTGGACCAGTCCGGCAATCGTCTTCGCCGCCTCAGGGAAAATCTCGACCGGCTTGGTCTTCACGCCGAAACCGTTGAAGCCAATATGCTGAAGTGCCAGCCGGAACAGCTTTTCGACGCCGTTCTTCTGGATGCCCCCTGCTCGTCTACCGGCACGTTGCGTAAACATCCCGATGTCTGCTGGACGAAGGACGAGAATGATATTGCCAAGCTTGCCGCTCTTCAGGGACAGATGTTGCGACACGCGCTCACGCTGGTGGGAGCTGGCGGCATTGTGGTGTTTTCCAATTGCTCGCTCGATCCCTCTGAAGGGGAAGCGATGATTGCAAAGGTCCTGGCGGAAAACCCGGACTTCGAGCGTGTTGCCGTTCGCAAGGACGATTGGCCAGGAATGGAAGCCGCCGTCACTGCCGAAGGCGATCTTCGTACAACGCCGGATATGTTCGGCGGCATCGACGGGTTTTTTAGCAGTGTCTTGCGTAAGAAGTAGAAAAAAGCCAAGCTTCCGCGAATCATTGGATAATTGCCGATACGTTCCGATCATCACGGTTCACTCATAAAAACAAAACATGTGAAACGGGAAACACAGCTTGTCAGGGTCCTTTGCAGGCAGCATCAATGCCGCCGGTCTTCTCTCGCGGATGGCGTATCGTCATCTGTGTGTGGGCCTTGCTCCTTTGCGCCTGCGCATATCCCGGTTTGCCAATCGCGTTCCCGATGGTCTGGTGGCGGCGCCGACTGATCTGAGGGCAATCGATCCGTATTTTGCCGAGGAATTGCTGCGGGGCCGGATTGCGCTCGCCGGCCGCGTCGTCGAAACCGGCGGTCTATCGCCATTTCAGGTGGACTATCCTTCGCTGGTTTTTGAAGAGCGGCTGCATGCATTTGGTTGGCTGCGGCATATCCGTTCCGATAGATCGAGTGAGGCAAGCAAGCGGGCGCGCCGTATCGTCGCCGAATGGATGACTATTCACGGCAAGCGGGTTGCGGGGATTGCCTGGTCTCCGGAGATCGCGGCACAGAGGCTGATTGCCTGGCTGTCCCATTCTCCCGTCGTTTTACATGAGGCCGATGCGGGTTTTTATCGTCGTTTCCTGAAAAGTCTTGCGTTTCACGTGCGTTATCTCGACAGGATCGTCAAACATGCGCCGGATGGCGAAGCGAGGCTGCGGATCAGGATTGCGCTGGCCGTCGCGTCCATCGCCATGCCGACCCGCCTTTCCCATATTACTCGGCACGGAATGAAGCTGGCGCAGGAAATGGAACGCCAGATTCTTCCAGATGGCGGGCATGTTTCCCGCAATCCGAGGGTCATGCTGGATTTGCTGCTCGATCTTTTGCCGCTTAGGCAAAGCTACATCAATCTCGGTCACGATCTGCCCTCGGGGCTGGTGCCGGCGATTGACAGGATGTTTCCGGCCATCCGGTTTTTCCGCCACCAGGGCGGTGATCTGGCGCTGTTCAATGGCGCCACCGCCACGCTTGCCAATGAACTTGTGTCGGTACTTCGTTATGATGAGACAGCCGGCCGGCCGTCCAAAATGCTGCCGGATGTCAATTATCATCGTCTTGCAACCGATGAGACGGTCATCATCGTCGATACTGGTCATCCAGGCTCGGCGGAGCTTTCGCGTAACGCCCATTCGGGCTGCCTGTCCTTTGAGATGTCCTGTGGCAAGAGCCGGTTCATCGTCAATTCGGGCTTCCCGAAAAACGCAGCACCCGAATATCAGCGGGCGAGCCGCTCGACGGCGGCCCATTCAACGGTCACGCTCGCCGACACGTCGTCTTGCAGACTTTCCCGCTCGAGACTGCTCGGGCCGATCATGATTTCCGGTGTCAGTCAGGTGGAGAGCCGCCGCGGAACGGATGCAAATGGCAATGATGTCCTGTGGGCGTCGCATGACGGTTATTTGCAGAATTTCGGTTGCTATCACGATCGGGAAATTGAGCTGAATGTTGCCGGTACGAAGATAAAGGGCCGTGATCTGCTTCGTGCCGACGAGAATGTGGTGAAGGCGCAATTGCAATCCATATCGGCTGTATCGCGGTTCCATATCCACCCCCACATCCAGCTATATCAACAGGACGAGGAGTCGGTTTATCTGGAGGCAGCGGATGGAACGACCTGGCTGTTTTCGGCGCCGGGACTGGAGCTTTTCGTGACCGAGGATGTTTTTATGGCGGATGCATCCGGCATGCGGCCTTCGCAGCAGATCGAGCTGCCATTCAATCTGGCGAATACTCGGGAAATCCGCTGGATCATCGAACGCAAGGCGTAGAGGATTCCTGGCGAGTTTCAGGCAAAAACCGCCATAGTTTTCGCCGTTCCGCGTCCCCGCTGTTTATTAATATGGCAAGCTGTGTTAACGCGGCGGCAATTGCTGGATCAATCCCAGTCCAGCCTGTCCTCCCCGTTAAACGGAGTATGCCCGATGGCTGTCGTTTCCAAAAAAATCCCCGCTCCCGATAAAGTCAAAATCCGTACAGCCCTTCTTTCCGTTTCTGACAAGACGGACATTATCGAGCTGGCGACTGTCCTGTCCAAGCTTGGCGTCAAGCTGCTGTCGACGGGTGGCACGGCAAAGGCCATCGCTGACGCGGGACTGCCGGTAACGGATGTTTCCGATGTGACCAATTTCCCGGAAATTATGGATGGTCGCGTCAAGACCCTGCATCCCAACGTGCATGGTGGACTTCTGGCTATCCGGGATGATGCTGATCACGTCGAGGCAATGAAGGCTCACGGTATCGAGGCGATCGATCTCTCCGTCATCAATCTCTATCCCTTCGAGGAGGTTCGCGCCAAGGGTGGCGACTACCCCACGACGGTCGAGAATATCGATATTGGCGGCCCGGCAATGATCCGCGCTTCGGCCAAGAACCACGCCTATGTCACTGTTGTCACCGATCCGTCCGACTACCCTGCGCTGGTGGAAGCCCTGCAGGCCGATGACGGTCAAACCTCCTACGCGCTGCGCCAGACCTTCGCCGCCAAGGCATATGCCCGCACCGCCGCTTATGATGCGGTGATTTCCAACTGGTTTGCTGAGGCGCTGGCTATCGAAACGCCGGATTATCGTGCCATCGGCGGTGCGCTGAAGGAAAAAATGCGTTACGGCGAGAACCCGCACCAGAGCGCCGGTTTTTACCTGACCGGCGAAAAGCGCCCCGGTGTTTCCACGGCGACGCTTCTTCAGGGCAAGCAGCTTTCCTATAACAACATCAATGATACGGATGCAGCCTACGAGCTGGTAGCGGAATTCCTGCCGGAAAATGCGCCGGCTGTAGCGATCATCAAACACGCCAACCCCTGTGGTGTTGCGACGGGTCCCACACTTGCAGAAGCCTACCGGCGCGCGTGGCATGCGATTCCGTTTCGGCCTTTGGCGGCGTCATCGCCTTGAACCGCACGCTCGATGCGGAAACGGCAGAAGAGATCGTCAAGCTCTTCACCGAAGTCATCATTGCACCCGATGTGACGGAAGAGGCAAAGTCCATTATCGCCCGCAAGCCCAATCTGCGACTGCTGGCAGCTGGTGGCCTGCCAGATCCGCGCGCTGCCGGCATTACGGCCAAGACGGTTTCCGGCGGTCTTCTGGTTCAGAGCCGTGACAACGGCATGGTCGAGGATCTGGAACTGAAGGTGGTCACCAAGCGTGTGCCGACACCTCAGGAACTTGAAGACATGAAGTTCGCCTTCAAGATTGCCAAGCACGTAAAGTCCAATGCGGTGATCTATGCCAAGGACGGCCAGACGGCAGGTATCGGCGCCGGACAGATGAGCCGGGTGGATTCCGCCCGTATCGCCGCCCAGAAGGCGGAAGATGCGGCCAAGGCACTCGGCCTTGCTGAGCCGCTGACGCGCGGCTCTGCTGTGGCTTCTGAAGCGTTTTATCCCTTCGCCGATGGTTTGCTTGCAGCTATTGCAGCAGGTGCCACCGCAGTCATTCAGCCTGGTGGTTCCATGCGCGACCAGGACGTGATCGATGCGGCCAATGAGCACAATGTGGCGATGGTCTTTACCGGCATGCGTCACTTCCGCCATTAAGCAGAAACGGCGCACAGAATTTAAAAGGCCCGGAAAGTGATTTCCGGGCCTTTTGTTTCACGTGGGACAGTCCGATGCACATATTGGAAGCGGGTCAGGTAACCGCGCCCACCTGCCACGGCACAAATTCATTGTCGCCGTAGTCGTAAATCTCACTGACGGTCTTGTCTCCCGAAGCGACTGCAAGAATGTGCTCGAAAATTCGTTTGCCGGATTCCTCGATGGTTTCCGCGCCGGTAACGATCTCGCCGCAGTTGAGGTCCATGTCTTCCTTCATGTGTTCATACATTTCGGAATTGGTGGCAATCTTGATGCAGGGTGCCGGCTTGAATCCCGATACGGAGCCGCGGCCGGTGGTGAAACAGATGACGTTACAGCCGCCGGCGACCTGGCCGGTGACGGCAACAGGATCGTAACCGGGCGTATCCATGAAGACGAAGCCCTGCTCAGTAACGGTTTCCGCGAATTCGTAGACCGCTTTCAGTGGCATGGAGCCACCTTTGGCCACTGCGCCCAGCGATTTTTCCAGAATGGTGGTCAGTCCACCAAGCTTGTTGCCGTGCGATGGGTTGTTGTTCAGCTCATCGCCGTTGCGAGCGGTATAATCCCGCCACCAGTCGATGCGCTGCAAAAGCTTTTCGGCAACAGCAGGCGTGACGGCACGCTTCGTCAGCAGGTGTTCAGCACCGTAAATCTCCGGCGTTTCGGCAAGAACCGTTGTACCGCCGTTGCGGACGATGAGGTCTGATGCATATCCCAGGGCCGGGTTTGCCGATATTCCGGAGTAACCATCCGAACCGCCGCATTCTAGCGCGACCTTCAGTTTTGAAAGCGGCTGTTCAGAGCGCTGGGCAGCATTGACCATTGGCAGCATCGCCTTGATCTCGGCAATGGCGGCATCGATCGTTTTGCGTGTGCCGCCGTGCTGCTGGATCGTCATGGTGCGCAGCCGTTCGCCCTCCTCCATCTTGTAATGTTCGAGGATGGGGGCGATCTGGTTGGTCTCACAGCCGAGGCCGATCAGCAGAATACCGCCGAAATTCGGGTGGCGGGCATAACCCTGAATGGTGCGGATCAGAAGACGATAACCTTCCGATTTCGTATTGAGCGCGCAGCCGCCGCCATGGGTCAGTGCCACAACGCCGTCGACATTGTCGAACCCTACAAGGCCGCCCTGCTTGTTGAAATAATCGGCGATGTAACGCGACACGGTGGCGGAACAGTTCACGGATGCGATGACGCCGATGTAGTTGCGTGTGCCAACGCCACCGAGACCCCGGTCAAAACCCTTGAAGGTCCGGCGCTCGCCCTCGGGCAGCATGCCTTTTTCCTCGATATCGACACTGAACTGATGCGTGTGTTCGGAAGGCACCATGGCGAGATTGTGCAGATGCACATGCCGGCCAGGCTCGATATCCTGTGTCGCGATGCCGATCACCTGTCCGTATTTCAGGACCTCGTCTCCGGATCTGATAAACGTCAGGGCCACCTTGTGGCCGCGTCCGATCAGCTCCCGGGCTGTCAGATCGCCTCTGCCCGTCGCACCACCGGCCGGTATCGACCGGCGTGCCACCGCGACATTGTCGTTGGCGTTCAGCAAAATGGTTGCCTCGGAATTCTCACTCACGGGTTTTTCTCCTCCCCGGTACATTGCCTGCTATGTTTTAAATTTAGCCGTCTACCCAGCGTCTCTTGGAACCTTCCAGATGGGTATGCATGGCCGCCTGCGCCAGCAGCGGATCTTTCAACTCCAGGGCCGCCAGAATCGCTTCGTGCTCCTGAAGGGCGTGGGTCCAGGTATCGCGATCCTCAAATTTCACACGCAATTGTGCCGAAATCGGGCTGTGGCGCTCATCGAAGAGGTTTGCCACCAGCCGGGCCAGAACGCTGTTACCGGATTGTTCGGCAATGGTGACGTGGAAAAGCCGGTCCTGATCGAGAGGTTTGCGCGCGGCCTCGATTTCCTGCTGCATCGTGTTGAGAATCTGGCGAAGGTTTGCAATCGTTTCATCGGTCATGCGGCTCGCCGCCAGTACGATTGTCGCGCCTTCCAGCGCTGCGCGCGCCTGCATCAGTTCGGAGGGGCTGTCGCCCAAGGATTTGGTGTTGTGGGTTGTCTGAAGGGCCTCGGCGGAGACATAGACACCGGAACCCATGCGGATTTCGACGGTGTTGTCGATTTCAAGCGCAATCAGTGCCTCGCGCAGTGATGGTCGCGAAACCCCGAGCTTCTGTGCCAGTTCCCGTTCGGCGGGAAGTCGTGTTCCAGGCAGAAACTCTCCCAGATCGATCAGCTCGCGTATCTGGTCCGCAATCTGCTGATAAAGCCTGCGTGGTTCCGCTATTTTGGCCTGACCATTCATGTGTTTTCTGACGAACCTTGTCTGTTATCTGAATTTGGCCTTACCGTAGCGCCAAGCGCATCAATACGCAAGAAATTACTTAAACGCATGAATTTACAGTATTATTTCAAGAAGTCTTTTGAGATGATTTTGCGTGTACCAGACGCGGGATTCAAATTTTGGGCTAATTGGCTTGACCATTTTAAAAAAGCGGCCTAACCATTTGGCTCATTATTGCCCCCGGTGGAGCGGGGAGCGCGGGTGGAGGTTTCTTGATGTCGCAGGGCGCATCGACAATTCGAGGCGATTTTTCGCCTGAGGAGACGGCGCGCGGCCTTGGTTCAGGCCTCCTGCGTCTCGAAAACATCAGCAAGGAATTTCCGGGCGTCAAAGCGTTGTCGAATGTGCATTTCGACTTGCGCAGCGGCGAGGTTCACGCTGTTTGCGGCGAAAACGGTGCCGGAAAATCCACCCTGATGAAAATCATCAGCGGCGTTTACCAGCCTAGCGACGGAACCATCCTGCACAAGGGCGTCAAAGTGCAATATGCATCGCCGCTGGAATCCGAAGCCGCCGGCATCGCCATCATCCATCAGGAACTCAACCTCGTTCCGCATCTTTCCGTTGCCGAGAACATCTATCTCGCCCGCGAGCCGCGCCGTGGTTTCCTCGTTGACCGCAAGAAGCTGCGGCTTGATGCAAAGCGCTGTCTCGATCGGCTGGGCGTCGATATCGACCCTGACCAGATTGTCCGCGGCCTCTCGGTCGCGCAATGTCAGATGGTCGAAATTGCCAAGGCGCTTTCCCTGGATGCTGAAGTCCTCATTATGGATGAGCCGACCTCCTCGCTGACCGAGCAGGAAACGCGGCTGTTTTTCAAGGTGATCCGCGATCTCAAGGCTTCTGGCGTCGGCATCGTCTATATTTCCCACCGGCTCGATGAAATGGCCGAAATCGTCGACCGCGTGACGGTTTTGCGGGACGGGCGTTATATTTCCACCGACGATTTTGCATCGATCACCGTTGACGATATCGTCACGCGCATGGTCGGGCGTTCGCTGGAGGAGAAGTTCCCGGAACGCACGTCGCGCCCTACGGATGATGTTATTTTCTCTGTGGAAGGGCTGACGCGCAAGGGTGTGTTCCACGATGTCGGTTTCTCGCTGCGGCGCGGTGAGATTCTCGGCTTTGCCGGACTGATGGGTGCGGGTCGCACGGAAGTCGCACGGGCAATCTTCGGTGCCGATCCTCTGGATGCTGGCAAGGTCGTTTTCAACGGGCGGGAGCTTTCCATCAGTTCCCCGCGAGATGCCATCGAAGAGGGTATCGCCTATCTGTCCGAAGACCGCAAAAGCGATGGTCTTGCGATCAAGATGTCGGTTGCGGCCAATACGACGCTTGCCAATATCGGCGAGGTCTCCAACCGCTTCGGGCTGATCGACTTTAAGAAGCACGACGATGTCGCCAGACGTTACGTCGATCTCCTCAACATCCGTACCCCTTCGATCGAACAGACGGTGCGGCTGCTTTCAGGTGGCAATCAGCAGAAAATCATCATTGGCAAATGGCTGTTCCGGCAGTCGCGCGTGCTGTTTTTCGACGAGCCGACGCGCGGCATCGATGTCGGCGCAAAATTCGCGATCTACAAGATCATGGACGAGCTGGCCGCACAGGGCATCGGCGTCATTCTCATCAGTTCGGAACTGCCGGAAATTCTGGGACTGACGGATCGTATCGCCGTTTTCCACCAGGGCCGGATCACGGGCGTGCTTGAGACCGCCAAGACCAATCAGGAAGAAATCATGCGGTACGCGTCCGGTTACGGCCGGGCCGCGCAGTGAGGAACGACATGGCTAATATTGCAGAACCCAAGAAGAGCTTCGCTTTCAGCGACCGCCAGAAGGACATCATCCAGAAGTTTGCGGCTCTTGGCAGTCTCGTTGTGCTGGTTATGGTGTTTTCCGCCACCAGCAGCGCCTTCTTCTCCGTCAACAATGCCATGACCATTGCGCTTCAGGTGACCTCCATCGCCCTTCTCGGCATTGGTGCGACCTGCGTCATCATCACCGGCGGCATTGATCTTTCCGTTGGTTCGGTGCTTGCTCTGGCCGGCGTCGTTGCCGCGCTTGCGGTGAAGGAGTTGGGTATGCCGGTGCCGGTCGGCATGCTGCTTGGCATTCTGACGGGGTCGCTTTGCGGTCTCATCAATGGCCTCATGGTCACGCGCTTCAAGCTGCCACCGTTTATCGCGACACTCGGCATGATGCTGATCGCCCGTGGTGTGGCACTGCAGATCACCGGCGCGCGAGCGGTTTCCGGCCTCGGCGAATCCTTCGGTGAACTCGGCAACGGCGCCCTCTTCCGCATCGTCAATATTGGGGATGACGGTTTTCCGAACGTGGTGTTTCCGGGCATTCCCTACCCCGTCATCCTCATGGTGGTGATTGCGCTGGCTGTTTCCTTCATGCTCAACCGCTCCATCCTTGGCCGTCACATCTATGCCGTCGGTTCGAATGCGGATGCTGCGCGTCTGTCCGGCGTAAACGTCGCACGCGTCACCAATTTCACCTACATCCTGTCCGGTACGCTCGCCGGGTTGACCGGTTGCGTGCTGATGTCGCGCCTCGTCACAGCCCAGCCGAATGAGGGCGTGATGTATGAGCTGGACGCCATTGCCAGCGCCGTTATCGGCGGCACATCGCTCATCGGCGGCGTGGGCACGATTTCAGGCACGGCAATCGGCGCCTTCGTCATCGGCATCCTGCGCAACGGGCTCAATATGAATGGCGTGTCCGCCTTCACGCAACAGATCATCATCGGTCTTGTCATTCTGGTCACCGTCTGGATCGACCAGCTGCGCAACCGCCGCTGATACAGGGCTGCGGACCCTATCCGCAAACAAGATCGGCACGGGAGGCCCGGTATGCCGACATCACGGAGGAAGAAATGAACAAGCTTACGACCGCCCTTCTGACATCCGCAATCGCGCTGTGGAGCGTCTCCACCGTGCAGGCCGGCGAAATCGCCGTCATCGTCAAGACCGTCAACTCCACCTTCTGGCAGAACGTTCAGAAGGGCGCCGATGCGGCGATGAAGGACTCTGCCGGCAACACCATGACCTTCCAGGGTCCGGCTTCTGAATCGGCCATCGCCGATCAGGTCAACATGGTTGAAAACGCTGTAAACCGTAAGGTTTCGGGTATCGTTCTTGCTCCTTCCGATCCTGATGCGCTGGTTCCGGCTGTCAAGAAAGCCTGGGAAGCCCGCATTCCCGTGGTTCTGATCGACTCGCAGCTCGCCAAGGGTTCCGAGCAATATTATCAGTCCTTCCTGGCGACCGATAACAAGAAGGCCGGCGAACTGGCTGCTCAGGCGCTGATCGACAAGGTTGGCAAGGAAGGCAAGATCGCCGTGATGTCCTACGTCGCCGGTGCCGGTTCGGAAATCGGACGCGTTGGCGGTTTCACCGACTATATCCAGATGCATTCCAACCTTAAGATCGTAGGTCCGTTCTATTCGCAGTCGCAGATGGCGACGGCGCTGAACCAGACAACCGACGTTCTGGCCGCCAATTCCGATCTCAAGGGCATCTTCGGCGCCAACGAACCCACCGCAATCGGTGTAGGCCGCGCGCTCGCCCAGGCCGGTAAGGCAGGCAAGGTTGTCGGCATCGGCTTCGACGGTAACCAGGACCTTCAGGGCTTCGTCAAGGACGGCACGCTGGCCGGCATCGTCGTTCAGGGTTCGTATCAGATGGGCGAAAAGGGCATCCAGACCGTTTCCAAACTCATCAGCAAAGAAAAGGTCGAAAAGTTCGTCGACACTGGCGTTGTTGTTGTCACCAAGGACAATATCGAGAAGCCGGAAGCCAAGAACGTTCTTTATTAACGTATGCCGGCGCGCCGCTCATTGAGCGGCGCGCCTCACAAATTTCAGAAGCGGGATTTCAGTCAATACCGCATACGGTTTTCAACATCCGCTCTACCGAAAAATTCAGGAAGCCCTTGCGATGAAAGTCTCCGATACACGTAAATTGCCGCGCCGTGCCGTTGAAGTCACGATCATGGGTCTTGGTTGCGCGCAGATGGGTAATCTCTACCGCGTTACGCCCTACGAGGAATCCAAAGGCGCGTTTGACAAGGCATGGGAAAGCGGCATTCGCTATTTCGATACCGCACCTTTTTACGGTTACACGCGTTCGGAGCGTCGTCTTGGAACCATGGTGACGGAGCATGACCGAAGCGAATACACACTCTCCACCAAGGTCGGTCGCGTCATGGTTCCTGATGAAACTGTGGGCCCGGAAGAAGACGCCTATATTGCGCCGCTGCCTTTCCGCCCGGTCTATGATTATTCCTATGACGGTATTCTACGCTCCTTCGAAGCGAGCCAGCAGCGGCTCGGCGTTCTGAAGCCGGATATTCTCTATGTGCACGATATCGGCTCTTTCACGCATGGCGAAAAGCACCAGCACTACTGGGAGCAGCTGACCACCGGCGGCGGCTTCCGGGCACTCGGCAAGCTGCGCGAGGAAGGGTCGACGGGTGCTATCGGCCTCGGCGTCAACGAGTGGGAAATCGTCGGCGACGCCATGGATGTTTTCGACATCGACGTTGCCATGCTTGCCGGCCGTTATACGCTTCTGGAGCAGCAGAGCCTTGCCTTCATGAACCGCTGCGCGGAAACCGGCGTTGCGATCGTGGTCGCCGGTGCTTTCAATTCAGGCATTTTGGCAGGCAACCGCAAATTCAACTATGCCGATGCGCCTGCCGACATCATCACGCGGGTGGATGCGCTTCAGGGCGTTTGTGACGACGTTGGTGTTTCGTTGCAGGCGGCTGCGCTGCAGTTTCCGCTCGGGCATCCGGCTTCGGTCACGGTCGTATCCGGCGCGCGCAATGCGCAGCAACTTGCCGCAAACATCGAATGGTTCGAACAGGTTGTTCCGGACGAATTCTGGTCGGAGCTGCAAAAGCGTGGCCTGATTTCCGAAGGCGCACCTGTGCCTGGCACAAAGGCCTGAAGCGATGATCATCGATGCCCACCAGCATTTCTGGCTGATGAAGGATCGTGCCGGGCAATGGCCGCCACCGTCTATGGCTGCCATCTACCGGGATTTTCTTCCGCAGGATCTGTCTCCTCTGCTGGCAAAGGCCGGAGTTTCCGGAACGGTGCTGGTGCAGACGATGGAAAGTGCGGCCGATACGGATTTCATGCTCGATCTGGCTGGCAGCACCGATTTCATCAAGGGCGTGGTCGGCTGGGTGGACATGAAGTCCGCGGACGCTGCGGCGGAAATCGCCCGGCGGGCAACAAATCCGGACTTCAAGGGCGTACGGCCGATGCTGCAAGGCATGGACGATGTGACCTGGATCGACGATCCCGCGCTCGATGCCGCTGTGGATGCGCTGGTGAAACATGCACTGGTGTTCGATGCGCTGGTCCTGCCGCCGCATCTGTCGCATCTTCTCGCCTTCGCGCGCCGTCATCCGCAATTGCCTGTTGTCATCGATCACGGGGCGAAGCCGCTTATCGCCACGGGCCAATATGGGGACTGGCGCAGGGACATGGCAGCTTTGGCGGCCCTTCCCAACCTCCATTGCAAGCTGTCCGGCCTTTTGACCGAGCGTGGCGAGCAGAGACCGGAAGCCGTCAGGCCCTATGCCGAAACCATTCTGGAACTGTTCGGCGGCGAACGCGTGATCTTCGGCAGCGACTGGCCGGTATTGCGGCTGGCTGGCGACTATCAGGAATGGCTGGACTTCTGCCGCGAAATCGTGCCTGAGCACGACCATGCGGCCGTCTTTGGCGGCAACGCCGTTCGTTTTTATTCCCTTCCCAACAGGTGATGCATGCTGGCGATTTTCTGCGAGACCCCCGGTCAACTTGTCCCCAAGGAACTACCAAAGCCGGCCCGTGGCGAAGGTGAAGTGCTGGTGCGTATTCGTCGCATTGGTGTCTGCGGCACGGACCTGCATATTTTCACCGGTAATCAGCCTTATCTTTCCTATCCGCGCATCATGGGCCACGAGCTTTCCGGCACGGTGGAAGAGGCGCCGGAAGGCAGCCATCTTTCGGCGGGCGATGTGGTTACCGTCATACCCTATATTTCCTGTGGTGAGTGCAGCGCCTGCCGTAAAGGAAAAAGCAATTGCTGCCGCAACATCGGCGTGCTTGGCGTTCATCGCGATGGCGGCATGGTCGAATATCTGAGCGTTCCGCAGCAATTCGTGCTGAAGGCGGAGGGCTTGAGCCTCGATCAGGCGGCAATGACCGAATTTCTGGCGATTGGCGCGCATGCCGTGCGTCGTGGGTCGGTGGAAAAGGGTCAGAAGGTCCTGATCGTCGGCGCCGGTCCGATCGGCATGGCGGTTGCGGTTTTCGCCGTTCTCGATGGCGGCGAGGTGACGATGATTGACGGGCGCACCGACCGGCTGGATTTCTGCAAGGACCATCTCGGCGTTGCCCATACGGTGACGCTTGGCGAGGGCGACAAGGATCGCCTGTCGGATATCACCGGCGGCGATTTTTTCGATGCCGTTTTTGATGCGACCGGTAATCCTAAAGCCATGGAGCGTGGCTTTTCCTTCGTCGGCCACGGCGGTTCCTATGTGCTGGTTTCCATCGTTGCCAGCAACATCTCCTTCAACGATCCGGAGTTTCACAAGCGCGAAACCACGCTGCTCGGCAGCCGCAACGCCACGCCGGAGGATTTCGAGCGGGTGTTGCAGGCGCTGCGGGAAGGCAAGGTACCGGAGGCACTCATCACTCACCGCATGACACTTGCCGATGTGCCTTCCAAATTCGCCGGGCTGACCGATCCGAAAGCCGGAGTCATCAAGGGCATGGTGGAGGTCGCATGACGACCGACACACCCATCCTGCAATTCGGTACCAGCCGCTTTCTTCTGGCGCATGCGGATTTGTTCATTTCGCAGGCGCTGGAAAAAGGCGAGGCTCTCGGGCGCATCGCAATAGTCCAGACGACCGGCAATGCGGAGAGCCTGAAGCGTGTGGCAGCATTGAACGATGGCACGCCCTATCCGGTGCGCATTCGCGGCATTCGCGACGGGCAAGAGGTGGATGAGGAAATTCCAGGTAAGGCTGTCGCGCGCGCGCTGACGGCGGCGGCCGACTGGGCCGAGGTGAGGCGCATCGCCTGCGGGGCAAGGGTCATTCTGTCCAATACGGGTGACCGCGGTTATGAGCTGGATTCGTTCGACGGTCCGGGTCTTGCCGACGACTTCACGCTTGTACCAAAGAGTTTTCCGGCAAAGCTCTGCCTGTTGCTGCTGGAACGTTTTCAGACCAATCCGGAAGCCCGTGTATCGATCTTTCCTTGTGAGCTTGTTCCGCGCAACGGCGACCGGTTGAAAGACGTTGTTCGCCAGCTTGCCGACGAATGGCAGCTGCCGGCGGGTTTCGGCTTCTACCTGAATGAGAAATGCCGTTTTGCCAACAGCCTTGTAGACCGCATCGTTTCCGAGCCGATCGATCCGGTTGGCGCAGTTGCCGAGCCCTATGCGCTTTGGGCAATCGAGAAGCAGGAGGGCCTTGTTTTGCCCTGCACCCACCCTGCGGTGGTGCTGACTGATGATCTCGACCGCTATGAAAAGCTGAAGCTGTTCCTGCTCAATCTTGGCCATTCCTATCTGGCGGAGCGATGGTTGCGGGATGCCCGTGAGAAAGACGAGACGGTGCGGCAGGCAATGGCCGACGATGCGCTTTCGAGAGATCTGGAAACGCTCTGGCGGGACGAGGTTCTGCCGGTCTTTGCCGCAGAAGGCATGGGAGAAGAAGCGCAAGCCTATATCCGTGCTGTGCGGGAGCGTTTCCTGAACCCCTTTCTCGCCCACCGGCTCGCGGACATTTCAGGCAATCACGATGAAAAGAAACGCCGTCGTTTTGTCCCGGTCATCGCTGCGGCGGAACGTCTGGGGTTAAACGCGCCGCAGCGGAAACTGCGTGCGGCGCTCGCCACCATCAAGCAATAACGGAGTTTTGTATGCAGCGCATGGGAATGGTCATCGGCGTCAAACCGGACATGATTGCGGAATATAGAAGACTGCACGCCGCCGTCTGGCCCGAAATTCTGGCACTCATCAGCGATTGCAACATCCGCAACTACACGATCTTCCTGCGCGAACCGGAAAATCTGCTTTTCGGATATTGGGAATATCACGGCACCGATTTCAGCGCCGATATGGCGAAGATGGCGGCAAGCCCAAAGAACCAGGAATGGTGGTCTTTCACCATTCCCTGCCAGCAACCACTCGAAAGCCGCAAGGAAGGCGAGTGGTGGGCCATGATGGAAGAAACCTTCCACCACGACTGAACGATTTCCTTTGACACTGACCGCGAGTGAACGGCCATGACCAAAATTACTGATCTGCGAGTTTTCGACCTGCGTTTTCCGACCTCCCAGAGCCTTGATGGTTCGGATGCGATGAACCCCGACCCGGATTATTCGGCGGCTTACGTCATTCTCGACACCGATGAACCGGAACTGAAAGGCCACGGGCTGACCTTCACCATTGGCCGCGGTAATGAGATTTGCTGCATGGCCATCAAGGCGATGCGCCATCTGGTGGTCGGAACCGATCTGGCGACGGTGACCGAGAACCCCGGCAAATACTGGCGCCACCTGACTGGTGATAGCCAGCTGCGCTGGATCGGCCCGGACAAGGGCGCGATGCATCTCGCCACCGGCGCTGTCGTCAATGCTGTCTGGGATTTGCTGGCCAAAAAGGCGGGAAAGCCGGTCTGGCAGCTTGTTGCCGATATGAGCCCGGAAGAAATCGCCGATATCGTCGATTACCGTTATCTGACTGACGTGCTGACGAAGGACGATGCACTTGCGATCCTCAAAAAAGCCGAAAGCGGCAAAAAGGAACGTATCGAGACGCTGAAGAACGAAGGCTACGCCTGCTACACCACATCAGCCGGCTGGCTCGGTTATGACGACGCCAAGCTGCGCCGTCTTTGCCAGGAAGCGATCGATGCCGGTTTCAACCATGTAAAGATGAAGGTTGGCCGTGATCTCGAAGACGATATCCGCCGCCTCACCATCGCCCGCGAGGTGATCGGCCCCGACCGTTATCTGATGATCGACGCCAACCAGGTGTGGGAAGTGGATCAGGCGATTGAATGGGTCAAGCAACTTGCCTTCGCCAAGCCCTTCTTCATTGAAGAGCCGACCAGCCCGGACGATGTCGCCGGCCATCGCAAGATCCGTGCAGCCATCGGCTCCGTGAAGGTGGCAACCGGCGAAATGTGCCAGAACCGTATCATGTTCAAGCAGTTCATCGCCGAAGGTGCAATCGACGTCGTGCAGATCGACAGCTGCCGCATGGGTGGTCTCAACGAGGTGCTGGCGGTTCTGTTGATTGCTGCCAAATACAATTTGCCGGTCTGGCCGCATGCCGGTGGCGTCGGCCTTTGCGAATATGTGCAGCATCTGTCGATGATCGACTATCTCGTGGTTTCCGGCACCAAGGAAGGCCGCGTGATCGAATATGTCGACCATCTGCACGAGCATTTCATCGAACCCTGCGATATTCGCAATGCCGCGTACATGCCGCCGAAGCTGCCCGGTTTCTCCATTGAAATGAAGCCGGATTCTATTGCGACCTACACGTTCAAGGGATGATTGAAGGATAACAGCGCTTCCATGAGGCGCTGCCACTCCGCTTCGCTGCCGGGAAGGCCGAAACGCATGTCGTTCGGCCTTTCATCAAAAATGCGCACCAGAATGCCGTGCAGGCCAAGGTGATCGAACAGTTCTTTGGCCCGGTGGTCCCGCACCAGGGTAAACAGGGACGTACCGCCGGCAATCTTCAGGCCCACTTTTTCCAGCAATTCACTCATACGCTGTGCTTCTGCCGCAAGCCGGAGGCGCATGGCTGATTGCCATTCCCTATCCGCTAAAGCCTGCGTCGCGATATTGAGCGCCGGCCCGGATACTGCCCAGGGGCCAAGCCTTGCCTCCAGCTCGGCAGCGATGTCGGGATGCGCAAGCGCAAAACCGAGCCGGACCCCTGCCATGCCATAGAACTTGCCGAAGGATCGCAGTACCACCAGCGCGTCGCGCCCTGCGGCATTCGCAAGACTTTCCGTATGTCCTGTCTCGATAAAGGCCTCGTCTACGACGAGCAGGCCGCCTTTGCGGCGCATCGCCTCGGCCAGCGACCACAAAGCTTCTCGATCAGTGACGCGACCATCGGGGTTGTTGGGATTGACCACCACCGCATAGTCGTACGCTGACAGATCACCGATATGGTCTACCTCGGTCACGGTCAGTCCGGCCATGCGCGCGGTTCGGGCATGTTCGGCATAAGCGGGGGAGAGCACGGCTCCGCTTTTCGCTCCGCGTTCGAGTGCCAGGTGAGCCAGCAGTGGCATCAGCATCTGGGTGCCGGGGGACAGAGCCACATGCCCGGCTGATGGTGCGCCGAAAGAGGCGACGGCCAGCCTTTTCAATTCTTCGGCCGCGTCAGGCTCCGGCAGGCGGGCAAATGCGCTGGCGGGAACGGGAGAATGCGGGTAGGAGTGCGGATTGATCCCGGTCGACAGGTCGATCCACGGTTCCGGCGCTTCAGGAAACATCAGGCGCGCCTTGCCGAGATTGCCGCCGTGACGGATCGCAGCCTGCGCTTTTTCCGGTACCTTATCGCCCATGTTCTTCGCTCTCGCTTTTCTGTCGCTCTTGATCGAACGCCTGACTGGATATCCGGACTGGCTGTTCAAACGCATCGGTCATCCCGTCACCTGGATCGGTTCGCTTATCGCGCTGCTGGACAAAAAATGGAACCGGGAGAGTGCTTCATTTTCACAGCGCAAGGCGGCAGGCATCGTGGCGCTTTCCGTTTTTCTGGTGCTGACGGTGCTTGTTGCATGGTTAGTGCAATCTGTTCTGCTTTTATTGCCCCTTGGTCTGTTGCTTGTTGCGGTGCTTGGGGCGTCACTTCCGGCCCAAAAAAGTCTGGAACAGCATGTGGAGGCCGTCGCCATTGCGCTGGAACGCGAGGGGATTGACGGCGGGCGCAAAGCTGTCTCCATGATCGTCGGGCGCGATCCGCAGGCGCTGGATGAGGCGGCAATCTGCCGGGCGGCGATTGAAAGTCTGGCTGAAAATTTCTCTGACGGCATTGTCGCCCCTTCCCTCTGGCTTGGTATTCTGGGGCTGGCAGGCGGTGCGGGTTATAAGGCAATCAACACGGCCGACAGCATGATCGGTCATCGCTCGCCACGCCATGAGGCCTTTGGTTGGGCGTCGGCCCGGCTGGACGATCTGGTCAATTTGCCGGCATCGAGACTGAGCGGCGGTCTTTTCGTGGTCGCCGCGTTTTTCGTGAAGGGTGCATCACCGAAAGGGGCAATTGCCGCGATACGCCGCGATGCGCGGCATCACCGCTCTCCCAATGCCGGCTGGCCGGAGGCGGCACTGGCCGGGGCACTGGGCTTTGCGCTGGCCGGGCCGCGCTCCTATGGCGGGCAGATGATCGACGCTCGTTTCATGGGCGAAGGCGGAAGAGCGACACTGGTTGCTGGCGATATTCGCACAGCGCTCAGGCTGGCGAGGATCGCAGACTTCCTGCTGATCGCGCTGTTCGGATTGCTGGCAATCCTTATCGCGCTATAGAAAGCAGTCTGTCGAGATCGAGGTGGTTCTCCATATGGGCCGCCAGGCGATCAAGAACGGCATCCACCTGCGCATCATAGTTCAATTCAGTGCCCCACCCACCAAGCCGCTCAAGCCACGCCCCGCGTTGGCGGTCATCCGCAAACAGGCCGTGGATATAGGTGCCTAAGATGCGGCCATCGGGCGAAATTGCGCCATCGGCATGCCCGTCAATGGTCGAAAATGGCAGGTTGCACGCAGCACCCGTCGTCTCGCCAACATGCATTTCATAGCCGGATAATGGAATTCCGTCGAAACTCTGTCCCTGCACGGAAACGAGCCTCTTGTCGCCCGTCAAAACCGTCGTCACATCCAGCAGGCCCAACCCCTCGACCGTCATTGGTGGTCCTTCGATGCCGTCAGGGTCGGCAACGGTTTTTCCAAGCATCTGGTATCCGCCGCAGAGACCGAGAACATAACCGCCGCGGCGCACATGTGCCTTGATGTCGATGTCGAGGCCTGCATTTTTCAGCACGGTCAGATCAGCTATGGTGGATTTCGAACCGCAGAGCAGAACCAGCCGGCAATCGGCGGGAATGGTCTCGCCCGGCCGCACTCGGATCAGTTCCACATCCGGCTCCATGTCGAGCGGATCCAGATCGTCGAAATTGGAGATATGCGGCAGGATCGGCACGGCAATGCGGATTTTCGCGCCGGGCTTTTGTTGCGCCGGGCCGGTAAGCCCAAGGGCGTCCTCCGCCGGCAATTTCGCAGCATCGGAAAAATGCGGCAATAGCCCGATGGACGCCCAGCCGGTCTTTTCCGCGATCATCCGCATGCCGTCTGAAAACAGCGTAGGGTCACCGCGAAAGCGGTTCACGATGAAGCCCTCTATCATCGCGGCATCATCGCGTTCGAGAACGGTTTTTGTGCCCACGAGGCTGGCGATGACCCCGCCCCGGTCGATATCGCCGATCAGAATCACGGGAGCATCTGCGGCGCGGGCAAAACCCATATTGGCGATGTCGTTGGCGCGGAGGTTGATTTCGGAAGCACTTCCCGCCCCTTCCACCAGCACCAGATCGGCCTGTTGTTTCAGGTGCTCGAAGCTCTCCAGCACACGCGGCATCAGCCCGGCTTTCATGTGCTGATAATCGGCAGCCTTGGCATTGCCGACAATTTTACCCTGTACGACGACCTGTGCGCCGGTTTCGCTCTGCGGCTTTAAAAGCACCGGGTTCATGTGAACCGACAGCGGAACGCCTGCTGCCCGCGCCTGCAGCGCCTGCGCGCGACCGATCTCGCCGCCATCGGCA
The DNA here is from genome assembly GCF_030758035.1 of Rhizobium sp. AN68. NCBI lineage: Bacteria > Pseudomonadati > Pseudomonadota > Alphaproteobacteria > Hyphomicrobiales > Rhizobiaceae > Rhizobium > Rhizobium sp. AN68. Next base: position 2,723,078 of record NZ_JARWMI010000003.1, on the reverse strand, counting down.
GTGACCGCCGCATTGTTCGACATGTTCTGCGGCTTGAACGGCATGACGGACAGGCCACGCCTGACGAAGGCGCGGGCAAGGCCAGCCACCATCAGCGATTTGCCGACATCCGAGCCGGTTCCCTGAAACATCAGCACACGTGCAGTCATGTCAGTATTCTATCCCGGCCTGCGCCTTTACGCCCGCCTTGAAGTGATGTTTGACGAGGGTCATTTCCGTCACCATGTCGGCAGCGTCGATCAACGGTTGTTTGGCGTTGCGGCCGGTAACGATGACATGCAGATCGGATCTACGGTTGGAAAGCGTTTCGACGACCTCTTCCAGCGGCAGGTAATCATAGCGGAGCGCAATGTTCAGTTCGTCGAGAACCAGCAATCCGATCGTCTCGTCGGCCATCAGTGCTTTCGCTTCCTCCCAGGCCTTTGTAGCTGCCGCGACATCGCGCTTCAGGTCCTGCGTGTCCCAGGTAAACCCCTCGCCCATAGTGCGCCATTCCACCCTGTCGCCGAACAAAGTCAGGGCCTGCTGTTCACCCGTCGACCATGCGCCCTTGATGAATTGCACGACGCCGACCCGCCGCCCTGTGCCGAGCATGCGCAGGGCAAGGCCGAAAGCGGCCGTGGATTTGCCTTTGCCAGGGCCGGTATTGATCATCAGCAGACCTTTTTCGATGGTCTTTTCCGCGACTTCGGCATCCTGAACCGTCTTGCGGTTGACCATTTTCTGCCGGTGGCGTTCGGCTTCGCTGTCGCTGATATCGCGTGTCATCGCGTTTTCCTTCTCGTCCAGCGGCGCGGGACCGTATGCCCCCGCCATTCGGAGCGGCGACTATACTCAATTTGCCGCACCCGGCAATCGACAAGCCGGCAGCATTGACCGTCACGCCCGTTCAGCCTAAGGGTAAGGCACTGACGGTCTTTTCCCGGCAACGGGAAAAGCTAAGAGGGAACACGGTTCCACCCCATAACGGGTCATTCCGTGGCTGCCCCCGCAACTGTAAGCGGTAAGCCCGCACTATGAAGCCACTGGACCATAAAATTGGCCCGGGAAGGTGGTGCAGGGTGTTTTAAAGCCGCAAGCCAGGAGACCTGCCGTTTCAGGAAAAAACGTCTCCCGGGCGGGGTGCTCCGGTCAGCCGGTCGAATTGATTTGCAGCCGCGCTTTTCAGTGCGCTGTTTTCGACATCCGCACCCCGATGAGTTTAAAGGCGCGGAAAGCGGAACGGTTTGGATATTACCACAACATCTTCTTGTGCGGACGGGACAATGGAAGCCAACACAGCTTCTGGCGTGGTCGTTTTTGTCTGCCGAAGCTGTCGCGACGACACCGATCCCAATGCGGAGCCGCGCCCCGGCACCATCCTTGCGGAAGCTGCCATCGCAAAAGCGCGTGACTCCGGCATCGATGTTCGCTCCGTCAATTGCCTTGCCAATTGCAAACGAGGCCTCAGTGCCGTGCTGCGCGGTGCCGATGGCTGGTCCTATGTATTCGGCGGGCTGACGCCCAACGACGCGGAAGACCTGCTCACGGGCGCGCAAATGCTGGCCGCCTCCGCAGATGGCCTGATGCCCTGGCGCGGCCGCCCCGACACATTGAAGCGCGGCATGGTGGCGCGCATTCCCCCATTCGATTTTACCGAGGAGAGATCATGAGCACCCTTCTGGACCGCGTTCCCTGCACCATCGTCACCGGCTTTCTGGGGGCTGGAAAAACCACGCTGCTGCGCGGTCTCCTCGAAAAGCTTGATGGCAAGCGGCTTGCCATCATCGTCAACGAATTCGGTGATATCGGCATCGATGGCGATATCCTCAAGGGATGCGGCATTGAGAGCTGCCCGGAGGAAAACATCGTTGAGCTGGCCAATGGCTGCATCTGCTGCACGGTGGCGGATGATTTCCAGCCGGCCATCGAACAGATTCTAAGCCGGCAGCCGAAGGTGGAGCATATCCTCATCGAGACCTCCGGCCTTGCCCTGCCCAAGCCGCTGGTGCAGGCATTTCAATGGCCGGCCATCAAGAGCCGCGTGACGGTTGACGCTGTGGTTGCCGTGGTGGATGGCGCTGCCCTTGCCGAGGGTCAGGTGGCGCATGACATGGAAGCCCTTGCCGCCCAGCGCGCAAATGACGAAGCCCTCGATCACGACGATCCGGTCGAAGAGGTTTTTGAGGACCAGATCGCCTGTGCCGATCTTATCGTGCTGACCAAGGCGGATCTGCTCGATAGCGCCGGTCTGGACAAGGCGAAGGCTCATATTCTCGAGCATTTGCCGCGGGCCGCAAAGATCGTCGTCGCCTCGAATGGCGTCATCGATCCGGCCGTGCTGATCGGCCTCGGTCTTGCGGTTGAAGAGGATATCGAAAACCGCCGCACCCATCACGATGGTGAACTCGACCACGAACATGACGATTTCGACAGCTTCGTCATCGACCTGCCGGCCGTGACCGATCCGGAAGCGCTGGCGGCTCGTATCGCCGAGACGGCGGCTGCGGAAAATGTTCTGCGCATCAAAGGTTTCGTCGAAGTATCCACCAAGCCGATGCGCCTGCAGGTGCAGGCTGTCGGTAGCCGCGTCAACCATTATTATGACCGTCCCTGGGCGGCCGGTGAAGAGCGCCGCAGCCGCCTCGTCGTCATAGGCGAAAAAGGCCTCAACCGCGAAAAGATCGAACAGATGCTGGCCGCCTGATAGAAATGCACATTCTCGCCACCACATCTTCGTCTCTGGACGACCTGATCGAGCCGGTTGATCTCAACCAGCCGCGATCGGATGTGGTGATGCTGTCTTTTTCGGCAAGCGATCTTGCCGGGCTGGAACAGGCATGGCGGCAGGCAGATGGCGCGCTTCCGTCCCTGTCTGCCGCCAACCTCTCCGAGCTTCGGCATCCGATGTCGGTCGATCTGTGGATTGAAAAGACGGCCGAACATGCCCGTGTCATCCTTATCCGGATTCTCGGCGGCGCGGAGCGCTGGCGCTATGGCGTTGATCAGCTCAGCACGATGGCGCGGCGGCGTGGCATAAAACTTATGCTCCTGCCGGGTGAATGCAGTGAGAGAGACGAAAAGCTCGAAGCAGCCTCGACCGTTGATCGCCAGACGTTGGCGTCCGTCCTCGCCTTCTTCCGCGAGGGTGGGCGGGAAAATATGGACCGGCTTGCCATTGGTCTTGCTGCCCTTGTAAGTGGTGGCGCATGGCCAGATATCGAGGCTCAACCGCTGCCGAAAGCCGGCTTTTACCGGCCGGGTAAAGGCGTCGTGGATCAGGCGGAAGCCTGCGCCGGTTTTCCCGCCGGTGCAGCTGTCCTTCCCATTCTCTTTTACCGCTCCATGCTTCTTGCGGCCGATGCGGCGCCCGTGGATGCGCTTTTTAACGCGCTCTCTCAGCGTGGTTTTGCGCCATTGCCGATTTTCGTCAGCGGCCTCAAGGATGGGGAGGCGATCCGCTTTCTCGAAACCGTACTGCCCGAACTCCAGCCCGCCGCCATCGTTGCCGCCACGGCTTTTGCCAGTCAGATGGACGACAGCGGTAAAACCCTGTTTGATCGCCTCGGCGTGCCGGTGTTTCAGGTGGTTATGGCGACGACGCGACGGGACGGCTGGGCGGAAAATGCGCGCGGTCTCAACCCTTCCGATCTTGCCATGCATGTGGTTCTGCCGGAACTCGATGGCCGGATTCTTGCTGGCGCAATCTCGTTCAAGCAGGTGCGGACTGATGGCGGTATCAGCCTCATCAATGTACCGGAGGCTGATCGCGTCGAACAGGTGGCAAACCGAATCGCTGCCTTTCTGCAATTAAAACAGTCCACGCCACAGGAACGGCGGATCGTCATTCTGATGCCGGATTATCCCGGTGCTGCGCCGGGGCGCACGGGTTATGCCGTTGGTCTCGATGTGCCGCAAAGCGTGCTTGAAATGCTGCGCGATCTGGCCGCGGCAGGATATGTGGTTTCGGATATTCCCGAAACGGCGCGGGCTTTGCTGGATTGTGTCGAGCAGCAGGAAGCGGCTGTCGGACTTTCAGACTATCGTGATTTTCTTTTGGGTTTGCCTGAAGAGGTTGCCGCCTCCGTGGATAGCACGTGGGGTTCGGCCGAACAGGACGACGCACTAGCCGACGGCGCATTCCGTTTTCGCGTCGCCCGTTTCGGTCAGATATTCGTGGCCCTGGCACCGGATCGTGGGCGAAATGAGGATCGGCGGGTGGATTACCATGACCCTGCCCTGCCGCCACGTCATGCGTTGGTCGCTTTCGGCGCCTGGATGCAGCGTGTCGCAGGGGCGCATGCCATTGTGCATGTCGGTGCGCATGGCACGCTGGAATGGCTGCCCGGCAAGACAGTTGCGCTTTCCCGCGATTGTTTTCCTGAAATCGTCACCGGGTCTTTGCCGGTGGTCTATCCGTTCATCGTTTCCAATCCGGGCGAAGCGGCGGTTGCCAAACGGCGGATCGCTGCCGTCACGATCGGCCATGTTCCGCCTGTGCTGGTAGATGCCGGGCTTTCGCCGGAACAATCGGCTCTGGAACAGCTCGTCGACGAATATGCGCAGGCGGATGGGCTCGACCGTCGCCGCCGCGACCGGCTGGCGAAACTGATCGTAGAGAAGGCGCTGGAAACCGGTCTTGCGGCGGATGCCGGTGTCGGTGCAAAGGACGATGCCGATGCGGCGCTGTCGCGCATCGACGCCTTCCTCTGCGATCTCAAGGACTTCGCCATCAAGGATGGCCAGCATGTTTTTGGCCGCAGCCCCGAAGGCGAGACCGATCTTCTGAGGCTTGAAAGTGCTGCGGCGGAAAAAACAGCGCTGCTTACCGCGCTCGATGGCCGCCATATTGTCCCCGGTCCTTCCGGCGCACCCGCGCGCGGGCGTCTCGATGTCCTGCCGACGGGCCGCAATCTTTATGCTGCCGATCCGCGCACCATGCCGACGCCGACGGCTTTCGAGCTGGGCCGCATGGCGGGCGAAGAAGTGCTTCGGCACCATCTGCAATCCCATGGCGACTGGCCGAAACATCTGGTTTTTGATCTCTGGGGCAGCGCCAGCCTGCGCAATGGCGGCGAGGATGTGGCGCAGGCGCTGCATCTGATGGGAGCGAGACCGATCCATGACCCGGGGACGGGCCGCGTCACAGGCATCGAGGTTCTGCCGCCGGCCAGTATCGGGCGGCCGCGTGTCGACGTCACATTCCGGATTTCCGGCCTGTTCCGCGACATGTTTCCGGCGTTGATCGCTCTTCTAGACGCCGCCGCCAAGGCTGTCGCGCGGCGGGATGAAGCGCCGGGTGACAATCCGCTGGCGGAAGAAGCGGCGGCACTCGGGCATATACCGGCACGCATCTTCGGCTCCGCACCCGGCACCTATGGTGCGGGCACTGAGGAGAAACTCGCCAGCGGAAAATGGGAAGAACGTGAGGAACTAGGGCAAGCCTATCTGGATGCGGCAAGCCATGCCTTTGGCGGTGCGGATGGGCTTGAGATTTTCGAGGATGCCGGTTTTGTCGAGCTGGTACGCCGTGCCGATCTTCTCGTTCACACCGGTGACGATCCGGGCCGGGATCTTCTCGACGGCTCGTCAGATGTCGCTTTCATCGGTGGTTTTTCCGCCGCAAAAGCACTCCTTGGCGGCGTTGCCGATATTGTGGCGCTGGATACGACCGATCCCGCGCGTCCGCGCGCGCGATCCATTTCGCAGGCGCTGACGCGCGTTGTTCGGGCCCGCGCCGTCAATCCGCGCTTCATTGCCGGCCAGATGCGGCACGGCCCGCGCGGGGCGGCGGAATTTGCCGAGACGGTTGACCGGCTGATCGGTTTTGCGGAAACCACCCATGCGGTATCTTCCTCGCTGATCGAGGCGCTTTACGACGCCTATTTCGGCAATGAGGACGTGCGCGATTTCATCCTGCGGGAAAATCCGAAGGCGGCGGAGGTCATGGCGACGCGCTTTTTATCTGCCCGTCGTCGCGGGTTGTGGCACAGCCGCCGCAATGCGGTGGATGCGGAACTTGAAATGCTGATCCTGCCCCGTTCTGAAAGGGTCGGCGCATGAGGACGGCCCCTTCCGATCCGGTCCAGCCGTTTGGCCGCCGTGGGACGTGTCCGGCCTTATCGACCCCGATGCTGACCGGTGACGGATACCTGTCGCGCATCGCATTCGAGGCGGATATTGCGCCCCATGATATGATAGCACTTTGCGAACTTGCCGAGCAGCACGGCAACGGGCTGATAGACATCACGGCACGCGGCAGCCTGCAATTTCGCGGCCTGACGCGGGAAAGCGCCTGCGACCTGGAGAATGATGTTCTGGCGCTCGGTTTGCCGCTTCGCGACGGACTGGCAGTCGAGACCTCACCTCTTGCCGGTCGGGACGATCGGGAAATCGCCGATGGCAGTGCCATTGCGGATGAGATTCGCAGAGAGGCTGCTGCGCTGGCGCTGCATGAAAAGCTCGCCGCCAAAATGTCCGTCATCATCGATGGGGGCGGCCGTCTTTCCATGTGCGATTTGCTGGCCGATATCCGTCTGAAGGCGGTGCGGCTCGATCATCGAGTTTTCTGGCAATTGCTTGTCGGAGGTCCGGAGAGCAAGGCGTTGCGCGCGGGATTTGTTGAGGCCGACAAGGCAGCCGATGTGGTCCTGTTGCTGCTCGTCCATCTGGCCGGCAAAGGACCGCTTGCCCGTGGCCGCGATCTGGATTTGCGGACGATAAAGGCGATTTGCGGAGACCGCCTGGTAGATAGCGAGAGCCAAGGCGAGATGCCTGCGCCTTCTTCGCCCCTGGGGCTGATGGCGGCCGGTAACGGTACTTTTGCTGCCGGTATCACTCCTGCTTTCGCGCAAGTTCGTGCTTCCGATCTGTCGCGGCTCTGTGGACTGGCGCGCGCATTTGATATCGAAACATTGCGGCCGTCGCTCAATCATAGCCTGCTATTTTTCGGGTCGCGGGATGCTTGCGATGCGCTGATGCAAACTGCGGACAGTGCCGGTTTCATCACAAGGGCAGGTGATGCGCGATCTTCCATCGCTGTCTGTCCCGGCACGCCGGGATGCGCTTCGGCTTTCTTTCCCACACATGATCTAGCGGCCTTTGCATCGCGGGAACTAGCTTCCATGCTCGATGGCTCCTTCACACTGCATCTCTCCGGCTGCGGAAAGGGTTGCGCGCATCCCGCCCCCTCGTTTTTGACCTTTTCCGGCACCGCCGATGGTCTGGCCTTTTCGTTTTCGAGCCGCGCTTGCGACCCGCAGGACGGTATTTTACCTTTCGAGCAACAGAGGACGGCGCTTTCGCGACTTGCCCGTCTTTGCGAAAAAGAACATAAGCCCGGGGAAAACGCTGCCGACCTGCTTGCCCGTCTGGGTAAGGAGGCAATCGTTGCCGCGCTTCGACAGGATAACCGATGACCGACCATGACTATATTCGCGACGGCAATGCGATTTACGAGCGCTCCTTCGCCATCATTCGCGAGGAAGCGGATTTGTCCGCTTTTACCGAAGATCAGGCGGATATCGCCATTCGCATGATCCATGCCTGCGGGCTGGTGGAAGCGGCCAGCCATTTCCGTTTTTCTCCGGATTTCGTTGTCGCTGCACGTGGTGCTTTGCTGGCGGGCAAGCCCGTTCTGTGCGATGCGGAAATGGTCGCCCACGGCGTGACCCGCGCCCGCCTTCCGGCCAATAATGACGTGATCTGCACCCTTCGCGATCCGCGCACCCCTGAGCTTGCGAAAACGATTGGCAATACCCGTTCCGCCGCCGCACTCGATCTCTGGGCGGAAAAGCTGGACGGTGCTCTCGTTGCTATCGGCAACGCGCCGACAGCGCTGTTCTATCTTCTGGAGATGCTTGAAAAGGGCGCTCCACGTCCAGCTGCCATTATCGGCATGCCGGTCGGTTTTGTCGGTGCGGCGGAATCGAAGGATGCGCTGGAGGCTAGTTTGCTAGGCATTCCCTATGCCATCGTCAAGGGACGTATGGGTGGATCGGCCATGACGGCCGCTGCCGTCAACGCCGTTGCGAGGGCAGGTCTGTGAGCGCGGCTCTTTTCGAAAATTCCAAGGGTAAACTCGTGGGCGTCGGCACCGGCCCCGGCGATCCAGAGCTTCTGACGCTGAAAGCCGTGCGCGCCATCGAAAATGCCGATGTTCTCGCCTTCTTCTGCAAGAAAGGCAGCAGCGGCAATGGTCGCGGTATCGTTGAGGCCTTCATTCGTCCGGGCACACTGGAAATGCCGCTGGTCTATCCGGTAACCGTCGAGAGCGACAAAAACGGCGAGGATTATCGCGGTGCGATCGCCGCATTTTTCGATCAGTCGGCAATGGATATTGCTGCCCATCTCGATGCCGGGCGGAATGTCGCCGTGCTGTCGGAAGGCGATCCGCTGTTTTACGGTTCCTATATGCATCTTCATCTGCGGCTTGCGCCTTCCTATGAGGCGGAGGTCGTTGCCGGCATTACCGCCATGTCCGGCTGCTGGTCGATGGCCGGTCTACCGCTGGTGCAGGGTGACGATATCTTGAGCGTGCTTCCCGGCACTCTTGCCGAAGATGTTCTGATAGAGCGTCTGTCCGGCACGGATGGCGCCGTGATCATGAAGGTCGGGCGCAACCTGCCGAAGATCCGCCGGGCGCTGGAAAAGGCCGGCAAGCTTAATGAAGCGCTGTATGTCGAGCGCGGCACCATGGTGAACAGCCATACGGTGCCGCTGATCGAGCGGGACGCATCGCCCGCCCCCTATTTTTCGCTGGTTCTGGTACCTGGCTGGAAAACCAGACCCGCTGGCGGTGAAGCGCCATGACCGGCAGGCTGGTCGTTGTCGGCCTCGGCCCTGGCAGTTCTGCGCAGGTGACACCGGAGGCGCTCGCCGCCGTTGAGGCGTCGGAGGATTTCTTCGGTTACATTCCGTATCTCGATCGGTTGTCGCTTAGACCCGACCAACGTCGCCATGCCTCTGACAATCGCGAGGAAATCTCCCGTGCCGAACAGGCTCTGCGGCTTGCAGCCGGGGGCGGCAAGGTCTGCGTGGTTTCGGGCGGCGATCCCGGCGTTTTTGCCATGGCGGCGGCTGTTTGCGAGGCGATTGAACATGGCCCGCGCGAGTGGCGCGAAATAGACTTCTCGGTCGTGCCGGGCGTGACGGCCATGCTTGCGGTTGCTGCACGAGCCGGCGCGCCGCTCGGGCATGATTTCTGCGCTATCTCGCTGTCGGACAATTTGAAGCCCTGGGGCATTATTGAAAAGCGGCTGATCGCGGCTGCGGAAGCCGGATTCGTGATGGCTTTCTATAATCCCGTCAGCAAGGCGCGCCCGCACCAGCTTGGCACCGCCTTCGATCTTTTGCGCGCACATTTGCCCGGCTCGGTGCCGGTGATCTTTGGCCGTGCGGCAGGCCGTGCGGATGAGCGCATCCGGGTCGTGCCTTTGTCGGAAGCATCGAGCGACATGGCGGATATGGCCACCTGCATCATCGTCGGTTCGGTGGAAACCCGTCTTATCGAGCGTTCGGACAAAGATCCGCTGGTTTACTCGCCGCGTTTTTCGAGAAGAGAAAGCTGATGGCGGATGGCGGTGAGCGCAGTCGCTATATCCGGCACGTTCGCGCCATCGAGGATTGCGGCGTTCAGCTTTGGCGGCCGCTCGATCATGATAACCGGCAGGCCAAGCCGCCTCGCCGCTTCGATCTTGCCGTAACTGGCGTTGCCGCCGGAGTTCTTGGAAACCACAGTGCCGATACGGTTTTCCTCCAGCATGCGGATCTCTCCATCCAGCGCAAAGGGGCCGCGCGCTGTGATATAGCGAGCATCCGGCACCTTCAGCGGCGGCTCTACCGGATCAACGCTGCGAATGAGATAGCTGTGTTGGGGTGCGGCCTCGAAAGGGAGAAGTTCCTGCCGGCCGAGCGCCAGAAACACCCGCTTGCCATCATCGCCGAGCGCGATAACAGCCTGTTCGACGGTATCGACCCTCTGCCATTTGTCATTCGGTTGGCGCTCCCAGGCGGGGCGCGAAAGCATGATCAGCGGAACTTTGGCAAGTCGTGCCGCCTCCACGGCATTTGCGGAAATCCTCGCCGCATAGGGATGGGTGGCGTCGACCAGAATATCGAAATTCCCGGTGCGTATGAAATCCGCCAAACCCGCAGCACCGCCGAACCCGCCACTGCGCATCGGCACCGGCTGTTCCACTGGCGAAAGCGTACGACCGGCCATGGAAAGCAGGATTCGGTAGCCGGAGTCCACCGCCAGCTTGCCGGCCAGAATGCGAGCATCCGCCGTGCCGCCAAGGATGAGTATGGAGCGTGTCATGACGTCTGAATATTCCGGAACGGGCAACGCTTCCACTGAAAAGAAAGGCAAGCCATGGCTTTTCATCGTCGGCATAGGCGAAGATGGGCTGGATGGGCTCGGTCGGAATGCCGTGACGGCAATAGAGGCGGCCGAGGTTGTTTTCGGTGGCAAACGCCATCTGGAACTGGCGGCTGCAGTCATTCGTGGTGAGGCGCGCCCTTGGCCGGTGCCGTTCGATGCGGAGATGAGCGATGTCGTGGCGTTGCGCGGTAGACGGGTCTGCGTGCTCGCCTCCGGCGATCCGTTCTTTTATGGCGCCGGCGTCACACTTCTGCGGCGGATACCGTCGGAGGAGACAGTCTGCTATCCCTCACCTTCAGCCTTCTCCCAGGCCGCGGCGCGGCTTGGCTGGGCCTTGCAGTCGACCGAATGCGTGTCGTTGCACGGGCGTTCCATCGATCTTTTGCGACCGCATCTGCATCCCGGAGCGAGGATCATCGCGCTTACTTCTGATGAGCGCGCGCCCGCTCTCATTGCGGAATTGCTGTCTCAATCCGGTTTCGGCCAGTCGGAATTTGTCCTGCTCGAAGCTTTGGGCGGAAAGCGGGAGAGGCGGCGGCAAATCAGGGCGGTCGATTTTACCTTTGACGACATCGATCCTTTGAACGTCGTGGCTATCGATGTCCTTGCTGCTGAGGGCGCACGCGTCCTGCCTTTTGTGCAGGGGCTGGATGACAACCTGTTCGAACATGACGGGCAGATCACCAAGCGTGAAATCCGTGCCGTGACTCTTTCATCGCTGGCTCCGCGACGGGGCGAGCTGCTGTGGGATATCGGTGCCGGTTCGGGTTCGATTGGTATTGAATGGATGCTGTCGCACCCCTCGCTCCGTGCCATCGCCATAGAGCAGCATCCCGATAGGGCGGAGCGTATCGCCCGCAATGCCGAGGCATTTGGCGTTCCGGGGCTTGAAGTCATGATCGGTGCAGCACCTGCGGCTTTTGAAGGCCTGCCTCAACCGGATGCGATCTTCATTGGTGGTGGCGGCAGCGAAACGGGCGTGTTTGAGGCTGCTCTGGAGGCCTTGAAGCCAGGCGGGCGGCTGGTTGCCAATGCGGTGACGCTTGAAATGGAAGCGGTGCTGCTTGCGGCCCATGCCAGGTTCGGCGGTTCGATGATCCGTCTCGATGTGTCGCGCGTTGTTGCTGTCGGCTCCATGTCGGGCTGGCGTCCGGCCATGCCGGTGACGCAATGGAGCTGGATTAAGCCATGGTGACCGTGGCCGGTATCGGTTGCCGCAAGGGCACGGGTTCAGATGCAATTATTGCAGCCGTGCACGCTGCCGAGCTTGCTTTTGGCATGACCGTTGAATGCTTGGCGACTGCGCCGCTCAAGGCAAAAGAAGCTGGTCTTGCGGAAGCGGCGAAACGTCTGGCGCTGCCGCTTGAAATCGTATCGAAGGAACAGCTCGAGGCGGCTGCTTCAAAAACAATGACATTTTCACAGGCAAGCCTTGATTATGCCGGGACGCCCAGCGTCAGTGAAGCGGCGGCACTTGCTGCCGCCGGAGAAAATGCGCGGCTGGTCGCGGCGCGTCTCGTGGTTGGCGATGTGACGGTAGCCATCGCCACGACGAACGACGCGCGAAATGACCGCGCCATCGAACATGGAGAACAAAAATGACGGTTCATTTTATCGGTGCCGGTCCGGGCGCTGCCGATCTCATAACGGTGCGCGGGCGCGATCTTATCGCTGCCTGCCCGGTCTGCCTTTATGCCGGCTCGCTGGTGCCGAAGGCGCTGATCGAGTATTGCCCGACGGATGCACGCATTGTCGATACGGCAGCACTGTCGCTCGATGAGATCGAGGCGGAGTTCGTTGCGGCGGCAAAGGCCGGCAAGGATGTGGCACGGCTGCATTCCGGTGATCTATCCGTCTGGAGCGCTATGGGTGAACAGATCCGTCGGCTGGAACGGCTGGGTCTCGATTATACCGTGACTCCAGGTGTGCCCTCTTTCGCTGCTGCCGCTGCCACCCTGCAGCGGGAATTGACGGTGCCGGAAGTGGCGCAAAGCCTTGTTCTGACCCGTATTTCGGGCCGCGCTTCGAAAATGCCCGAGGGCGAGACGCTGAAAGCCTTTGGTGCGACGGGGGCGACACTTGCCATCCATCTCGCCATCCATGCCATCGGCCAGGTGGTGGAAGAACTGACGCCGCTTTATGGTTCCGATTGCCCAGTCGCCATCGTTGTCCGCGCCTCCTGGCCGGATGAGCGGGTCATTCGCGGCATGTTGTTCGACATCGAGGGAAAACTGGCAGCCGAACCGGTGGAGCGGACGGCGCTGATCTTCGTCGGGCATGGGCTTGCCTCGACGGATTTTCGCGAGAGCGCACTTTATAGTACCGATTATGTCCGGCGGTTCCGCTCCCCGAAAGAAGATGCGAAGGGCTGATGCGACGGCGTGGAGGCGGTGCGTCCCTTGAGCGTGCCCTGACGGTCGAACACCAGAATATCAAGCTCGATGCCGGGCACCTTCAAAGCGGCAGCCGCTGTTACCCAGGCTTTTTCCGCAACGATCGCGCCGAGGTCTATCCCCGCGCGTTCGGCCAGCTCAAAGGCGTGCGCAACCATGTTGGCCTGACGAATGGCGAGGGCAAGATTTTCATCTCCGCCAGCCTCGGTTGCGAGTACCGCCAGCGCATCAAGATCGGCCAGGCCTTTCTTGGAATGCACGTCCAGCATGCCCTGGGCGAGCTTCGTCATCTTGGCGACGCCGCCGGCAATTGTTACCCGTTCGACGGGGTGGCTGCGCAGATATTTCAGCATGCCACCGATAAAATCGCCCATATCGATCAGTGCGGTCTCTGGCAGGCCGTAAACTGCCTGCCCCGCCTTTTCGGAGGTGTTGCCGGTCGCGCCGAGCAGATGGGTGCAGCCGGTGGCGCGCGCCACATCGATGCCGCGCCAGATGGAATGGATCCATGCCGAGCAGGAAAACGGGATGACGATGCCGGTGGTGCCAAGGATGGAAATGCCGCCGACAATACCGAGCCTGCCATTCAGGGTCTTTTCCGCGATTTTCTCGCCGTCCCGAACGGAAATCTCGACTTCGAAATCGGCATCGTTACCGGCTACTTCGCGAATGGCGGTTTCGATCATCTTGCGCGGTACGGGATTGATCGCGGGTTCGCCCGGCGGCAGGGGCAATCCAGGCCGGGTGATGGTGCCGACGCCTTTTCCTGCCTTGAAGGTTATGCCGCTGCCGGGCTTTCCCCGTCGCACGGTGCTTTCGATCAGCGCACCATGGGTCACGTCGGGATCGTCGCCAGCATCCTTGACGACGCCGGCTCTTGCGAAGTTTTCACCTTTTTCCTCAGTGGCGAGAGAAAATGCCGGCCTCACGCCGCTTGGAAGTTCGACTTCGACAGGGTAAGGAAACTCGCCGGTCAGAAGGGCAGCGCAGGCCGCCTTCGTGGCGGCTGCCGCGCAAGTGCCCGTGGTCCAGCCGCGGCGAAGGGTCTTTCCATCCGTTTCCATATGAATTCCTATAGCCGGGACGGCTATTTCCGTCATCGTTAAAAAAGCAGCCGAGAAGAATGTCGATAGCGCAGGTTTTGAACAGCATCGCCGCAAAAGGTCCGGTCTTTGAGGCCGGGCATGTCTGGCTCGCAGGCGCGGGTCCGGGCGATGTGCGTTATCTGACGCTCGAAGTGGCGCTCGCGCTTTCGCAGGCCGATGTGATCGTGCGCGACGCGCTGGTGAGCGACGATGTCGTTTCCCTCGGGCCGCAGGCTGAAATCGTGTTTGCCGGCAAGCGCGGCGGCAAGCCGTCGGCAACGCAGGACGACATCACTTCCTCGCTGATTGATCTCGCCCGACAGGGTAAGAAGGTGTTGCGGCTTAAGGGTGGCGATCCGTTTATTTTCGGGCGTGGCGGCGAAGAGGCGGAGGCGCTTGTCCGCGCCGGCATCCCATTTCGTATCTTGCCGGGCATGACCTCGTCGCTTGCAGCCCTTGCTTCAGCGCGCATTCCCGCCACCATGCGCGGTATCAGCCGCGCTGTCACGCTTGCCACCGGCCATGCCGCCGGGACCGAAGAGGATCTGGATTGGCTGGCACTGGCGAAAACGCTGGAGCCCATCGTCGTGTATATGGGGCTTAAGAACATAGGCTCGATCGCCGGTCTTCTGATGCAGGGCGGTCGTTCGGGCAAGACGCCGGTCGCAGTCATCATGTCGGCAACGACCGCGCAAGAACGTATTTTCATCGGCACCCTGGAAAGCATAGCTGACGATGCAAAACGGGAAAAATTCGAGGCGCCGGCGCTGATCGTTATTGGCGAGATCGTTTCGATGCGCGACCGACTTGGGGTGCCGACCTTATGACCACACGGGCGATCATCATCGGCGCACCGCGCTCTGGTTCCGGCAAGACCAGCGTAACAATCGGCTTGCTCAGGGCCTTTGCCCGGCGCGGCATCAAGGTGCGCGGCATCAAGACGGGGCCGGATTATATCGACCCCGGCTTCCATGCCTTCGCCACTGGCACATCCGGCCTCAATCTCGACAGCTGGGCCATGCAGCCGGAATTGCTTCGACACCTGTTGTTGCAACAGGCTGATGGTGCTGACCTCGTTTTGATCGAAAGCGCCATGGGCCTGTTCGACGGTATCCCCGTGGCGGAAAACCGCACCGGTTCTGCGGCGGATCTGGCCCGGCTGTTCGGCATTCCCGTGCTGCTGGTGCTGGATGTGTCGGGTCAATCGCAGACAGCCGCTGCTGTTGCCTATGGTTTTGCCCACTATGATCCTGTTGTCACCATGGCGGCGGTGGTGCTGAACCGCGCCGGCAGCGAAAGACACCGGACGCTGTGCACGGAGGCCATCGAAAAAATCGGTCTGCCTGTCGCAGGATGCGTCCTGCGTGATCCGTCACTCATCCTGCCGGAACGGCATCTGGGCCTGGTGCAGGCCAGCGAACATCCGGAAATCGACGCGCATATAGAACGGCTGGCGGATGCGATGGAAAGGTCCATTGATCTCGATGCCTTGCTTTCGCTCGCTGCGCCTGTGGATTTGCCCTCCGGCTCGGTGGAGGCAGCGATTGCGCCGCCCGGCCAGCGCATCGCGCTTGCAGACGACGCGGCTTTCACCTTTCTTTATCCGCATCTCAAGAACCACTGGCATGCAGCGGGGGCAGAGGTCGTGCCCTTCTCACCGCTGGCCGACGAGGCACCCGATGAGACCTGCGACATTTGCTGGCTGCCAGGTGGTTATCCCGAACTTTACGCTGGAAGGCTTACCGATGCTGCCGGGTTTAAAGCGGGGATTGTCCGTTTTGCCGAGACGAAGCCGGTGCATGGCGAGTGCGGCGGCTATATGGTTTTGGGAGCGGCGCTGGAAGATGCCGATGGTGTCACCCATGCCATGACCGGGCTTCTGTCACATGCCACCAGTTTCGCCACGCGCAAGATGAACCTCGGTTACCGGCAGGCTGCAATCGTGGCAGATGGGCCGCTGGGCAAAGCGGGTGAAGTTCTGCGCGGCCACGAGTTTCACTATGCGCGTGTTATCGATCCGGGTCACGATGAGCCTTTCGCTCAGATTGCTGACGGGCAGGGTCGTCCGCTCGGCCCCTCCGGTGGCAGGCGGGATCTTGTTTCAGGCACTTTCTTCCACGCGATAGCCAAAGCCGGGTAAGCAATTTGGCGTCCGGATGCGGGGTTGCGTCAAAGTGGAGCGGGCTGAGAAAGTTTGTAGTCTGGTGCGATAGGTAAGTGCTATATAGCCACTGTCGTCCCGAGTTTCCGAAACGCTATTTCAATGAAAAGACTGCGCCTATTCATTTCTGCCGCCCTTGCCGTGGCCATGATACCAGTTCCGCTCGAGATCGGTGCTGGTCAAATGCAGGCTCACGGCGGCGAAGATTATGCAACGCTTGAAAAACTCGGCGCGGCGCTGTTCGATGATGCCAATCTCTCCATGAACCGCACGATGGCGTGTTCCACCTGCCATATGCAGGCGGCCGGTTTTTCAGATGCGCGCGAAAGCGACAAGGTCGGCCGGGACGTCTCTCTCGGCGATGACGGGATTTCGCTGGGCGACCGCAATGCGCCGACTGCAGCCTACGCCCGGTTCACGCCGCCTTTCGGCAGGAACGCTGCGGGAGAGTATGTCGGCGGGCAATTCTGGGATGGTCGTGCCTCCCTGCTGGAAGACCAGGCGGGTGGACCACCGCTCAACCCAATCGAAATGGGCATGCCGGATAAAGCCTCTGTGGTCAAACGGCTCAAGGAAAACCCTGATTATGTTGCGGCGTTCGGCACACAGTTTGGCAAAGATGTTTTCCAGAGTGACGAAGGCGCCTTTGCTGCGATGACCAAGGCGCTAGCGAGCTTCGAGCGTTCCGATGAATTCTCCACCTTCGATTCCAGGTATGACCGTTTCCTGCGCGGCGAAGAAAAGCTGACCGATCAGGAGGAGCTGGGCCGGGTTCTTATCTCCTCGACGCAGTTCACCAATTGCAATACCTGCCATGAAATCCGTGGCGCCAAGGGTTTGGAAGATGGCCTCTTCACCAACCACAAATATTTCAACATCGGTGTTCCGGCCAACACGTCGGTCAGGGCAGCCAACGGCTCCAAGCCGGATGCGGTCGATCTCGGATTGGCGCAAAATCCCGCCGTGGCCGGCGATCCGGCTCAGCGCGGCAAGTTCAAGGTGCCTACCCTTCGCAACGTCGCTGTCACTGGTCCCTACATGCACAATGGCGTGTTTAAGGATCTGCGCACGGTGGTGCTGTTTTACGTGAAATACAAAAGCAAGAAACCCAGCCGGCAGATCAACCCTGAAACGGGTAAAACCTGGGATGCGCCGGAAGTGCCTGATAATATCGCCATGACAGAGCTGACTTCCGCACCGGCGCTGGACGACAAGCGTGTGGACGCCATCGTCGCCTTTTTGAAGACGCTGACTGACAAAAGATATGAACATCTTTTGCCAAAGGAAGATGGGCAAGCGACCGTGCCGCCTGCCCAACCGGTTTCGGTGAGTGTTACGCCGAAAGCGCCTTGAATTCTGCGAGAACCGCGTCACCCATTTCGGAGGTGCTGACCTGACGGGAACCGTCGGACATGATGTCGGCGGTGCGGATGCCCTTGTCGAGCACGTTCGCAATTGCAGTTTCGAGCTTCGTTGCCTCATCTACCATGTTGAACGAATAGCGCAGGCACATGGCGAAGGACGCGATCATGGCAATGGGGTTGGCGATGCCCTTGCCGGCAATGTCAGGTGCCGAACCGTGCACCGGCTCGTACATGGCCTTGCGCTTGCCGGTCTTGGCATCCGGTGCACCAAGCGATGCCGACGGCAGCATGCCGAGCGAGCCCGTCAGCATGGCAGCGACGTCGGAAAGCATGTCGCCGAAGAGGTTGTCGGTCACGATCACGTCGAACTGCTTGGGCTTGCGCACCAGCTGCATGCCGCCGGCATCGGCCAGCATATGCTCCAGCTGAACGTCCTTGTATTTCGCAGCGTGGGTTTCGGTGACGACCTGGTTCCACAAAACGCCAGATTTCATGACGTTGCGCTTCTCCATGGAGCAGACGCGGTTATCGCGCGTGCGTGCCAGTTCGAAAGCGACGCTGGCGATGCGCTCGATCTCGAAGGTGTCGTAGATCTGCGTGTCGATACCGCGCTTCTGGCCGTTGCCGAGGTCGATGATCTGCTTGGGCTCGCCGAAATAGACACCGCCCGTCAATTCGCGGACGATGAGGATATCGAGACCCTCTACCAGCTCCGGCTTCAGTGAGGAGGCTTCGGCAAGTGCCGGGTAGCAGATGGCGGGGCGCAGGTTGGCGAAAAGTTCGAGATCCTTGCGCAGGCGAAGCAGGCCGGCTTCCGGGCGGTGTTCGTAGG
The DNA here is from genome assembly GCF_030758035.1 of Rhizobium sp. AN68. NCBI lineage: Bacteria > Pseudomonadati > Pseudomonadota > Alphaproteobacteria > Hyphomicrobiales > Rhizobiaceae > Rhizobium > Rhizobium sp. AN68. The sequence goes on along the minus strand of NZ_JARWMI010000003.1, from coordinate 2,704,883 downwards.
GAACGCCATCCCACTTCGGGCCGCCCACGGCGCCAAACAGGATCGCATCGGCGGCAAGGGCCTTTTCCATATCTGCGTCGGAAATCGCGACGCCATGGGCATCATAAGCGGAGCCGCCGACCAGACCTTCCTGCGTGGTGAAGCCGGCATTTTTCGCGCTGTTCATATAGTCGATCAGCTTGCGGACTTCGGCCATGGCCTCGGGGCCGATACCGTCACCGGGCAGAAGGAAAAGCGTGCGGACTGTCATGAGAACCCTCCTTGGGCGGCGCGCCGGAAACCATCATGAAGGGTTTTCGATTGCGGCGAGCGCGGCGTCAAACTCGTTTCCGTCCTGCCGCCTCACAAGTCACATCGCCAGCCGAACGGGATCGGGGGCTTCTTATCCCCGCCTCAACGGCTTTTCAAGCAAAGCAAAAGCCGATCCGGTACGGTTTTGTACGGGATCGGCTTTTAAAAGAGGATAGAAGTGCGGTCAGGCCCAGGGGCGGACCGAGGCATTTGCCTTTTCGAACTTGTCGATGGCGCCGGAATGCTCCAGTGTCAGGCCGATGTCGTCGAGGCCGTTCAGCATGCAATGGCGCTTGAATTCATCGATCTCGAAGGTGATCGTGCCGCCATCAGGGCCGCTGATTTCCTGACGTTCCAGATCGATGGACAAAACGGCGTTCGAGCCGCGCGAGGCGTCGTCCAGCAGCTTTTCGAGATTCTCGGGGCTGACGACGACAGGCAGGATGCCGTTCTTGAAACAGTTGTTATAAAAGATATCGGCGAAGCTGGTGGAGATCACGCAGCGGATGCCGAAATCGAGAAGCGCCCATGGTGCATGTTCGCGCGAGGAGCCGCAGCCAAAATTGTCACCCGCGACGAGGATCTGGGCGTTCTGGTAAGCGGGCTTGTTCAGCACAAAATCGGGATTGGGCGAGCCATCTTCTAGATAACGCGACTCGGCAAAAAGGCCGGTGCCAAGACCCGTGCGCTTGATGGTCTTCAGATAGTCTTTGGGAATGATCATATCGGTGTCAATGTTGACGACCGGCATGGGCGCAGCAACGCCCGTCAGCTTGGTGAATTTTTCCATCTGTCGCTTCCCGTGTTTCCCTGGTCACAAAATCCGGCGTGGACTGACGCCCGCCGGATATTTTCTGTCGGGAAATACTGCAAAACGGATCGCTTTAGAAGCGCAAACCCGCATTCTTCGGTACGCCGCGTGCAGCGTTCTCGCATTTTGACAGGATTAACGATCTCAGAGATCGATGATCGTGCCTTTGCCGTCGTTCCAGACGCGCATGTCGCGCTGGTTGCGGGGCTTGACCGGAATGGGTGCCGGCTTCATACGCGCCGAAAGCAGACGGGCAGCGCTGAGAACGGCGAGCACGCCGATAAAAGCGACCGTAAGCGAGGCGGTAAAAAGAGCCACCAAAGCCAGAAGTGCGATGCCGGATGCGGCAATGAAAAATGAACGGATGCCTTGCATGATTCAACCTTTCTTTCCAGACGAATGTGGGCCTTCTTCTTCCGGCTTGCAAGAGGATTCAGTGGATTGTCGTGTTGCAGATGTCACAAAAGCTTGACACAAGTGCGGCATGACTAATTTTTTCGAAAATATTCCTGTGAGACCGCGCCGTTCGCTGCTGTCGGTTCCGGCCATCAATGTCAGGGCGCTCGAAAAAATCCGCGATCTCGATTGCGATGGGGTTATTCTCGATCTGGAGGATTCCGTTGCACCCGATGTTAAGGGCGAGGCGCGAGAGAACCTGGGCAGGCTGTTTTCGGATGCGCCCTTTGCGGGACGCGAGATCATTATCCGTATCAATCCGCTGTCAACGCCGGATGGTATGGAGGATTTAAAGCTCGTGCTTTCCTGCCGGCCGGATGCGGTATTATTACCGAAGGTAGAGCAGCCCGCCGATATTCACGATGTGGCCGACCTTCTGGCGGAGGCAGATGCGCCCCATGGCTTGAAAATCTGGGCGATGATCGAGACGCCGCTCGGTGTGTTGAACGCAGCGTCCATTGCTGACGCTGCCCATACGCCGGATGGACGGCTTGCCGCTTTCGTCCTCGGACTGAACGATCTGCGCAAGGAGACACGGGTTCCTTCCGTGCCCGGGCGAACCTACCTCGTGCCATGGATGATGCAGGTGGTGCTTGCCGCCCGCGCCTATGGGCTTGATGTCATCGATAGCGTGTCGAATGATTTTCGCGATATCGCGGCTTTTGGCACCGAGTGCGAGCAGGGCCACGCCATGGGCTTCGATGGCAAGATGCTGATCCACCCGGCCCAGATCGAGCCCGCCAATCGCCACTTCGGCCCCGATGAGGCCGCTGTCGCTGAAGCCAGGGCGATTATTGACGCTTTCGCAAAACCCGAATCTGTGGAATTGAACGTCATCAACATGAACGGGCGGATGATCGAACGGCTGCATGTGAGCCAAGCCGAAAGGCTGGTCGCCATGGCCGATATCATCGCACAACGAAAGGCGCAAAAGACGTGAAGGTCTATCGTTTCATTACAGGTCCCGATGACGCGAAGTTCTGTCACCGGGTCACCGAAGCTCTGAACAAGGGGTGGGAACTTGCCGGTTCGCCCAGCTACGCCTTCAACGCCGCAAGCGGCGTCATGCATTGCGGCCAGGCCGTGACCAAGGTGGTCGAGGGCAAGGAATACCACCCGGATATGAAGCTCGGCGAGCAATAAGAGGCGTGGCTGTCGGCGGGCTCAGCGCTCCGCCGCGGCCTCGTCGGCGCTTTCCTCGATCCGCTCCATGTCGTCATCCGACAGGCCGAAGTGATGGCCGATCTCGTGGATGAGGACATGGGTGATGATGTCGCCCAGCGTTTCCTCATTCTCGGCCCAGTAGTCGAGAATGGGGCGGCGATAAAGCGTGATGCGGTTCACCATCTCGCCGGTTTCCATGGTGAAACGTTCGGAGATACCGCGCCCCTCGAACAATCCCAGCAGGTCGAACGGTGTTTCGAGCGCCATGTCCTCGAACACTTCGTCTGTCGGGAAATCAGAGATCTCGATGACGAGATCCTTGGTCAATGCACGGAATTCTTCTGGCAGGTGGCCATATGCCTCGATCGCAAGCGACTCGAAGGCGGAAAGTGTCGGCGCATGGCGATCCCGCCAATCGTCGGTCTGGTCTATGCGGGCCATTTCTGCTCCTTGTTGAAGGCCCATATAAACACTTGCTGCGCAAATTTCGAGACCTGACTGCTTCGCTTGCCAAAAAAGCATGAAATTCTTGGCGTTAGAGTTACTTTTCAAACATCCGTCATCTTGACATAAACTGATGTCTCGCGTAATTCGCACCCAAATTGATGGCGTATTGCGCCTTCTGTTTATTCCGCCCCTAAAAGGCGGCTTCACCGGCAGACTTTCAAAAGGGCATTCAGTCCTGACGGATTTCCGCTACTCCGACTGATAAAAAGACGGCCAGCTTGCTTTGGCGGGCAGAGCCGGAACGAACATGAAAGGATAACAAATGTTCGCAGTCATCAAGACCGGCGGTAAGCAGTACCGCGTAGCGGCCGATGCCGTGCTGACCATCGAAAAGCTGGAAGCAGAGGCAGGCGCAACCGTAGAATTCACCGAAGTTCTCGTGATCGGCGAAGGCGCCGACGCTCAGTTCGGTGCTCCCTTTGTCAAGGGTGCCATCGTCAAGGCTGAAGTTGTCGAGCACAATCGCGGCAAGAAGGTCATCGCCTTCAAGAAGCGTCGTCGTCAGAACTCCAAGCGTTCGCGCGGCCATCGTCAGCATCACACTGTCGTCCGCATCACGGACATCGTTGCTGCCTGATAGGCGCGACACGGGAAACAAGGTTTAAAGGAGAACTCCAATGGCACACAAAAAAGCTGGCGGTTCATCGCGTAACGGTCGCGATTCCGAATCCAAGCGCCTTGGCGTAAAGAAGTTCGGCGGCGAAGCTGTCATTCCAGGCAACATTATTCTGCGTCAGCGCGGAACCCAGTGGCATCCGGGCGCCAACGTTGGCATCGGCAAGGACCACACGATTTTCGCACTGACCGCAGGTAACGTGAACTTCCGTACGAAGGCCAACGGCCGCGTATTCGTATCCGTGGCCCCGAAAGCGGAAGCCGCAGAATAAGCCGGTAAGCGTCATATGCAGCCGGTGTCCCATCGACCCGGCTGAGACGTATCAGGTTCAGTCAAGAAAACAGGGGAGATGGGGTACCACCCAACTCCCCTTTTTCTTTAACCCCCAGGAGGGACTGAACCATGCAAGCTGAATTGTTGAGGGTTGACCAATCACGGTCACCCGAAGAGCGGCCGAGGCCCGATCGGTCGAGGAGCGATTGCCCCGTTTTACTGTCGCAGAGGCTGGTTTTACGCAAGCCTCACGAAGAAGACATCGACGCCCTTGCCCATCTTGCCAACAATGCCAATATCGCGACCATGGTGTCGCGTATGCCGCACCCGTACACGGCCAAAGACGCCGCGGACTTCGTGCGACGCACCAATGCTGGCGAGATCGGCAAGTGCGTCTATGCGATTACCCGCATGGACAATGGCGAGTTTCTGGGTTGCTGCGCGCTTGAACCGCAGGAAGACGAAAAGACGCTGGAAATCGGTTACTGGCTGGGGGAACCCTACTGGAACCGGGGCTACATGACCGAAGCCACGCATGCGCTGATCGACATGGCCTTCCGCACGCGTGAAATCGACCAGATCGATGCCCGCTGCCGGGTCACCAACATCCCCTCGCGCCGGGTCATCCAGAAGTGCGGTTTCCAGTTCCAGGGCTCCGGCATGGTCGGTTCGCTGGCACTGGGCGGCATGGTACCGGTAGAATGGTACAGGCTGGACCGCAAGACCTGGGTTTCGCTGAAGAGCTGGGGGGACATGGGATGAGCACGATCGAGCTTACCCGTCACCGGGCAACTGCGACGGTCGCGCCGCCCGGCCCCTGCCCGGTCATCGAGACGTCGCGTCTGGTGCTGCGTCCGCAGCGGCTTTCCGATGCCGGCAGCATTGCGGAATCGCTTGGCGATTTTGCCGTGACCAGGATGCTGGCCCGTGTTCCCGCGCCGTATCATCGACAGGATGCGCTGGAATGGCTGGTCCTGCGTACTTCAGGCACCCTGCCCGATTGGGATTTCGCCATCACAAGCGGTGACGATACACTCATCGGCGTCGTCTCGGTCGAATTGCGGCATGGCGAGTGGCATCTCGGCTACTGGCTGAACCGGTTCTACTGGGGCAAGGGTTACATGACCGAGGCGGTGGCCGCCGTGGTCGAGCGGTTCTTCCGCCGCATGCCCGGTGTGGTTCTCCATTCCGGTGTGTTTGCGGATAATCCGGCTTCGCTGCGCGTGCAGGAAAAAGCTGGGCTTCCGGGTGACTGGCTGCCACCAGATTTACGCCACGGCGCGTGCTGCGATGGTGGCGCATATCGATACGGCGATCACGGCTGAGGATTTCGTTCCGCAGCACGGCTGACAATCAAAACAAGGCCGGTTGCCGCAAACCGGCCTTGTCTCACGCAGGCGCTTCCCGCACGATAGTCTTTGACCTTGTGGAGAAGCGCTTGTATTCGAAACGACGATATTTTTGTTTGGCACAACGCCTTGAGCTGATGTGCCCGCAAACCGACAGAACGGCAGTCCGATGAAATTTCTCGATGAAGCAAAAATCTATATCAAGTCCGGTGATGGCGGCGCGGGCGCCGTTTCCTTCCGGCGCGAAAAATTCATCGAGTTCGGCGGCCCTGATGGCGGCGATGGCGGACGCGGCGGCGATGTCTGGATCGAGGTGGTCAACGGTCTCAACACGCTGATCGACTTCCGCTTCCAGCAGCATTTCAAGGCCTCGATCGGACAGCACGGCATGGGTAAGACCCGCACCGGCGCCAAGGGTTCCGACGTGGTTCTGAAAGTGCCTGTGGGCACGCAGATTTTCGAGGAAGACAACGAGACGCTGATCGTCGACCTCACAAAGGAAGGCCAGCGTTTTCGTCTTGCCGCTGGCGGTAACGGCGGTTTCGGCAACGCCTATTTCAAGTCTTCGACCAATCAGGCGCCGACCCATGCCAATCCGGGCCTTGCGGGCGAAGAAAAGACGCTCTGGCTTCGCCTGAAGCTGATCGCTGACGCCGGTCTCGTTGGTCTGCCAAATGCAGGTAAGTCGACATTCCTCGCGACCGTGACGCGCGCGCGGCCGAAGATCGCCAATTACCCCTTCACCACGCTGCATCCGAACCTCGGCGTCGCGACCATCGACGGCCGTGAATTCGTGCTGGCCGATATTCCCGGCCTGATCGAAGGTGCGCATGAGGGTGTGGGCATCGGCGACCGTTTCCTCGGCCACGTTGAGCGCACCCGTGTGCTTCTGCATCTCGTCTCCGCGCAGGAAGAAAAGGTCGGGCAGGCCTATAAGACTGTTAAAGCCGAGCTGGATGCCTATGGCGGCGGCTTGACCGACAAGCCGGAAATCGTGGCGCTTTCGCAGATCGACGTGCTGGACGAAAAAGAACTGAAAAAGAAGGCAAAGGAACTGGAGAAGGCCTGCGGCCGTCCTCCGCTCCTTCTGTCTGCCGCTGCCCACATCGGTATGACGGAGGCGCTGCGCGCCCTTCGCGATATCATCGTGTCGGCAAGCAATGGCGGCGAGACCGCCCTTCCCGACCGCTCAATGCCTGTGGATAGCGAGGCCGAGGAAGAGGACGATCGCCTATGAGCCTCACCCGCAAACCGCTGGGTAGCCACCACCGGATCGTTATCAAGATCGGTTCGGCACTTCTGGTGGACCGGAAAAGCGGGCTGAAGAAAGATTGGCTCGACGCCATTTGCGAGGACATCGCTGCGCTGAAGAAAAACGGCGCAGATGTTCAGGTGGTGTCTTCTGGTGCCATCGCGCTTGGCCGCACGGTGCTCGGTCTGCCCTCCGGCGCATTAAAGCTGGAGGAAAGCCAGGCAGCGGCGGCCGTTGGCCAGATCGCTCTGGCGCGGGCATGGTCGGAAAGTCTGTCGCGGCATGAGATCGTCGCTGGCCAGATTCTGCTGACGCTGTCCGACACCGAGGAGCGCCGCCGTTACCTCAATGCGCGCGCCACCATCAACCAGCTGCTGAAGATCGGTGCTATTCCGATCATCAATGAAAACGACACGGTGGCAACCACCGAAATCCGCTACGGCGACAATGACCGTCTGGCCGCCCGCGTGGCCACCATGACCGGTGCCGATCTTCTGGTATTGCTGTCTGATATTGACGGGCTTTACACGGCTCCGCCGCATCTTGATCCGGATGCGAAGTTCCTTGAGACGATTGCAGATATTACGCCCGAGATTGAGGCCATGGCAGGCGGTGCGGCTTCCGAGCTTTCACGCGGCGGCATGCGTACCAAGATCGATGCCGGCAAGATCGCGACCGCTGCCGGCTGCGGCATGATCATCGCTTCCGGCAAGACGCTCAATCCGTTGAAGGCCATCGAAAACGGCGCCCGCTCCTCGTGGTTTGCGCCATCAGGCACACCGGTGACGGCGCGAAAGACCTGGATTGCCGGTCAGTTGCAGCCGGCAGGTGAGATTCATGTGGATGCGGGTGCGGAAAAAGCGCTCTATGCCGGTAAAAGCCTGCTTCCCGCGGGCGTGCGGGTGGTGAAGGGCAATTTTGGACGCGGCGATGCGATTGCCATTATCGGCGTTGAAGGCCGAGAGGTCGCGCGCGGCCTTGCAGGCTACGATGCGGAAGAGGCGCGTCTTATCATCGGTCACAAGTCCAACGAGATCGAGGCGATACTTGGCTATGTCGGGCGTGCGGCGATGATCCATCGCGACGATCTGGTGATGACGGGTGCCGCCGTGAAAGTTAAAAATACTGAAAAGGATGAGGTCCATGCCTGAACAGGCCGTGAAGCAGAGCCATGATATTGATGCACTGATGATGACCATCGGTGCACAGGCAAAAGCTGCTTCGCGACCGTTGTCCATCGCAGGTACGGATCAGAAAAATCGTGCGCTTCTCGCCATGGCGTCCGCCATCGAGGCGTCGAGGGAAACGATCCTTGCCGCCAACAGGAAAGATCTGGCGGCGGCGGATAATAGCGGCCTTGCCGCTTCCTTCATCGACAGGCTTACGCTTGACGATGCGCGGATCGCCGGTATCGCCGAAGGCATCCGCTCGGTTGCCGCGCTGTCTGATCCGGTTGGCGAAGTTATTGCCGCCTGGGATCGCCCGAACGGTCTGAAGATCGAGCGCGTGCGCACGCCGCTTGGCGTCATCGGTGTGATTTACGAAAGCCGCCCGAATGTGACGGCAGATGCCGGCGCGCTCTGCCTCAAGGCGGGCAATGCGGTCATCCTGCGCGGCGGCTCGGATTCGCAACATTCATCGCGTGCTATCCATGCCTGTCTTGTGGAGGGCCTGAAGATCGCCGGTCTTCCCGAGCATGCCATTCAACTGGTGCCGGTCACCGACCGCGCTGCCGTGGGCGCGCTTCTTGGTGGATTGAATGGCACGGTTGATGTGATTGTGCCGCGCGGCGGCAAAAGCCTGGTTGCGCGGGTGCAGTCTGAGGCGCGGGTTCCGGTCTTTGCGCATCTGGAAGGTATTTGCCATATCTATGTCGACGGATCGGCCGATCTCGAGATGGCGAAACGCATCGTCGTGAATGCCAAGATGCGCCGCACCGGCATTTGCGGCGCGGCGGAAACGCTGCTGGTGGATGCCGCTGTTGTTGCCACGCATCTTGAACCGCTCGTCAAGGGCCTGATCGAGGCCGGTTGTGAAGTGCGCGGTTCGCAGGCCGTGCGTAATGTTGTCGAGGGCTTGAAAGCCGCAACGGAAGATGACTGGCGCACCGAATATCTCGATGCGATCATTTCGGTTGCTGTCGTGGACGGTATTTCCGGCGCGATCGACCACATCAGCACCTATTCGTCCAACCACACGGAGGCGGTGATCGCCGAGGACCCAGCGGTGGTCGAGCGTTTCTTCAACGAACTCGATTCGGCCATTCTGCTGCATAACGCTTCCACGCAATTTGCCGATGGCGGTGAATTCGGAATGGGTGCGGAAATCGGCATCGCTACGGGCAAGATGCATGCACGCGGCCCTGTTGGTGTCGAGCAGCTCACGTCGTTCAAATACCGCGTGCATGGCACCGGTCAGACGCGGACCTGATAGTTGCTGGTCGAAACACGCCTCGACAGACGTTATCTCACCATGCCGCATGCGGAGCGCGGCATGGTCGTCGGGCTGTTCGGCGGCTCCTTCAATCCGCCGCATGCCGGCCATGCCCTTGTTGCCGAAATAGCGCTTCGCAGGCTGGGTCTAGACCAGCTCTGGTGGATGGTGACGCCAGGCAATCCGCTGAAAAGCCGCTCGGAGCTGGCATCTCTGGAGGATCGTATCGCTGCCTGCGAAAGGCTGGTCAGCGATCCCCGCATCAAGGTGACGGCTTTTGAAAAATCGCTGGGGATCAGCTACACGGCCAATACACTTGCCAAGGTGAAAGCAAAAAATCCGCATGTCCGCTTCATCTGGATCATGGGAGCCGACAATCTGAAAAGCTTCCATCGCTGGCAACAATGGCGAAGGATCGCCGAGACCTTTCCGATTGCGGTGATCGACCGGCCGGGTTCCACCCTCTCCTACCTCTCCTCAACCATGGCGCAGGCCTATAGCCAGGCGCGGATCGATGAGGATGATGCGGGTGTTTTGTGGAAAAAAAAGGCGCCTGCCTGGGTCTTTATCCATGGTCCGCGTTCGACGCTCAGTTCGACGGCGCTCCGCAATAATCACAAATGATGTATGCGACAGCCGTTGAAGGCTCCATATCTTGAAAAGTTAATGCTTTGGTGCCACCTTAATCTGGTGACGCACAGATTCGCGTCGCCAGTGCCTGTTTTGTCATTCTTGGAAAGGGAAAACCTCTGACAACAGTACACGCCAAGGGAAGAGCATTTGTTGCTATCCCGAAGGGTCAGGACAGTGGCGCCGATGCCGCCGACCACGCCCTCGAAACCGTCCTCGCGAGCCTCGAGGACTCCAAGGCTGAAGATATCGTATCTCTCGACATTGCCGGAAAATCGGCGCTTGCGGACTACATGGTGGTAGTCTCCGGGCGATCGAACAGGCATGTCTCGGCGATCTGCGAGCATCTTCTCAAGGATATGAAGGATGAAGGGTTTGGAAGCGCCCGCGTCGAAGGTCTCGAGACCGGAGATTGGGTGCTGATCGATACCGGCGATATCATCGTTCATGTGTTCCGTCCGGAAATCCGTGTCTTCTACAACATTGAAAAAATGTGGGCGACGCCGGAAATGCCGGAAGACACGCTGCATTGATGCGGTGAGCCTTTGACGTCGCACATCGGGCCTCCCGAATATCCTGTGTGATTTCGGGTCGATGTGTCTGGTCGGAAAGCAAGCCGGCCGCATAGGAATCCGTAGGCTATGCTGTTAAGAGCGTGACCCTGTTGGGTCACGATGGATGCAGGTTTGCGATGCGGATTTCGATTTTTGCGGTGGGACGGCTGAAATCCGGCCCGGAAAAGGATCTTGCGACCCGTTATATCGAACGCCTTGCCAAAACCGGCCCGGCGATCGGGTTGGAGTTTTCGCGCGTGATCGAGGTCGCGGAAAGCCGGGCATCGAACGCGGAGACGCGCAAGCGCGAAGAAGCGGCGATGCTGGAAAAACATCTGGCTGATGGTACCGTTCTCGTGCTGCTGGACGAGCGCGGCAAGGCGCTGGATAGCCCGGCCTTTGCCTCATTTTTTGGCGATCTGCGTGATAGCGGCAAGCGCGACCTCGTGATCGCGATTGGTGGCGCCGACGGCCTAGATCCTGCACTTTACGACAGAGCGGCGGCCGTTCTTAATCTCGGCAAGCTCACATGGCCGCACCAGATCGTTCGTATTCTGATCGCCGAACAGCTTTACCGCGCCGTCACCATCCTCTCCGGTCATCCCTATCATCGCGTTTGAGCGTGATCTTCATGTGGAAAATTGTCTCAATTTCAACATGAAGCTTCGCGAGACGGAAAGGCGTGAAGGCTTTGAAGCCAGCCTGTTTCTGGCCTCTTGGAAGATTGGGGCAAAATCCCTAGTATCGGCGCTCCTGCTTCGGCATCAAAGAAAGTTCAAATGGACAAGAGGTCTCAACGAAAACGCCACGCTGCCCTTGCGGGCGCGGTTTTCGCTGTCCTTGTCCTGGGGATTTCCCCCGTTGAACGCGCCTTTTCGCGCGATGATGCGGGTGCTGCGCCTGCTGGTGAGGGTGATTCGTCGCCGGAAGCGCTTCAGACGCTGGAAAAGCGCCGTGATCAGAACCGCCAGGATTTGGAAGAGCTGGTCGACAGCATCGGACTTTCGGAAGACAAGACCCGAAATCTCGAGGAAAGCATTGCTTCCCTTAATCAGGATAGCGCCCGTATCCGCGACGAGCTGATAGCGTCGGCTGCGCGCCGCAAGGCACTGGAAACCAAGATCAGCGATGGCGAGGATCGTCTGGCCAAGCTTTCGGTCCGCGAAGATGGCGTCAAGGCATCACTGCGCGAGAGGCGTGGCGTGCTGGCGGAGGTTCTGGCGGCGCTGCAGCGTATGGGCAGAAACCCTCCCCCCGCCCTTCTCGTTTCGCCTGATGATGCGCTGGCTTCGGTGCGCAGCGCCATTCTTCTCGGCGCAGTCGTGCCCGGCATTCGCGGTGAGACCGACAAGCTGGTTTCTGCTCTCAAAGAATTGACCGACGTCAGGCAGGCAATCGCTCGCGAAAAGGACGATCTTACGGGTATGATGAAGGCAAGTCTGGAAGAGGAAAAACGCCTCGACCTGCTGCTTGCTGAAAACGACCGCAGAAATTCGCAGACCGCCGCGGCGCTGGAGGTGGAACGCAAGCGATCCGAGGAGCTTGCAAGCAAGGCGACCAGCCTCGAGGGTCTGGTCGGTTCGCTTGAAAGTGAGATCAGTTCGGTGCGGGAAGCTATGGAAAGGGCGCGTGCGGAAGAGCAGCGCGTGGCCCGTCTTTCCGAAGCGGAACGTGAGAAGGAGCGTGCCGCAGCCGAGGCGGGAATGCCCGATAAAAACCGTATTGCGCCCGCATATCCCTTCGCGAGTTTGAAGGCAAAGCTGGACCTGCCGGTGGCTGGAGATGTGTTGCGCCGGTTCGGCGATGCGGATGGTACGGGCCACTTTTCCAAGGGAATTGTCGTCGCGACCGGACCTGAGGCCATCGTGACGGCACCCGCAGACGGCTTTGTTGTATTTGCCGGAGATTTTCGCAGTTACGGCCGAATGATCATCCTCAATACGGGTGACGGATACCATGTGGTCATGACGGGAATGGACAATGTGAGGACACGGCAGGGAATGTTTGTGTTCTCCGGAGAGCCAATCGCCTCCATGGGTGCAAAAAGAGTAGCGAGTGCAGCAGCATTGGCGCTGGAAACCGACCGGCCAACGCTCTACATTGAGTTCAGGAAAGATGGTGTGCCGGTTGATTCCCAACCTTGGTGGACCGCAAAAAATACCGGAAGGGCGCACAATGATTCGTAAGGTTTCGCTTCTCCTTATCGGTGGGCTTATGGGCGCCACGGCGATGAGTGTGATTTATTCGGCGAGCATGCCGGCACAGGCGGCCGGGCCTTCGACCTATAAGGAACTGTCAATCTTTGGCGACGTGTTCGAACGTGTGCGTGCGCAATATGTGACGCCGCCGGATGACGAGAAGCTGGTCGAAAATGCCATCAACGGCATGCTCAGCTCGCTTGATCCGCATTCGAGCTTCATGAATGCCAAGGACGCCAACGACATGCGCACCCAGACCAAGGGTGAGTTCGGCGGTCTCGGCATCGAAGTGACCATGGAAAATGAACTGGTCAAAGTCATCTCGCCGATGGACGACACGCCGGCTTCGCGCGCAGGCATTCTTGCCGGCGACTATATTTCGGAAATCGACGGTACGCCGGTTCGCGGTCTGAAGCTGGAGCAGGCGGTCGAGAAGATGCGCGGCGCGGTCAAGACGCCGATCAAGCTGACGATCATCCGCCAGGGCGCCGATAAACCGCTCGAATTCACCGTCATGCGTGATGTCATTGCCGTACGCGCGGTCAAGTCCCGTGTCGAGGGCGATGTCGGTTATCTCCGCGTCATCTCATTTACCGAGAAGACCTATGACGATCTCGAAAAGGCGATCAAGAAGATCAAGACGGATGTGCCGGCTGACAAGCTGAAGGGCTACGTGCTCGATCTGCGTCTCAACCCCGGTGGTCTGCTCGATCAGGCGATCAATGTTTCCGACGCCTTCCTCCAGCGTGGCGAAGTCGTTTCGACCCGTGGCCGTAACCCGGACGAGACCCGTCGCTTCAATGCAACGGCTGGCGATCTGACCGATGGCAAGCCGGTTATCGTGCTCATCAACGGTGGCTCTGCTTCGGCGTCTGAAATCGTCGCCGGTGCGCTGCAGGACCTGCGTCGCGCGACTGTGGTCGGCACGCGCTCCTTCGGCAAGGGTTCGGTCCAGACGATCATCCCGCTCGGCGAGGCCGGCGCGCTGCGTCTGACCACGGCGCTTTATTACACGCCGTCTGGCAAATCGATCCAGGGCACGGGCATTACGCCTGATATCAAGGTCGAACAGCCGCTGCCGCCGGAATTGCAGGGCCGTGTCACGACCGAAGGTGAATCCAGCCTGACCGGCCATATCAAGGGCCAGAGCGAAACGGACGAAGGTTCGGGTTCTTCCGCTTACGTTCCGCCGGAAGCCAAGGACGATATCCAGCTGAATTATGCGCTGGATCTGTTGCGCGGTGCCAAGACCGATCCGTCGTTCCCGCCGAACCCGGACAAGGCTGTGGTCAACAAGCAGTAAGATGGATGCGCCGGCCAGCCGGCGCATTTTCTCGATTGCCTAACCGTTTGGACGGATCGTTCATTGCCTTCTGACCTGCGAAAACCGCTTCTGGGTCGACAGAAAAAAAGCGCCGGTATCAACCGGCGCTTTTCCGTCATTATGGTTCTGTCCGCGCTTGCAGTTCTGACGATCGGCGGGCTTTCCGTCTATACGGCCCTGTCGCCCGGCAATCTGCAGAAGACGGCTTCCGGGCCGGACACCCAGCCCCAGCTCCGCGAAGATGCTCCGAAAACGGCAGCAGCCGATGTGGCGGATCCCAACGATACGGCTGGTCTGAAGCCGGAAAGCGGCCGCTCCGGCGCCAATATAAATCGGGCGACGATGCCGGATGGCAATGTGGTATCGGTCTATTCTCCTCGCCCCCGTGACAGCGACGGACCGGTGCTGATGAGCGGCCAGACCTACGGTCAGGATCCGCGCATGGCCACGCGGCCCAATGATGCATTGCTGGAAGAAACCGCATTCGGCAGATTGCCGGTCGTCGGTGCCGATGGTTTGCGGCCGATGGAGCAATATGCCCGGCCATGGTCCGGCGCACGCGGCACCCGGGTGGCGATCGTGGTCGGTGGTCTCGGCCTCAGCCAGACGGGTTCGCAAAAGGCGATCCGGGAACTGCCGCCGGAGGTGACGCTCGGTTTTGCTGCAAGCGGTAACAGCCTGCAGCGCTGGATGCAGGAAGCACGCCGTGAGGGGCATGAAATCCTTCTCCAGATACCGCTGGAGCCCTTCGGGTATCCCGGCACCAATCCCGGCCCGGACACGCTACTGGCGGGCGATCCCGCGAAGGTCAATATCGACCGGCTGCATCGCTCCATGGCGAAAATTACCAATTATACTGGCATCATGAATTATCTCGGCGGGCGTTTCCTTTCCGAGCAGGCGGCGCTGGAGCCGGTCATGCGCGATATCGGCAAGCGCGGGCTGCTTTTTCTGGACGATGCCTCTTCGGCGCAGTCGCTGAGCGGCGGGATTGCCAAAGCCATTTCCGCGCCGCAGGGCTTTGCCGATGTTCTGCTTGACGGTGAGGTCACCGAAGCCACTATCCTGCGCAAGCTGGACGAATTGGAGCGGATCGCGCGACGTAACGGTCAGGCGATCGGCGTTGCCTCGGCTTTTGACGAAAGCATCGCTGCAATCTCGAAGTGGTCGCGGGAGGCGGGCGGTCGCGGTATTGAGATCGTTGGTGTTTCTGCGCTTGTTTCGCAGCAGGCGGGGCAGTAAACCTTCTGCGCGGCCATTCCTTAGCGCCTTTTCGGCGCGCAGACAGTGCGGGTTTCCAATGACAATCAAAGCAGAAGATTTGCCTTACCGTCCCTGTGCGGGGATTATGGTTCTGAACGCCGAAGGCCTTGTCTGGGCCGGCCGGCGCATCAGTGAAGGCAATTCGGAATATGACGGTTCACCGCAATTGTGGCAGATGCCGCAGGGCGGCATCGATGACGGTGAACGGCCTTTGACGGCCGCCATTCGCGAACTTTACGAAGAGACGGGGATGAAAACGGTGACGTTGCTGGCGGAAGCGAGCGACTGGATCCATTATGATCTGCCGCCCGAACTTATCGGCATCGGCCTGAGAGGCAAGTATCGCGGGCAGGCGCAACGCTGGTTTGCCTTCCGTTTTGATGGCGACGAAAGCGAAATCCAGATCGACCCACCTCCAACAGGGCATACGGCTGAATTCGACGCCTGGGACTGGAAGCCGATGGAAAGCCTGCCGGAGCTCATCGTGCCCTTCAAGCGCGCGGTCTACGAGAAAGTGGTTGCGGAATTCCGGCACCTTGCCGGCAAGTAATAAAAAAGGCGGCCACTGGCCGCCTTTTCTTTGGTCGATTGCGAGAGCTTATTCTGCTTCGTTGGCGGAATCGGCGTTGAGTTGGCCGTATTTTTCCGCACCGATCTTGCCGAGCAGTTCGAGCTGGGTCTCAAGGAAGTCGATGTGACCTTCCTCGTCGATCAGCAGTGCTTCGAACAGCTTCATCGAGACATAGTCTCCGGCCTCGGAACAGATGTCGCGCGATTTCTTGTAGGACGTCCGTGCGTCATATTCGCCCGCCAGATCGGCTTCGAGCACTTCCTTGACGTTCTGACCGATGCGCAGGGGAGCCAGGGTCTGGAGGTTGGGATGACCTTCCAGGAAAATGATACGATCGATGATCTTGTCGGCGTGCTGCATCTCTTCGATGGATTCCGCACGCTCCTTCTTTGCAAGCTTGGTGTAGCCCCAGTCATTCAGAAGTCGGTAGTGAAGCCAATACTGGTTTACCGCACCGAGTTCTAGAAAAAGGGCTTCGTTAAGCCGCTCGATGACTCTTGTGTCGCCTTTCAATGTCCGCTCTCCTGTTCTCTTCATGGAATCGCTTCAAGCGGGACATAAAATCAAAAACATCTGCTTCCGTCGAGTGGCGACGGGCGTGATATTCTTCGGTTGTCTGTATGATCAGGTCGACGACAGTCGGAAAACAGCCGCAGCAGCGGCCACGTTTTTCCATGGCATGATACACTTTTGCCGGAACGATAAGCTGCCAACAGTCCTCATCGAGGAGCTCGTTAATGACGTCCCGGATATCGTGGTCGGTGATGTAATTGCAGCTGCAAACCAGCATGATCGACTGCCTGTATGACGCAACACGTTGTTTTCGTTCTTAAACCAAAACAGGACACCCACTGTCAAGAAAAACCTCCGAGGATATCCGAAAGCGAACTCTGGATTCATTCTAAACTATACGAAAACTGTCGTATTTTCATTAGTTTAGCAGTTCCTATATTGCGGTATTTTTCGATCAAGTTTTTGTGCGTGGCGATATTATCACGGCAGATATCACGAAAAGTTTACCTGCTTCCTTCCCGTTAGAAGGGGTGCCGATCTCAGGCGAAATATTGCCCGCCATTTGCGGTCATCGTGGAGCCGGTTATGAAACCAGCCTCGTCCGACACGAGAAACAGGACGCAGCGCGCGATCTCTTCCGGTTCGCCCAGGCGCCCGACCGGGATTTGCGGCACGATCCGCTCGGCCAGCACTTTCTCCGGTATAGCCCTCACCATCTCCGTGCCGATGTAACCGGGGCAGATGGCGTTGACGGTAATGTTGCGGCTTGCGCCTTCCTGGGCGAGCGCCTTGGTGAAGCCGATATCGCCAGCCTTTGAGGCGGAATAGTTGACCTGGCCTGCCTGGCCCTTCTGGCCATTGATGGAGGAAATATTGACGATGCGACCGAAGCCGCGGTCGCGCATACCCGACCAGACGGGATGCGTCATGTTGAAGACGCCGGTGAGGTTGGTGTCGATCACCTCGCGCCATTGCTGCGGTGTCATCTTGTGAAACATCGCATCGCGGGTGATGCCGGCATTGTTGACGAGAACCTCGACGGGGCCGAAGGCCTCTTCAACCTGGGCTATGCCTTTTACGCAGGCATCATAGTCTCGCACGTCCCATTGAAACGCGGGGATGCCGGTTTCTTTCTGGAAGGCCTCTGCCCTATCGGTCGTGAAGGCGTAATTGACGGCCACCTGGTAGCCGGCTGCCTGCAAGGCACGGGCTATTGCTGCGCCTATGCCGCTTGTCCCGCCCGAAATCAACGCAACCCGGCTCATATGGCCTCCATTTCCTGAACTGTTTTAGCCGTGCTCAACGGCCACAGAAATGCGGCCAATGGGAGACCGCTTCTACCCTATTGGCCGCTGAACCGGAATTGCTTTTTGGAAGGCCGCACGGCGGTTTTCAGAGCGCCTCGATGCACATGGCAACACCCATGCCGCCGCCGATGCAGAGCGTTGCGAGCCCCTTCGATACGTTGCGGCGGCGCATCTCGAAAATCAGCGTGTTCAGCACACGGGCGCCGGATGCGCCAATCGGATGGCCGATGGCAATCGCACCGCCATTGACGTTGACGATATCAGGATCAAGACCAAGCTCACGCACGACAGCGCAGGACTGGGCGGCAAAGGCTTCGTTGGCCTCAACGAGGCCGATATCGCCGATCGACCAGCCTGCCTTGGCCAGCGCCTTGCGTGAGGCGGGGATGGGGCCGGTTCCCATGATCTGCGGATCGACACCCGCCGTCGCCCAGGAGGCGATGCGCGCCAGCGGTTTGATACCGCGCTTTGCCGCTTCCTGCTCCGACATCAGAAGTGTGGCAGCCGCGCCATCATTGAGGCCGGAGGCGTTGCCGGCCGTTACCGTGCCCTCCTTGTCGAAGGCGGGGCGCAGCTTTGCCATGGTTTCCAGCGAAACACCGGTACGGATATGTTCGTCAGTATCGATGATAATATCTGCCTTGCGGCCCTTGACCGTGAAAGCCACGATCTCATCCGCAAAACGGCCGGCGCTCTGCGCAGCTTCGGCCTTGTTTTGCGATGCGACAGCGAACTGGTCCTGTTCATCACGGGAAAGCTGCCATTGCCGGGCGATGTTCTCGGCGGTTATGCCCATGTGGTAGCCGTAGAAGGCATCCGTCAGGCCGTCTTTCAGCATGGTGTCGATCATCTTGAAATCGCCCATCTTCACGCCACCGCGCAAATGGGCGCAATGGGGCGCCATGGACATGGATTCCTGCCCGCCGGCAATGATGATGGCCGCGTCGCCGGTAACGATCTGCTGCATGCCGAGTGCGACGGCGCGCAGGCCGGAACCGCATAGCTGATTGATGCCGAAGGCGGTTGCCTCCTGCGGAATGCCGGCTTTCATTGCCGCCTGCCGCGCCGGGTTCTGCCCTTCGCCTGCCGTCAACACCTGACCGAGGATGACCTCATCGATCTCATGGGCTGCGACACCGGCGCGCTCCAGGACGGCGTTGATGACGGTTGCCCCAAGCTCGTGGGCGGGCGTATTGGCAAAGCCACCATTGAAAGAACCGACGGCAGTGCGCGCAGCGCTGGCAATCACGATTGAAGGCGTCATCTGTTTCTCCTCACTTGCGGGCGGAGACTGGCAAAGCTTTGAATACAAGTCAAATGCCGAAAGTTGCTTTAAAAGATGTTGCTAAATCAAGCCGGAATCTTGCGGAAAATTGCTGCGCAAAAAACAAACTGTTGCGATGCACAAAACATTTGTCACGGGGCTTGTTTTGCGCATACACTTCGCGCGGGAAGAGCAATAACACCAAAAAACAAGAAAATACCATCATCGCGAGGAGGCGGGCATGGCAAAACACGACGGCGAAACAATCATTAAAAAATATGCCAACCGGCGGCTCTACAACACCGGAACCAGCACCTATGTGACGCTGGATGATCTGGCGCAGATGGTTAAACGCGGCGAGGACTTCAAGGTTCAGGACGCCAAATCATCCGAAGACATCACTCATGCGGTTCTAACGCAGATCATTGTTGAACAGGAAGCCAAAACCGGCAATACGCTTTTGCCAACGGCGTTTCTGCGGCAGTTGATCTCCTATTACGGTGACCAGATGCAGATGGTCGTTCCGACATTTCTCGAACATTCGATGAAAACCTTCTCCGATCAGCAGAGCCAGATGCAGGAGCATATGGCCAAGGCGTTCGGTGACGGGTCGCTTGCCCGGAATTTCCAGGCTCCATTGCAAATGATGGAAGAGCAGATCCGCCGCAATACGGAACTGTTCCGGCAGGCAATGCAGGGGTTCACGCCTTTTGCAATGCCGCAGGCGCCCAAGGAAACGCGCAAGCCGAATGCATCCGAAATCGATGAGCTGAAGTCGCAGCTGCGCGCATTGCAGCAAAAACTCGATCAGCTCTGACGGAGGCTGGAGCATTTCGGGTTAGACCCCTCAAATGCTCTCTCCGGTTCTTTAGCTTGCCGCCCGTTCCGGGACGCGCAGCAACAGAACAAACCCCAACCCCAGAAACACGATGAGGGTGGCCATGCCAATATGTGCGGAGCCACTGAGGTAGGTTGCTATTGAAAAGGACAGCGTCGCCATGAAGCTGGTGGCGCGGCCCGATAGCGCATAGATGCCGAAATAGCGTCCCGCCTCGGCAATGGTGATGTTGCGCGCCAGATAGGAACGCGACGAGGCCTGAACGGGACCGAAGGCGAGGCCAATCAATATGCCATAGAGCAGATAGGCCTTTTCCGCGCCGGTTGCGAAGATGCCGCCATTATCCGCTGTCGGCAATTGGATCCAGCCAAACAGTGTCGAGGCCTTTTCTGTCGAGACGATGCCGACCGTCGCGATGAGCAGAAGAACCAGGCTGATGAGGATGGTGATCCGCGAGCCAAGTTTCTGATCGACGCGCCCGGCCGCAAAGCAACCCACGATGGCGACGACGTTGAGCAGGATGCCGAAGAGGCCGATTTCCATCGTCGCCCAGCCGAACATTCCCGCCGCAAATACCCCACCCAGAATGAGCACGCCGTTGACGCCGTCCTGATAAAGCATACGTGCAATCAGGAACCGCAACAGGACGGGTCTGTCTCGAAGTTCGCGCAGGGTTGTCTTGAGCTCCGCAAGGCCAGAGCGGATCGCCGCTCCGAAGGGTAGGCCCCTGTCCGCATCCGGGGTCAGCAGAAACATCGGCAGAATGAAGAGCAAATACCAGATTGCGGCTATCGGGCCGGTTATTCTGGCGTCCTCGCCGGTTGCGGGATCGAGACCGAAAAGCGGCTTGATACCGGCGATAGTCAGTCCTGTCTGTGGATTTGCGGCCAGAAGCGTCACCACGGCAATCAGCACAACCATGCCGCCGAGATAACCGAGCCCCCAGGCGAGATTGGAAATGCGTCCGACATTCTGCGGATTGGTCAGTCGCGGCATCATGGAATCGTTGAAGACGATAGAAAACTCCGCCGCGATGGATGCGAATATCATGCAGATGATAGGCAGAATGATCGGCGAACCCGGTGCTGCAAACCAGAGGAATAAAAGACTGACGATCTTGATGGCGGCAAAAAAGGCGATCCACGGCTTTCTTGCGCCGGATTGGTCAGCGATGGAGCCGAGAATGGGGGAGAAGAGGGCGATGATGATCGAGGAGACCGTCGCCATGTTGCTCCATGTCGCCTGCGCCGAAATAGGATCATCGGTGAGGCGGGCGACAAAGTAGGGTCCGAAAACGAAGGTCGTAACGACCGTGAAAAAGGGCTGTGCCGCCCAATCGAACATGACCCAGCCCCAGATGCCGCGTTTGGCAACCACTGTTTCCGCATTTGGGGAGGGGACAGTCATTCATCGTCCTATCGGATATGGGGGGGGACAAAATGCGTGATGCCGGCGCAACCGCTTCATTTATGGCCATCCGGGCCAGTCACCCGGATGGCGTTTGTCGAATGGTCGATCAGCGCGTCTGAACGATATCACCAAGCAGCCCCGCCGCCACTGTCAGGCGGGCGAGGTTGGTATCGCCGCTTTCGCTCAGTGCACCGAGTTCCGAGACGATGCGATTGACGCGCACGCGGTCGGCCGCATACCAGGCCTGAACCGGGTCCTTTTCCTTCGCATACTCGGTGAGGGCCGAGATGACGATCCGGCGTCTCGACAAGGCGATCTGGTCCTGGCTGCGCAGAAGAGCCAGGCTCTCGTAGTGATCGGCCGGCGTGATGCGCTGGCTGGCATCCAGCAGCCGCGCGACACGGAAGGTCGAGGAGACCGTGGCGTAGCTTTCGGCGGCGCGGGCAAGCGTCGTGCCCGCATTTTCGGCGATACGCATGATTTCAGGCACATAGACCAGCAGGGAAAGCGTATCCAGCTCTTCCAGAAGGCCAGAGGGAACACCGTCGATTTCTGTGACGCCAAGCTCGCGGCGATATTTCGCCGCTGCCGGCGATAGCGTCTTGATGGCAGTTTTCAGGCGCTCGATTTCGGTTGCCATGTCGCTCGTTCCAGCGCCCACGCTCCCGGTTTGCAAATAGAGCCTGCTCGCATCGGAGTAGATGCGGGTGATCGTGGCATAAAGTCCGTTCTGGACTTCTCCGCCGATCTTTCCGTCAAGCGCGTCGACCTCGCTCCAAAGACGTTTGAGGCCGAAACCGTCCTCCACGATCACCGCTGCCTTGACGACATCCGCCGACAGGAGGCCGCTCGCATCGGCGAGTTTCTGCACGAAGCCAGGGCCGCCGCGGTTTACCACGGCATTGGCGAGCGCTGTCGCAACGATTTCGCGGTGCAGGCGATGCGCCTTGATATCGTCTGCATAGTTCTTCTGCATCTTGGCCGGGAAATAGTCTGCGAGCAGATGCTGGAGATAGGGCTCGTCGGGCAGCGGGCTTGCCACCAGAGCGTCGAACAGTGTCAGCTTGGCATAGGACAGCAGCACGCCGATTTCCGGCCGGGTCAGCGGCTTGCCGGTGGCATATCTTTCGCTGAGCTCGGCATTGCTCGGCAAGGTTTCGACCTTGCGGTTCAGTTGGCCGGTTGCCTCCAGCGCGCTCATCAGGCGACCGAGTTCTTCCCGGTTTGCAAGCCCAAGCCGCTCCGTCAGCGAGATTGCCAGCGATTGCAGGTAGTTGTTGCGCAGCACCAGCTGCGCCACTTCCGGCGTCATGGAGGCAAGAAGCTGGTTGCGCTTCGGCATCGTCAGGCGACCGCTATTGACCGCGGAGGCGAGGGCGATCTTGATATTGACCTCGACGTCGGAGGAATTCACGCCGGCCGAGTTGTCGATGGCGTCGGAATTGCAACGCCCACCCGCCAGCGCATAGGCGATACGGCCCTTCTGGGTAATGCCGAGATTGGCGCCTTCGCCGATGACCTTGGCGCGCAGCTCGGTGGCGTTGACGCGGATGGGGTCGTTCGCCCTGTCACCCACCTCGGCGTTGGTTTCCACCGCCGCTTTGATATAGGTGCCGATGCCGCCGAACCACAGAAGATCGGTTGGCGCCTTCAGAATGGCAGTCATGATCTCGAAGGGTGTGGCAACGGATTTGTCGATGCCGATGGCAGCGACGGCTTCCGGTGTCAGCGTCACCGATTTTTCGGAACGCGAGATGATCATTGCGCCTTTTGAGAGCGTTGAACGGTCGTAATCCTGCCAGCTTGAGCGTGGCAATTCGAAAAGCCGCTTGCGCTCAGCGAAGGATTTGTCGGTATCGGGGTCCGGATCGATGAAGATATCGCGGTGATCGAAGGCTGCGATCAGCCTGATCTTTTCCGACAGCAACATGCCGTTGCCGAAAACGTCGCCGGACATGTCGCCGACACCTGCCACTGTGAAGGGCGTGGTCTGGATGTCGGTGTCCATTTCGCGGAAATGACGCTTTACCGTTTCCCAGGCACCGCGTGCGGTGATTCCCATCTTCTTGTGGTCGTAACCGGCGGAACCACCCGATGCGAAGGCATCGTCCAGCCAGAAGCCGGCGTCGTGGGCGAGGCCGTTTGCCGTATCGGAGAATGTCGCTGTCCCCTTATCGGCGGCGACGACGAAATAGGGATCGTCACCATCAAGCCGCAACGTATCGGCCGGCGGTACGACGGCGTCGTCGACGATATTGTCGGTGATGGACAGAAGAGTGCGGATATAGGTCTTGTAGGCTTCACGGCCTGCATTGAAGACCTCGTCGCGGGAGCCGCCAACAGGCAGGTTCTTCGGGAAAAAGCCGCCCTTGGCGCCAACGGGAACGATCACCGCATTCTTGACCTGCTGCGCCTTGACGAGACCGAGCACTTCCGTGCGGTAATCCTGGCCGCGATCCGACCAGCGCAGACCGCCGCGCGCCACTTTGCCAAAGCGCAGATGCACGCCTTCTACTTCGGTTCCGTAGACGAAGATTTCGCGGAAGGGACGCGGATCGGGCAGGCCGTCCAGATGTTTGGGATCGAACTTGAACGCCAACAGGTCGCGCGGCGTGCCATCGGTGTTTTTCTGGAAGTAGTTGGTACGAAGCGTGGCGTCGATGGCGTTGACATAACGCCGCAAGGTGCGGTCTTCATCGAGATTGGGAACACCGCTCAATGCCGCTTCGATCGTCTTGTGCATCTCTGCCAGTTTCTTCAGCCGCTTCTTCTCGTCGATGGACGGATCAAAGCCAGCCTTGAACAGCGCGAAAATATTCCGTGAAATGGCGGGATATTTAAAGAGCGTTTCGGAAATATGCTCCTGGGAATAAACGATTCCGGTCTGGCGCAGATAACGGGCATAGGCGCGCAGGACGGACACTTCGCGCACGGTAAGGCCGCAGGCAAGGATCAGCCGGTTGAAGTTGTCATTATCGACCTTGCCCGAGAAGGCAGCAAGGAATGCTTCTTCGAGTTTCTGTCCGTATTGCGGCAGATCGAGCGTCACGCCCTTGGCGACGGCGAGTTCCATATCATGCAGCACGATGTCGCGCTTTTCGCCATCCGAGATGACACCGATGTCGAAGGTGCGCTCACTGATGACGTTGAAACCGAGGTTTTCCAGCAGCGGCACACGGCGCGACAGTGGCAGATGGCCATCCCGATGGAAGATCTTCAGCGACAGCGTCTCAGCTGACTGGCCTTCCTGCTGGTAAAATTCGATGCGGACCGGCTCACCCTTCACGGTGGCCAGAATATCCGCCATGTCGCCAATCGCCTCTTCCGGCGTGAAGGCTTCCTGGTAGGCCTGATCCACCTCCAGCACCGGTGCACCCGGTTCGGAAAGGGCAACGAAATGGTCTATCCAACGTGCTGCGATATCGCTGACGGCTTCCTCCAGCTTGTCCTGCGCGATACGCGGCGTCTTGCCCTCCGTGCGGCCGACGATGAAATGGACGCGGGCGACAGCGCCTTCGGGGAAGGCCGGGTAATAGGCGGAAATATGCCCGTCATAGACCTTGCTCAGATAGTCGCCGATCTTCTCGCGCACATAGGAATTGTATTCCTCGCGCGGCACGAAGATGATGGCCGAGACGAAGCGGTCGAAACGGTCGATACGTGCGAGGACGCGCACGCGTGGGCGGTCGCTCAGTTCCATGATTTGCTCGATGAAGCGGATCAGAAGATCCGTTTCGATCTGGAAGAGATCGTCGCGCGGATATGCTTCCAGGGTGTTCTGCAGAATGCGGCCGGAGTGGCTGTTCGGATCAAAACCGAAATGCCGCTCGACATCCGCAATTTTGGCACGTAGCAGCGGGATGTGCTTTACCGAACGCGTATAGGCGGTGGCGGTGAAAAGGCCGACGATGCGCAATTCACCGATGACATTGCCGTCCTCGTCGAAGCGCTTGATGCCGATATAATCCATATAAGCGCGGCGATGCACGATGGACTTCACATTTGCCTTGGTGACGATGAGGAAATCCGGACCGTCGAGGAAGGCGAGGATTTCAGGCGTCGTCGTCACGGCGTCCTTGCCAAGGCGCAGCACGCGCACATCCGGATCGCTCAAACTGCCGAGGCCGACGCCGTCACCGCGTTCGATTTTCGCGTTCTTTCCCGTTCCGGAATAGGTGTAATCGCGCATGCCGAGGAAGGTGAAATTGTCGTTGCGAAGCCAGTTGAGAAACTCGACGGCTTCCGCGCGCTCGGTCTTGCGCCGCGAGGAGCCGCGTTTTGACAATTCGTCTAGGGCTTCGTCGAGTTTCGACAGCATGGGCCGCCAGTCTCTGTAGGCGGACTGAACCTGCGCCAGCACGAAACGCAATCTTTCTTCCAGCGCCGTTGCGGCCTGCTGGGTCAGTGGGGCGATGTGCAGCTGGATGAGGCTGATATTCCCGGCGGGATCGTCATCAGGCTCCGCAAGGCGATAACCCGCCTGCGCCGTTGCATCCGGCACCAGAATGGGGTGGACCGCGAGATAGAGGCCGCGATAGCTGCTTGTGACCTCACCCATGACGGAATCGTAGAGGAAGGGCATATTGCGGCCGATAATCGTCAGAACCGTTACCGGAATATCTCGCGGGGTGACGCCCTCCACCTGGGCGATGCTGATATGGGGCGCGTCTCCAGTCCAGCGCGAAAGAGCCTCGAAACTGTGCGCCGCGCTTGCGGCCAGCATTTCGGCGGAATAATATTCTATGTCGTCGGCGCTTGCTCTTCCATAGAGTATACCCGGATCAAGAAATGGCGCGTTTTCGGCAATTGCCTGCTGTCGTGCTTTTTCGATCTGTTTTTCGCGTTTTGGATTATTTCTGTAGCCCATTTGATGTGGATTCCTCCAAAAATCACACTTTAACGTAAAAAAGCACCGTCAATTTGCGGATTTTGCCTTTTCATTCGAATCGGATATTGGCGTGTAATTACGAAGAGTTTAAGAGGCTTTCGTGTTTCTTCAGTTGGGAAGTGAAATTTTTTTGCTTCTTATACGGTAGGGACCGGTTACGAAGCATTTGACAGTATTCCGGTAGCCCATTTATAGGTGGTTCTTTGGCCGCCATGTGATGTTGCGGCCACGGTCGAAGCAAATTATTGATTTGTGCCTATTTTTGTGGTACACCAACGATACTGATCCACAGCGTGGCATTTGTGTGCCCAAAAACACCACGAAAGCAACACCTCTTTTGCACGCGGTTTCCGTGACATATCGAGCGTTTACGTTATCGAAGCCCGCAATGCGGGAAGGTGTGTTTTTGCGTGCACGGCTGGACCAGTGCGGAGTCACCTGACGGTTCCCCCGTCTCATCAGGGCCTGACCGACCCAACCCCGGCGTTGCCGGGTATGTAACAGGGAGTTTTTAGAACGAATGACGACCCAGCAGAAGAAATCTCCAGCACATCACGGTTTCAAAACCGGTGAAGCGATTGTGTATCCCGCTCATGGTGTCGGTACCATTTCTGCCATCGAGGAACAAGAAGTTGCCGGCATGAAGCTTGAGCTTTTTGTCATCGATTTCGAAAAAGACAAGATGCGTCTTAAAGTTCCCGTCGCTAAAGCCGTGAGCATCGGCATGCGCAAGCTTTCCGAAGGCGATTTTGTCGAGCGGGCGCTGAAAGTGGTGCAGGGCAAGGCGCGTGTGAAGCGTACAATGTGGTCGCGCCGCGCCCAGGAATATGATGCGAAAATCAATTCCGGCGATCTTATCGCGATTGCTGAAGTTGTGCGCGATCTTTACCGTGCGGAAAACCAGCCGGAGCAGTCCTATTCCGAGCGTCAGCTTTACGAAGCTGCTCTTGATCGCATGGCGCGCGAAATTGCTGCTGTCAACAAGATGTCTGAAACCGAGGCTGTTCGCCTGGTGGAAGTCAACCTTGCCAAGGGTCCGAAGCGCGGCAAGGCCGTCGAAGAGGACGATTCTCAGGAAGAAGCCGCGTAATCACCGGCTTTCTCCTTTTTAAAAAAACCCGCCAAGAATGGCGGGTTTTTTTGTGCCTGATCTACAGGATGCGAATTTTCGTACCCTTGCGCATATGAGGCAGAATGCGCCTCATGTCGCGGGGATGGAGAGCGACGCAGCCGGCGGTCGGCTCATATCCCGGGCGGATCATATGCATGAAGATTGCCGAACCGCGGTTCCGACTTCTCGACGTGATGTTCCAATCGAGCACGAGGCAAACGTCATAAAGGCCGTCCTTTCGCATCATCTCCTCGTGGCTCAGTGCGAAAGGGGACTTGACCAACCTGTTGTAACTGGCGCTGCGTGGCTCGTCGCACCAAAGCATGGATTGCTGCGTCCGTTGCATCGGCAATGTCGTGGCGATGGCGTGGTTACGGTCGCCGCGATAAAATCCGTGCAGCAGGCGCGTGACGGAAATCGGTGACTTTCCATCTCCCTCGCGTTTGAGCACGGTACGGCCGTTGCGCCCGATCGCTGCGGGAAAGGTGAGATGCCCGAGCTGAACGATGGCCCGGCTTATTTTCAAAGGCGCCGGCCGAACCATGAGCGTTGATGCGCGTTTATGTTGCTTTACGGGATGTCTGCTCATGTTTTTCACGAGATTTTGCTTTGCAGGTTATCTAACGTGAAGTCATAGCACTTCGTAATATCATGGCAATGGGTTGACCTTTTGTCGGCAAACCGCTGAATTGGCTGACAATTAGAGCGCCGTGCCTTATTTCGGAGGCACAATGGATGCTCTAACTCTTTTAAACTACGCATTGCGCCTTCCGAAAATCAACGGCGATTTTTGGGCCGATGCGCTAAAGTAAGAAAGGCTGAGAATCCGAATGACGGCTCGCACTATCCTTTTGGTGGACGACGACGACGATCTTCGGGAGACGCTGACTGAGCAACTATCTCCCTATGAGGAATTCTCGCTTCTGAGCGGCGCAAACGCTGCGCAGGCGATGCAGACCGCAAAGACTGCCCAGGTCGATCTTCTGATCATGGATGTCGGCCTCCCTGACATGGATGGCCGCGAGGCGGTGAAGCTGCTGCGCAAGGGTGGCTTCAAGGCACCGATCATCATGCTGACCGGGCACGATACCGATTCCGACACTATTCTCGGTCTCGAAGCGGGCGCCAATGATTATGTGACGAAGCCATTCCGCTTCGCCGTCCTTCTGGCCCGCATCCGGGCGCAGCTGCGTCAATACGAGCAGAGCGAGGACGCGGTTTTCACCGTTGGCCCCTATCAGTTCAAACCCAGCCAGAAGCTGCTGACGACTGAAGACGGCAAAAAAATCCGGCTGACGGAAAAGGAAGCGGCGATCATCCGTTATCTGTACCGCGCCGGGAGCGCCGTCGTTACCCGCGATGTCTTGCTGGAAGAGGTCTGGGGTTATAATTCCGGAGTGACGACGCATACGCTCGAAACGCATGTGTATCGTCTGCGCCAGAAGATCGAGCGAGATCCCTCCAATGCCGAAATTCTGGTGACCGAGAACGGTGGATACAAGATCGTTCCCTGAACGAACGCCCTTTCTGCGTCCGAGAGGACGCAGAATATTCTAACATCTTGTATTTTGAAGGCCGATATCCGAAAACCGCTATAGTGGTGCAGGCGGTTTTCTGGAGTAGCAATCGACATGGCCTTGACGGATGACATCATGCTTCTGGGGCAAGTGCCGTTGTTTGCGGGCTTCAGCGACGATCAGTTGCGGCTGATCGCCTTCGGCGCGGAACGCCGCCGCGTGGCGGCGGGTCAGACTTTGTTCCGGGAACATTCCCCGGCCGAGTGCGCCTTTGCGGTGACGTCAGGCCATTTCGAGCTATTTACGGCCGGGCGGGATGGAAAACCCGCGTTGCAGGCGACACCGGGCAAGGGGGCGCTGCTTTCGGAGCTGGCGCTTTTCACGCTCTGTGAGAGAAAATTTACCGCCATTGCCGCGGAGGATTCCGAGGTCATCCGGATAACGCGCATTCTCTTTCACCGGCTGGTGGAGGAGTTTCCCGAGGTTGCCGATATCGTGTCGGCACGCATTCGCGATAATATCGCCGCACTCGCGGCGGGCGCGGCCCGTTTGCAGAACCGCTTCTCCTGATTTAAAGAGCCAGCGCTTCAGAAACGGAAATGGGCCGTAACCGGAACGTGGTCGGATGGCCGGTTCCAGCCGCGTGCTTCGCGCAAGATATCGATCTTTTCAAGCGAAGGGCCGAGATCCTGCGACGACCAGATATGGTCGAGACGGCGGCCACGGTCTGCGGCTTCCCAATCCTTGGCGCGGTAGCTCCACCAGGTATAAATCTTTTCACTATCAGGCACGTTCAACCGCATCAGGTCGAGCCAGTTGCCCTTCTTCATGATATCGATCATGCCGTCGGTTTCCACCGGTGTATGGCTAACGATCTTCAGCAGTTGCTTGTGCGACCAGACGTCATTTTCAAGCGGTGCGATGTTGAGATCGCCCACGAGAATGGACGAGGTGCCGGGCACGCCGTCGGCGCGAAGCGCCTTCATTTCTTCGATAAAATCCAGCTTGTGGCCGAATTTCGGGTTTATCGACCGGTCGGGTTCGTCACCGCCAGCCGGAACATAGAAATTATGCAGCCGTATGCGGCGCGATCCAACCTGAAAAATCGCGGAAATGTGTCGTGCATCGCCTATACCGCAATAGTCCTGACGGTGATCTTCTGTCAGCGGAATTTTCGAAGCGATTGCCACACCGTGATAGCCCTTCTGGCCATGGATGATGACGTGCTCGTAACCGAGCGCCTTCAGCGGCTTCATCGGAAACTCACCATTGGGGCATTTCGTTTCCTGCAGGCAGAGAATGTCGGGTTTGTAACGCACCAGAAACTGCTCCACGATCGGCATTCTGAGCCTGACCGAGTTGATGTTCCACGTGGTTATCGAAAACGACATGCATGTGCTCCGCTTCTATAGCCTCGAAGCCAATTGTTCCGAGACATGTTTCCGGGGCGCAGGCTTATAACATCGCGATGAAAACGGGAATGCATTTTAGCGGCAAAATAAAAAAGGCGACCGCAGGGCCGCCTTTTGAACTGTCGCCGTGGACCGCCCGGCCTTTAGCCGCGTTTGCGGACTTCTTCGTAGTTGATGTTGAAAACGCGTTCGTCGAGGTTAACGCCCGTCTGCACGTTGAAGATCATGACAGTCGTGTCCTTGTTCTGGGCATCGGTCGTTGTCCATTGCCTCAGATCGAAGGTTTTCGGGTCAAACATCAGGGTAATGGTGGAATCGCCGAACACGCTCTTGTCACCCAGTACGATGGTGGTCAGGTCCGACTCTTCCTTCACGTTCCGGACCTTCTGGTTACTCAGATCGATCTTGTCGGACAAAAGCAGGCTGAGCGGGGTCTTTGACAGTGGATACAAATCCCATGTCTTCAGTTTCATGTTGCCGATGACGACATTCTTGCCGTCGGAGATGACCCGCATGGGCGAGGGGTCTTCATAATTGAATCGAAGCTTGCCGGGCCGTTCGATGTAAAATTTGCCGCCGGTCTGTTCACCGCGCGGGCCAAACTGGACAAACTCTCCCATCATGGTTTTGACCGACGAGAAGTGATTGGCAATTTTCTGCGCGGTCGCGCTGTTACCGGCAGCCTGAGCAAATGCGTTGAGCGGCGACAGGCCGGCCATGACCGCAGCCATGGAAAACGCCGTCAGCACGCCACGTCGCGTCACGCCGTTCTCTGGTGTGTTTGCGGTGGCAATCTCGCCGGTGGTGAGGTCGTTCATTCTGTTCTCCTTCATCGCAGCGATTTTCCGCATAAAGGCGGCGGCTTCATGACGTTGAAAGCGTGTATTAACGCTTCTTCGCCCCGCTTGGTTGCCGTCTTCGCCTCACGCATGTCGTTATCCCGAAACCACGACAGCCTTTTGGGCGACGGGCATTACCGCTCGATGATGTCTGCTTCCGTTGGTACGAGTATTTCGCGTTTTCCGGCATGATTGGCGGGGCCGATGATGCCTTCCTGCTCCATGCGTTCGATCAGCGAGGCGGCGCGGTTGTAGCCGATGCCGAGACGCCGCTGGACGTAGGAAGTGGAGGCCTTGCCGTCCCTCAGCACGACAGCCACGGCCTGATCATAGGGGTCTTCCGAATCGGAGAAATTGCCGGCGCCGGCCGGGCCGCCGCCATTGCCTTCCTCATCGTCTTCCTCGGTGATCGCTTCCAGATATTCCGGCGTGCCTTGCGTCTTGAGATAGGCGACGATCTCTTCCACTTCATTGTCGGAGACGAAGGGACCGTGCACGCGCTGGATGCGGCCGCCACCGGCCATATAGAGCATGTCACCCATGCCGAGCAGCTGTTCTGCGCCCTGTTCGCCCAGAATGGTGCGGCTGTCGATCTTCGACGTTACCTGGAAGGAGATGCGGGTCGGGAAGTTCGCCTTGATGGTGCCGGTGATGACGTCGACGGACGGACGCTGGGTTGCCATGATGACATGGATGCCGGCGGCACGCGCCATCTGAGCGAGGCGCTGTACGGCACCTTCGATATCCTTGCCTGCCACCATCATAAGATCCGCCATTTCGTCGATAATGACGACGATATAGGGCAGGGGCTTCAGGTCGAATTCTTCCGTCTCGTACATTGCCTCGCCGGTCTGGCGGTCGAAGCCGGTCTGCACCGTGCGGGTGAGGATTTCGCCCTTGTCGATGGCCTGCTGCACACGGCTGTTGAAGCCATCGATGTTGCGCACACCGATCTTCGACATCTTCTTGTAGCGCTCCTCCATCTCGCGCACCGTCCACTTCAGCGCCACGACGGCTTTTTTCGGATCGGTAACGACGGGGGAGAGCAGATGCGGAATACCGTCATAGATCGATAGTTCGAGCATTTTCGGGTCGATCATGATCAGGCGGCATTGCTCCGGCGACATGCGGTAAAGCAGCGACAGGATCATGGTGTTGATGGCGACCGACTTGCCCGAACCCGTGGTACCGGCAACGAGAAGATGCGGCATCTTGGCAAGATCGGCGATGACGGGTTCGCCGCCGATGGTCTTGCCGAGCGCCATGGCGAGCTTGGCCTTGCTGTTTTCAAAGTCGCGGCTGCCGACCAGTTCACGCAGGAACACGGTTTCACGCGTCTGGTTCGGAAGCTCGATGCCAATGGCGTTGCGGCCAGACACGACGGCAACGCGCGCGGCGATCGCGCTCATGGAGCGGGCGATGTCATCGGCAAGGCCGATGACGCGTGAGGATTTGATGCCGGGTGCTGGTTCCAGTTCGTAGAGCGTGACGACCGGGCCGGGGCGGACGTGAATGATTTCACCCTTGACGCCGAAATCCTCGAGAACCCCTTCCAGAAGGCGGGCATTCTGCTCCAGCACTTCCTCGTTCAGCGTATGGTCGCGAACGACGTTCTTGGGTTCCGCCAGAAGATGCACGGTGGGCAGCTGGAAACCGTCTGCGGCAATAAAGGAGGCCTGCGCTTCCCTTGCCACGCGCTCGCTGGGCTTCGGGCGTGCGGAAGGGGCGGTTATTCTGGGTTGGCCGCGCCCAGGTGCCTGTCTTGCCACGAACTTCGGGTCGTTCTCGTCCAGGCTGTGGTCGTCCGAGAGAATGCCGTTGGGCAATCGCCGACCGTCTGCGTCCAACGACGGTTCGTCGTCCCCGTCCGCATCATGATCGGGCGCGATGGAGGGAGGCGACATCTGGCGACGGGATGCGGCGCGTTCTTCGAAAGACGGTTCCGCGCGCTGGTCGAGGCGGTTGATCGCCGTCTTGAGGCGGGAGGGTTCGTTCAGCGTGCCGAATTCATATTCGTTGAAATCGTAAGGGTGTTCGAATTCACCGTGCAGGGACTTCGACTTCAGGCCGAACAGGCGGCGAAGGCGGGCCTGCGAGATGTACCAGTAATGTGCGATTGCGCCGAAGGCGAGAATATTGGCGAAGAAGCCTTCGCCCTCGTCATCGTCTTCTTCCTCGACCTGACGGGTGGCACGGGCCTTGTTTGCGACCGGCGCGCGTTCTTCCTGTTCCAGGTCATCTTCCGGGCGTCCCACGAGACCGGCGGCAAACAGCATCATCAAGGCGGCGGGAGCAGCGAATATAGCGCCCAGCACCGTCGCAATCGTGCCGGTGGGGTAAGCGCCGATGAAGAGAGCTGGGAAGCGCAGGATCATATCGCCGATGACGCCACCGATGCCGTTCGGCAGCGGCCATGTCACGGGCGCGGGAAAACAGCCGAGCGAGGCGGCGCAGACGATGGCGCCGGCGATCCAGGCGACGAGGCGGGCGGGTATCCGGTTGAACTTGCGACCGGCGATCAGGGCGATCGCCCAGGCAATCACCGGCAAAAGCGCGATGATTGCGGAAAGGCCGAGGAACTGCATCACGATATCGGCGAAGATTGCGCCGCCGTAACCGAGAAGATTGGTGGGTTGGTTGCCTGTTGCATAGGACAGGCTCGGGTCCGCCACGTTCCATGTGGCAAGAGCGGTAATCCCCAGCGCAATCGTGGCAAGCAAGGCAAAACCGGCAAGAGCCATGACCTGCCGCACGAAAAACGCCGTCAGCACGAAACGCGTGTGACGACCGTCGAATGTCGGAGAATTCATTCTGCCCATGTCCCTGAACCCGTAGTTTTTGTGGTTTCGGCAAGATCCGGCAGTTGACCAGATCCCGGATTGACAGGGAAAACTAACAGCTTCCTGGTTAATGTCGTGTTAACCATGCGGTTTTTTAAAAGCCGCTTCCGGATTTGCGGCAAAGAAAAGGCCCGCCGAAGCGGGCCTTCTTTTGGGAGAGGGGATGGAGAACCCCTTTTCCCGGATATCAGGAGTGGTAGGCGGCTTCGCCGTGGGTCGCAAGGTCGAGACCTTCGCGTTCCGCTTCGACCGGAACCCGCAGACCAACGATCACGTCGACGATCTTGTAGAGGATTGCCGAGACGACTGCGCACCATACGATGGTGATGGCGACGGCAACGAACTGCGTCCAGAGCTGCGAGGAGATAGAGAAGTCCGCCTTACCCGTGCCGCCAAGCAGCGGAGACGTGAAGATGCCGGTGCCGAGGGCGCCGATGATGCCGCCGATGCCGTGGACACCGAAGACATCAGCTGTGTCGTCGTAGCCGAACTTGTTCTTCACAACCGAGACGAAGAAGTAGCAGATCGGCGAGACGATGAGGCCGAGAACGATAGCGCCCATGGGTCCGACGGAACCGGCCGCAGGCGTTACGGCGACGAGGCCGGCGATCATGCCCGAAGCTGCGCCCAGCATGGAAGCCTTGCCGCGGGTGAAGCTTTCAACCAGCGACCAGGAAACGATGGCTGCTGCAGTGGCGAGGAAGGTGTTCATGGTTGCAAGAACCGCACCGCCAGATGCTTCGAGGTTGGAGCCGGCGTTGAAGCCGAACCAGCCGAACCACAGCATGGCTGCGCCAACCAGCGTCAGCGTCATGGAGTGCGGGGCCATCATGTCCTTGCCGAAGCCGGTACGCTTGCCAACCATGATCGCGCCGATCAAGCCAGCGATACCGGCATTGATGTGGACGACGGTGCCGCCGGCGAAGTCGAGAGCGCCCATGCCGAAGATCAGGCCGTTCGCGTCCCAGACCATGTGAGCGATCGGGAAGTAGACGAAGGTGGCCCACAGGATGGTGAACAGGATGACTGCCGAGAACTTCACGCGTTCCGCGAATGCACCGATGATCAGCGCGGGCGTGATGGCCGCAAAGGTCATCTGGAAGGCGATGAAGGTGTATTCGTAGATCACGACGCCCTGGGAGAAGGTTGCCGAGGTGCTGTCAAGCGAAACGCCGGACAGGAACAGCTTGCCGAAACCGCCGAAATACGGGCCGGTGCCGCCGCCGAAGGCGAATGAGTAACCGTAGATTACCCATACGAGCATCATGACCGCGCCGATGACCGTGCACTGCATGAGAACGGAGAGCATGTTCTTGGTGCGCACGAGGCCGCCATAAAACAGGGCCAGACCCGGAATGATCATGAAAAGCACGAGGATCGTCGCGACATACATGAATGCGGTATCGGCTTTTTCCGGAACGGGGGCCGCCGCTGCTACTGCCGGCGCGGCATCCTGCGCAAAGGCGATTGCCGGGGCCATCAGGGCTGCCACACCGGCACCCAGTTTGCCGAGCGTTGAAAACTTGTTGAGTTGCATAGCTAGAAAACTCCCTGTCAGCCGTGCTTCAAAGCGCTTCTGTGTTGGTTTCGCCGGTACGGATGCGCACGGCCTGTTCGATAGAGTAGACGAAGATCTTGCCGTCACCGATCTGCCCGGTTTTTGCAGCCGACGCGATTGCCTCGACAGCCTTGTCGACGACGTCTGATGCAACCGCGATCTCGATCTTCAGTTTGGGAAGAAAGCTCACCGCATATTCCGTGCCGCGATAAATCTCGGTATGTCCCTTCTGGCGTCCGTAACCCTTTACCTCGGTCACGGTCAGGCCTTGGATGCCGACGCCGGTGAGCGCTTCGCGCACTTCATCCAGCTTGAACGGCTTGATAATGGCCATCACAATTTTCATCTGGTTTCCCATCCTTTGTTTGTCCTCGGCACGGAGCCGACTCTCCTCGCGCTGGCAGATCAGTAACAGCGACTACGGACATACATTCAAGGGGCGTGCCAGTTTTGATGCGGCCTCTAAGTTATTGAAATATAGAAATTATATGACGGGCGTCTGAAAAACGGGCATTGGGTGGCGCAATTTTCGTCTATTAAATGTGCGATTTTTTAAAAAAGCGCATTATTTAAGCATTTGCCCTTTTGCGGATCAAACCTTCCTGTGCGACGGAGGCGATCAGTTCACCCTGTCTGGTGAAAATATTGCCACGGGTCAAACCGCGTGCTCCCGAGGCGCTGGGGCTGTCCTGCGTGTAGAGCAGCCAGTCGTCCAGCCGGCAGGGACGGTGGAACCACATGGCGTGATCGAGGCTCGCCACCTGAATGGCCGGATCAAAGATCGTCGTTCCGTGGGCATAGAGCGACGTGTCGAGCAATGTCATATCCGAGAGATAAGCGAGAATGGCTGACTGGAAACGTGGATCGTCCGGCACATCGCCGACAGCGCGAACCCAGATATCCTGCTGCGGTTCCAGCTTTTCCTTCGAAATATAGTGGGTCAGCGAAACCGGCCGGATCTCTATCGGGCGCTTGTTGCTCCAGTATTTGCGGATCGAAGCGGGTGCGTTGGCGAGGAAGGCCGCCTGCATCTCATCTTCACTCATCAGCCTTTCGGGCGGCGTCACATCCGGCATTCTTATCTGATGATCGAAGCCGTCCTCGACGATCTGGAATGACGCCGACATGGAAAAGATCGCCTTGCCATGCTGGATGGCGACCACGCGCCGGGTGCAGAAGCTTGCACCGTCGCGAATGCGTTCCACCTGGTAGAGGATGGGCACCAGCGGGTCGCCGGGGCGCATGAAATAGGAATGCAGTGAATGAACGAAACGGTCGTCATCCACGGTTCGTTGAGCTGCGATCAATGCCTGCGCGATGACCTGGCCGCCGAAAACGCGCTGCCAGCCGATTTGCGGGCTTTCACCCCGAAACAGGTTTTCTTCCAGCTTCTCGAGATCGAGTGTGGAGATCAGATTGGCCATCGGATCTGACGTTTGCGAGGGATGCGACATTTTTTCGGCCTGCTCCGGCTGTAGGAAGACGTCACATGGTCTATAGTGCGCCGATGATGCGTGCACAAGATTTGAGGAGAAGCGCGATGCTGGACGTGGTGGTGGCAGGCGGCGGTTATGTCGGCCTTTCCGTTGCTGTCGCAATTAAGCAGGCAGCCGGACATCTTAATGTGCAGGTGGTTGAAGCCGCTCCCGA
Source organism: Rhizobium sp. AN68 (assembly GCF_030758035.1). Lineage (NCBI taxonomy): Bacteria > Pseudomonadati > Pseudomonadota > Alphaproteobacteria > Hyphomicrobiales > Rhizobiaceae > Rhizobium > Rhizobium sp. AN68. The sequence goes on along the minus strand of NZ_JARWMI010000003.1, from coordinate 2,668,044 downwards.
GGATGTCTGGAAGAAGGACGTCCGCGCCTCCGCCATTATCGCGGCGGCCACGCGCATGCTCGACGTTTTCGGCATATGGAACGAGATCGAGCCGGAGGCCCAGCCGATCCACAAGATGATCGTCACCGATTCGAAGACCGCCGATCCGGTTCGCCCGGTGTTTTTGACATTCGACGGCGCGGTGGAGGAGGGCAGGCCCTTCGCTCATATGGTCCCGAATGTCGCGATGGTGGGTGCGCTGCGAGGCCTGTGTGAGCGCCTCGGCGTCGAAATCCGCCATGGTCTCAGTGTTTCCGGCTTTTCCGCCGGTCCGCAATCGACGGCTATTTCACTTTCCGACGGCTCGTCGCTTGAGGCGCGACTGCTCATAGCCTGCGATGGGGTCCGCTCGGCTTTGCGGGATATGGCAGGAATAAAAACCGTGCACTGGAATTACGATCAGTCCGGGATCGTCACCACCGTTGAACACGAGCGGCCGCATGAGGGCTGCGCGGAGGAACATTTTCTGCCGTCGGGGCCTTTCGCCGTGCTTCCCTTGAAAGGGAACCGCTCCTCGCTTGTCTGGACCGAACGTACGGCCGATGCCGACAGGCTGGTTGCTGCCGACGATCTGGTGTTCGAGGAGGAACTTGAACGCCGGTTCGGCCACAAGCTCGGTCCGGTCCGTCCCGTCGGTCCCCGTCGCGCCTTTCCGCTGGGCTTGACGCTGGCGCGTTCCTTCGTCGCGCCACGTTTTGCACTTGCCGGCGATGCGGCGCATGGAATTCACCCGATTTCCGGTCAGGGCCTCAATCTCGGCTTCAAGGATGTTGCGGCACTGGCCGAAACCGTGGTCGAGGCCGACCGTCTCGGCCTTGATATCGGCTCTCTCAACGTTCTCGACCGTTACCAGTCCTGGCGGCGTTTCGACACGTTGCGGATGGGTGTGACGACGGATGTGCTGAACCGGCTTTTCTCCAATGATGTCGGTCCCATTCGCGTCATGCGTGATTTCGGTCTGGGTGTGGTCGATCGTTTGCCGGGTCTGAAATCCTATTTCATCGGTCAGGCTGCCGGCACGACAGATGCCGGCGCGCCGCGCCTGCTCGCCGGCGAGGCGCTGTGATACTGCCGTTCGTGCCTGTGCCGAAGCGGCTTTCCAGCGATTGCCGCTTGACAGTCGATTCCGGTGTTTTCCGCCGGAAGCCGGTGCCGCAAAGCTGAATCCGGACAAGGACTTACCCGGATTCACAATCTGGTATAGGGCAGGCATCTGCCAACCAGATGTTGCGGAGAACAAAAGCTGAATCCATTGGAGTCAGCGATTCGTATTCGATTCGTTCGCAGACTGTTCCGTATCCGAATCAATTCCGGTTTCGCCGGATTCTTTTTAATATTTCAAGTATCTGAATCAAAAAGGAAAATTCTGCCGGGGGAGGACCTCTTACCACTTTGCGGACAAGGCCTATTGCCTTTGTCGGCGGGCGTTGCCATGTGTGTTGCGTGTGCGGCCCGTATCAGTGAATGGCGGGCGGTACAGCAAGCAGATGAAGTCGATTCACGGATAGTACGTTGAATTTTCGCCCCATGATCCTGAGCGGCCGCGGTGTCACGGCCGTTCTCGGCCCCACCAATACCGGCAAGACCCATTACGCCATCGAGCGCATGGTGGCACATGGCAACGGTGTCATCGGCCTTCCGCTGCGCCTTCTGGCGCGTGAGGTCTATACCCGTCTTGTCGAAAAGGTGGGCGCGCCGAATGTGGCGCTGATAACCGGCGAAGAAAAGATCGCCCCTCCTAAAGCCAAATATTCCGTCTGCACGGTGGAAGCCATGCCGCGCGAGACAACGGCCGCATTCGTCGCCATCGATGAAGTGCAGCTGGCGGGTGATCTGGAGCGCGGGCATATCTTTACCGACCGCGTGCTGCATCTGCGCGGGCGGGAGGAAACGCTGCTTCTGGGTGCGGGCACGATGCGCCCGATCCTCGAAAAGCTGCTGCCGGGAATTACCGTGGTCGAACGTCCGCGCCTGTCGCAGCTTTTTTATGCGGGCCAGAAGAAGATAACCCGCCTGCCGCAACGCACGGCAATCGTCGCCTTTTCGGCGGAAGAGGTCTATGCCATTGCCGAGCTGGTGCGCCGCCAGCGTGGTGGCGCAGCCGTTGTGATGGGCGCGCTTTCGCCGCGTACGCGCAACGCCCAGGTGGGGCTCTACCAGTCCGGCGACGTCGAATATCTCGTTGCGACGGATGCCATCGGCATGGGCCTCAACCTCGATGTCGATCATGTCGCCTTTGCGCAGGACCGCAAGTTCGACGGCTATCAGTTCCGCAATCTCAATCCGGGCGAGATCGGCCAGATCGCCGGCCGCGCCGGCCGCCATCTTCGCGATGGCACCTTTGGCGTGACGGGGCGCGTCGATCCATTTGACGACGAGTTGGTGGAGCGTATCGAAACCCATCAGTTCGACTCGGTGAAGGTGCTGCAATGGCGGACGAAAAATTTCGATTTTTCCTCCATCAGCAATCTGCGTCTGAGCCTCGAAGCCGCCCCGGCGATCCAGGGACTGTCACGGGCCTTGCCGGCGATCGACCAGCAGGCGCTCGAATATCTGTCGCGCTACCCTGAAATCATCGACGTGGCGACGACGGAGGCGCGGGTGGAAAAACTCTGGGAGGCCTGCGCGCTTCCGGATTATCGCCGCATTGCGCCCGCTCAACATGCTGATCTGATCTCAACGCTCTATTTCGATCTGGTAAAACGTGGCACGGTGAACGAAGATTTCATGGGCGAACAGGTGCGCCGCGCCGATCGTACCGATGGAGAGATCGATACCTTGTCTGCAAGGATTGCGCAGATCAGAACATGGACTTATGTATCGAACCGCCCAGGATGGCTTGCCGATCCGACACACTGGCAAGAAAAGACGCGGGAAATCGAAGATCGATTGTCCGATGCTCTACATGAAAGGTTGACGAAACGCTTTGTTGATCGCAGGACATCTGTGCTCATGAGGCGCCTGAGAGAGAATGCGATGCTTGAAGCTGAAATCAGTGTAAATGGTGATGTCTTCGTAGAAGGACATCACGTCGGCCAGTTGGCCGGGTTCCGGTTCACGCCGGTGCCGGGAATGGAAGGGCCGGATCAGAAGGCCGTGCAGGCTGCTGCGCAGAAGGCGCTCGCGCTCGAATACGAGGCGCGTGCCGCGCGTCTGCACGCCAGCGGAAACGGTGATCTCGCTTTGAGCTCCGATGGTCTGGTTCGCTGGTTGGGCGAACCGGTGGCCCGCCTTTCGGCAGGCGACAATATCATGAAGCCGCGCGTGATCCTCTTTGCCGACGAGCAGTTGAGCGGCAATGCCCGCGATCATGCGCTGGCGCGCGTCGAACGTTTCGTTAATCATCAGATTGCGACCGTGCTGAAGCCGCTGGACGATATTTCGCGCGCCGAAGACCTTCAGGGTCTGGCGAAGGGGCTGGCGTTCCAGCTGGTCGAAAATCTCGGTGTCCTGTTCCGCCGTGACGTCACCGAAGACGTGAAGTCGCTGGATCAGGACGCACGCGCCTCCATGCGCCGCTACGGCGTGCGTTTCGGCGCCTATCACGTCTTCCTGCCCGCGCTTCTCAAGCCAGCTCCGGCGGAGCTTGTGACGCTGCTCTGGGCGCTGAAGAACGATGGTCTCGGCAAGCCGGGTTATGGCGATCTCATTCCGGTGCTGGCCGCCGGTCGCACCTCTGTCGTGACGGACCCGACCTTCGAGCGGATGTTCTACAAGCTCGCCGGTTTCCGTTTCCTCGGAAAGCGCGCCGTGCGTATCGACATTCTCGAGCGTCTGGCCGATCTCATCCGTCCGCTGTTGCAGTGGAAGCCCGGTCAGCAGCCGCGTCCGGAAGGCGCTTATGACGGCCGCCGTTTCACGACGACGACCGCGATGCTTTCCATTCTCGGCGCAACGCTCGACGACATGGAAGAAATCCTCAAGGGTCTCGGTTATCGTGCCGATCAGGTAACGGCGGAAGAGGCGCAGGCCTTCCTCGCCAACCAGACCGGTGCTGCCGCTCCGGCCGCTTCTGAAGCGGTGACGGAAGACGAGAGTGCAGAGACCGAACACGAGGAACCGGCTTCGGAAGAGCAGGTTTCCGAGACGACGACTGTCGAAGCTGCTGAAGAAGCGCCGGTTGCGGAAGCTGTGGGCCAAGAGGCTGCTGTTAGCGAGGCTGCGCCGACGGAAAGCGCCGAGGCTGCCGAGCCGAAGCCTGTTCTTCTTTGGCGTCCGGGTGGTCGCAACGAAAACCAGCGTGGTGAAAACCGTCGTCCCGGCAACCGCGGTCAAGGCCGTGGCGAGGGTCGCGATCAGGCGCCACGCGAACCGGGTGAACGTCGTGGCGAAGGCCGTCGCGATAATCGTGACGGAGCAAATCGCGAGGCTGCCAATCGTGGCGGTGACGGCGAGCGCAAGCGTGATGGCGGACGTCCCGACCGTGGCAACAACCGCAATAATGATCGTCAGGACCGCGGGGAGCGCAAGGACAGGCCGGACCGCAACGACCGTGGCGGGAAACCGCAGGGTCAGCAGCGTTTCGAAGCCAAGCCGCCGCGTAAGGAAAAGCCGATCGATCCGGACTCGCCCTTCGCCAAGCTTGCTGCTCTCAAGGAGCAGCTGAAGAAGTAAGCCATGGGGAGCAACGAACAGCCACTCGAAAGCACGCGTCAGCGTCTGGACAAGTGGCTGTTCTTTGCCCGCATGGCCAAATCCCGTTCACTTGCCCAGAGTTACATTCAGTCTGGCAAGGTCAAGGTCAACGGTGTCTCCATTCGCCAGCCCAGCCATCTGGTAAAGGCGGGTGACAGGCTCGATATCGGTTTCGAGCGCATGGACAAGGTGCTTGTCGTCAAATCCGGGGGCGAGCGGCGCGGACCCTATGAAGAAGCCAAACTTCTCTACGACGATCTGACGCCGCCGCGCGAGCCTTCCGACAGGCTGAGCCCCCTGGAGCAGGCGATACGTCAGCCGGGAAGCGGTCGCCCCACCAAAAAAGAGCGCAGGGCGCTCGACAGGTTCCTGTCGGACAGCGACGGAAACAAAGAATAGAATAAACCTTCAAGTCTTAGCGGTTTTTCAGAATTGTTTATCCTTGCTATCTGAAGGCAAAGGCATTACCTCACTTGCAAAATTGCCCTGTCTGAATTCCGGGCGACGGCTTGTGTTCCGAAGCCCACAGACCCGGCCTGCATATTCTGGAGTTCATCATGACATATGTCGTGACCGACAATTGCATCCGCTGCAAATACACCGATTGCGTTGAAGTCTGCCCTGTCGACTGCTTTTACGAGGGTGAAAATTTCCTCGCTATCAATCCTGACGAATGCATCGATTGTGGTGTGTGCGAACCGGAATGTCCTGCCGAAGCGATCAAGCCTGACACTGAGCCAGGTCTCGACAAGTGGCTGAAGCTGAATACGGAATATGCGGCGATCTGGCCGAATATCACCATCAAGCGCGACCCCTTGCCGGAAGCCAAGGAAATGGATGGCGTGACAGGCAAGCTCGAGCTTTATTTCTCTGCCGAGCCGGGTAAGGGCGACTGAGTTCTCAACGACTGGTGTCCTTGGTATCATGATTTTAAAAGCCCTCGCAGCGTCAGCGTGAGGGCTTTTTGCCGACCTTCAGCGAGTTATCCGCCGCGGCCGGATTGCAATGTGGTCGATAGCAGGGTCAAAAGCGCCACGCTGTCTTCCAGGCTTTGGCGCTGGCGGCTTTGCAATATGGCCGCTTGCAGGCGGTTCATCTCACGGGCGATCGCCGCTGGCTGCCAGGTTCGCAACGCTCTCTCGATCACCGGTTTCCTGCGAAAATGGATGTGGCGTCCAAGCGTTTGCATGACCTGCCCGGCCTGCTGCTTTTTCTCATCCATTTCGGCACGCATCTGATCCAGCAACTGAAATTGCTTGAGGCATCCCTGAAGCACGAGAAAGATCGGCGTCTTCGACGAGACGATCTTCTGGGTCGCGTGGAAAAAGGCGTTTCTGTCGCCCTTCAGGATGGCATCGACGGCGTCGTCAGCCGAAACCGTGCTGGCATCGCCGATGATTGCCAGCACATCATCTTCCTCGATCACCTCTGCGCCGCGGCAATAGAGCGCAAGCTTGCGGATCTCGTTGCGCGAGGCAATCCGGTCGCCGCCCAACTGCTCGATCAGCCTCTGCCGTGCGGCCGGGGCAATGCGCAGATTGTCGGCAGACAGTTCCTGATCGATCAACGCATTCAACGAACGGGCGTCATCCGCATAACACGGGATTGCTGCGATAGAGCGAGCGGGTTCTGCGATCTTGCGCAGGCCCGTGCCTTTTTTGATGTCGCCGGCCTCGATGATGAGGAAGCTGGCTTCGGGCGGCGTCTCAGCCAGAATCTGGAGAGCATCCACCAGCGCCTTTTCAGCCGAGGCACTTTTGATCCAGACGAGTTTTTCGCCACCGAAAAGGCCGATGGCGTTCACCTCGTCGAGAAGGCGGCCGGGATCGCCCTGCAGGTCGGATGCGCTCAGCTTCAACGATGCAAAGGCGTCATCCGGGTCAATGCCGGTCTTTTTGGCGATGAGGTTGGCCCGCTCCGACACGAGGCCGCGATCCGGGCCGTAGAGCACGAAAACGCGAAAGCGCTCCGCCGGATTTTCGGCGAAGCGCTCAAATTCATGCGATTTTATCTCTGCCACGGCCGCCGCTCTCAGCGGCCAAGGGTGGCAGCGATATCGGTACGGATGATTTCAGCCAGTTCCCGGGCCGCACGGTTTTCTGCGTCGCGGATCGCCCTGATCTTGGCGAATTCCTGCTGTGGCAGATCCACCTGCGCCGTTACGCTACGCCGCGCGGAGCGCAGGATCTGGCCGTCGGAAATACGCGTCAGGACGTAATTACCGTTCATCACAACACGGCCTGGGTAAGGGCCGTTATAATTGCTGTTGGTACGGGTCGTCAGATCGTAGTTCTCGACTTCCGTGGACGTGGCGCTCGAGCTTACGGATAACTTGACGTTGTACTGAGCCGTAGCCGGTTCACCCGCACCGCCGGACACCAGGAAGATCAGCTGATTGCGCACTTCCTGCGTTATGCGGTCGCCGGCATTCGAGATGCTGACAGCCGCCAGTCTCTCCTTGGTTCCGGAAGCCTCGCCGTAAAGCGGGCGGACCTGGCAGCCTGCCAGAAGACCGGCCATCATCACGACGGAAACTGCTGCCGCAACGCGGCTCCATCTCGAAAATACGTCAGACAACAATGTTCACAATCCTCTGCGGAACCACGATGACTTTTTTGGGCTCGCCACCGGCAAGAATGGATTTGACGGCATCCAGCGCAAGGGCAGCCGCTCGGACCGCATCTTGATCCGCATCGCGCGCGATTGTCAATTCGCCGCGCTTCTTGCCGTTGACCTGAACGGGCATGACCACATCGTTTTCCTCGACCAGCGAGGGTACAAAAGTTGGCCACGGCGTCTGGGCGACGAGACCCTCGTTGCCCAGCGCCGACCAGCATTCTTCGGCCAGATGCGGCGTCATGGGGGCAATGATGCGAATGAGGATTTCGACGGCATCACGCGCCGCCGCCTTGACGTCATCAGGCTTGCCACCAGCCGCGACATCCGCCAGCGGAGCTGCGAGCGCGTTGACCAGTTCGTAGATGCGGGCGATCGCCTTGTTGAAGGCAAGCTTGTCCAGATCCTCCTGAACGGCCTTCAGCGTCTTGTGGGCCGCCTTGGATACTGCCAGGCCCTCGCCCTCGCTCGCGGGCTTCGGCGTGACGCTCTTCAGTTCGGTCGCGACTTCGCCGATGATGCGCCAGACGCGCTGTACGAAGCGGTTTGAGCCTTCCACACCGGCTTCGGACCAGATGACGTCGCGGTCGGGCGGAGAATCCGACAGGACGAAGAAGCGAGCGGTATCCGCACCGTAGGATGCGATGATGTCATCCGGATCGACCACGTTCTTCTTCGACTTCGACATCTTCTCGATCGAGCCGATCTTCACTTCCGCCCCGGAGGACAAGAGGAATGCCCGGCGGGCACCGTCAGTCTCTTCGATGCGCAGGTCGGCGGGCGCTACCCATTCGCGGGTCAGGCCTTCACCGTGGCTGTAGGTCTCGTGCACAACCATGCCCTGCGTGAACAGACCCTTGAAGGGCTCCTTGACGCCGACATGGCCGGTCTCGCGCATGGCGCGGGTGAAGAAGCGCGAATAGAGCAAGTGGAGAATAGCATGCTCGATGCCGCCGATATACTGGTCCACCGGCAGCCAGTGGTTTGCGGCCTTCGGATCCGTCGGCTCATCTTCCCAAGGCGCGGTGAAGCGCGTGTAGTACCAGCTGGAATCGACGAATGTGTCCATCGTGTCGGTTTCACGGCGTGCGTCATGGCCGCATTGCGGGCAGGCAACGTGACGCCATGTGGGGTGGCGATCCAGTGGGTTGCCGGGCACGTCGAAGGTCACGTCGTCGGGCAGCTTGACCGGCAGGTCCTTCTTCGGAACCGGAACTACGCCGCAGACTTCGCAATGGATGACGGGTATCGGGCAACCCCAGTAACGCTGGCGGGAAATGCCCCAGTCGCGCAGGCGGAAATTGACCTTGCGCTCGGCCTGCGGCGTGTTGCCCAGCGTCTGGGCAGAGAGCTTCTGCACGACCGCCTCAAAGGCGTCAGTCGTGTTCATGCCGTTCAGGAAGCCGGAGTTGATCATCACGCCATCATCGGTGAAGGCGACGTCTTCAATGGTGAAGCTGGCAGCGTCGGGGCCTTCCGGCGCAACGACGGCCACTACCGGCAAATCGTATTTACGGGCGAAATCCAGATCGCGCTGGTCACCCGAAGGGCAGCCGAATATCGCGCCGGTGCCGTAGTCCATCAGCACGAAGTTGGCGACATAGACCGGCAGTTCCCACGTCGGGTCCAGCGGATGTACGACCTTGACGCCGGTATCGATACCCTTCTTTTCCGCTGTTTCCAGCGCTGCGAGAGACGTGCCATGGCGGCGGCATTCGTCGCAGAACTCGGCAATATCAGGGTTCTTCTCCGACAGCTCTCTTGCCAGCGGATGGTCGGCGGCGATTGCCAGGAAGGATGCGCCGAACAGGGTGTCGGGACGCGTGGTATAAACGGTGATATCGGCAAAGCCTTCCGGCACTGTGCCAGCAACGGTCTGCCAGCGCAGCGACAGGCCTTCAGAGCGGCCGATCCAGTTCTTCTGCATCAGGCGTACTTTTTCCGGCCACTGATCCAGCGTGTCCAGCTCGTCCAGCAGATCCTGGCTGAAATCGGTGATTCGGAAGAACCACTGAGTCAATTCGCGCTGTTCGACCAGCGCGCCGGAGCGCCAGCCGCGGCCGTCGATGACCTGCTCATTGGCCAGAACGGTATGGTCGACCGGATCCCAGTTCACCTTGGACTGCTTGCGGTAGACCAGACCCTTTTCCATGAAATCGACGAACAGCGCCTGCTGGCGGTGGTAATATTCCACATCGCAAGTCGCAAATTCGCGGGTCCAGTCCAGCGACAGGCCCATGGATTTCAGCTGGCCACGCATGGTGGCGATGTTCTGATAGGTCCAGTCCTTCGGGTGAACCTTGTTCTGCATAGCCGCGTTTTCGGCAGGCATGCCGAAGGCGTCCCAGCCCATGGGGTGCAGAACGTTGAAGCCGCGCGCGCGCTTGTAGCGCGCAACGACATCGCCCATCGCGTAGTTGCGGACGTGGCCCATGTGAATGCGTCCCGACGGGTAGGGAAACATCTCTAGAACGTAATACTTCTCGCGCGGATCGCTGTTGTCGGTCACGAAAACCTTGTCTTCGTTCCATTTCTGCTGCCAGCGCGGCTCGGCGTCGCGAGGATTGTAACGTTCGATGGCCATTGTTTAGAATTCCGGGTATCGAGGGGAAAAATTTGCGCTGACCTTCACCATGAAACGACCGGGGCGTCAAGTTTGGCGGGGCCTCCGGGCGTTCAATCTTGGCCAGCGTGCCTCAAATGGTGCTAAACCCGCTTGGCATCAAGGCAATCGGCGTCTAGTTAGCGTTCAGAATGTTTCAAATAGAGGTCCTGTGATGGAAATCGAAGCACGTCTTGAGGATGTCAGGCAACGCATAGCGGAGACAGCGGAAAAGTCCGGCCGCAAGGCGACGGATGTTTCTCTCGTCGCCGTCTCGAAGACGTTCGATGCGCAAGAGATCCAGCCGGTCATCGACAGCGGCCAGCGCGTGTTCGGCGAGAACCGCGTACAGGAAGCGCAGGGCAAGTGGCCTGCGCTTAAAGAAAAGACATCGGGTATAGAGCTGCACCTGATCGGGCCGCTGCAATCCAACAAGGCGGCGGATGCCGTTGCGCTGTTCGACGTCGTACAGAGCGTTGATCGGGAAAAGATCGCCCGTGCGCTTTCCGAGGAATGCGTCAAACAGGGCCGCAGCCTTCGTTTTTATGTGCAGGTCAATACCGGGCTGGAGCCGCAGAAGGCCGGCATCGATCCACGCGAGACGGTCGCCTTCGTGGCTTTTTGCCGGGACGAGCTAAAATTGTCGGTCGAGGGCCTGATGTGCATTCCGCCTGCGGATGAAAATCCTGGTCCGCATTTTGCGCTTCTGGCGAAGCTTGCCAGACAATGCGGCCTCGAGAAGCTCTCTATGGGCATGTCGGGGGACTTCGAGACGGCGATAGAATTCGGCGCCACCAGCGTGCGTGTCGGCTCGGCAATCTTCGGTGCCCGCTAGAGCATTTCCGGTAAAAGCGCATAGCCGGTTTACTGGAAATGCCCTGAAGCTCTGAAAACAAAAAAACCCGGCACGACGGCCGGGTTTTCATAAACGGAAAGACTTTCGATCAGTAGTGATCGTCCTCGTCTTCGTCCTTCGGAGCCGATTTCAACGAGCTGAGCTTCTTGAAGACGGCGTCCGCGTCGATCTGCTTTTTCTTCTTCGTCGCGCTGGAAGTTGTAATCCAGACCTTCAGTCGCCGTTGCCGGCTGCAGCGTGTTGCCAAGCTCTTCTGCTGTCGGCAGCGGGCGGCCGCGCGATGCGCGTTCAACTTCAAGATCGAGATCGATCTGGCTGCAGAGACCAAGCGTTACCGGGTCCATCGGGGTGAGGTTTGCCGAGTTCCAGTGGGTACGGTCGCGGATCTGCTCGATGGTGGATTTGGTGGTGCCAACAAGACGCGAAATCTGCGCGTCCTTCAGCTCAGGATGATTGCGGACCAGCCAGAGAATGGCGTTCGGACGATCCTGACGCTTGGAAACCGGCGTGTAGCGCGGGCCACGGCGCTTGGATTCCGGCACACGAACCTTTGGCTCGGAAAGCTTGAGCTTGTGGTTCGGGTTGCCTTCAGCGCGGGCGATCTCGTCGCGGGAAAGCTGTCCGGTCGCGATCGGGTCGAGACCCTTGATGCCCTGCGCGGCTTCACCGTCGGCGATTGCCTTGACTTCGAGCGGATGCAGTTTGCAGAACGTGGCGATCTGATCGAACGACAGCGCGGTGTTGTCTACCAGCCATACAGCCGTAGCTTTTGGCATGAGCAATTGTTGAGCCATAGATACAGTCCTTCTGTCCGTCCGCGCCGGGGTCGCGGGCGTGGTATCAACCACTGATTTCCGGGATATTGGCGCTCTATAACCGGATTGCATCATAATTGCAATTCTTTGCGAAACAAATGCCTTTGTCTAATTGCCGTGTGCATTTGAACTGCTATGAATTCAACACATGCCTGAGGTGGGAGTCTCAAGGTCGCGCATATCAAGCCATATCTGGTTCCAGGAGGAGTTCATGTCTGCCAAAATCTACCCCGTGCTCAAATCGGCGAAAGCCCGCACGCTCATCGACAATGAGCGTTACCAGAAATGGTATCAGGAGAGCGTCGAGGATCCCGAGAAGTTCTGGGACAAGCACGGCCGGCGGATCGACTGGTTCAAGCCCTATACCAAGGTCAAGAACACGTCCTTCAAGGGAAGAGTGCCGATCAAGTGGTTCGAGGACGGCCTGACGAACGTCTCCTACAACTGCATCGACCGGCACCTGAAGACGCATGGCGAACGCACGGCGATCATCTGGGAAGGTGACAATCCCTATATCGACAAGAAGATCACCTACAATCAGCTCTATGACTATGTCTGCCGCCTGGCGAACGTGCTGAAGAAGCATGGTGTCAAGAAGGGCGACCGGGTCACCATCTATATGCCGATGATACCCGAGGCGGCCTATGCCATGCTCGCCTGCGCCCGCATCGGCGCCATTCATTCGGTCGTGTTCGGCGGCTTCTCGCCGGAAGCGCTGGCCGGCCGCATCGTCGATTGCCAGTCCACCTTCGTCATCACCTGCGATGAAGGCGTGCGTGGCGGCAAGCCGATCCCGCTCAAGGAAAATACCGACAAGGCGATCGATATTGCCGCCAAGCAATATGTCATCGTCAACAAGGTTCTGGTCGTGCGCCGCACCGGCGGCAAGACCGGCTGGGCGCCCGGCCGCGACATCTGGTACCATCAGGAAATCGCCACGGTGAAACCGGATTGCCCGCCGGTGAAGATGAGGGCGGAAGATCCGCTGTTCATCCTCTACACGTCAGGCTCCACCGGCAAGCCGAAGGGCGTGCTGCACACCACGGGCGGCTATCTCGTCTATACGTCGATGACGCATGAATACGTCTTCGACTACAAGGACGGGGAGGTCTTCTGGTGTACCGCCGATGTCGGCTGGGTCACCGGCCATTCCTACATCGTCTACGGGCCGCTGGCGAACTGTGCGACGACGCTGATGTTCGAAGGCGTTCCCAACTTCCCGGATCAGGGACGGTTCTGGGAAGTCATCGACAAGCACAAGGTCAACATCTTCTACACCGCACCGACGGCGCTCCGATCCCTGATGGGGGCGGGCGACCAGTTCGTCACGCGTTCGTCGCGCGAAAGCCTGCGGCTTCTCGGCACGGTGGGCGAGCCGATCAATCCCGAAGCGTGGGAGTGGTATTACCATGTGGTCGGCGAGGACAAGAGCCCCATCGTCGATACCTGGTGGCAGACGGAAACGGGCGGCATTCTCATCTCGCCGCTGCCGGGTGCGACGGACCTGAAGCCGGGTTCGGCGACGAGGCCGTTCTTCGGCGTGCAGCCGCAGCTGGTCGATGCCGAAGGCAACGTGCTGGAGGGGCCGGCCGACGGCAATCTCTGCATCATTGATAGCTGGCCGGGCCAGTCGCGATCTGTTTACGGGGATCACCAGCGCTTCGTCGACACCTACTTCTCGACCTATAAGGGCAAGTACTTCACCGGTGACGGCTGCCGGCGCGATGAGGACGGTTATTACTGGATCACTGGCCGCGTCGATGACGTGCTTAACGTCTCCGGCCACCGCCTCGGCACCGCCGAAGTCGAGTCGGCACTTGTTTCGCATCATCAGGTTTCGGAAGCGGCGGTCGTGGGTTACCCGCATGCCATCAAGGGGCAGGGCATTTATTGTTATGTCACGTTGATGGCAGGCCAGAGCGGCGACTATGCGCTGCGCGAGGAGCTGGTAAAGCACGTCCGCAACGAGATCGGGCCGGTTGCGACGCCAGACAAGATCCAGTTCGCGCCAGGCCTGCCGAAGACCCGTTCGGGTAAGATCATGCGGCGTATTCTGCGCAAGATCGCGGAGGATGATTTCGGCGCGCTTGGGGATACATCGACGCTTGCAGATCCCGCGGTGGTCGAAGATCTCATCGCCAACCGGCAAAACCGCACGGCGTCCTGATTTTCTGGAAGAGGCTGCTTTGGCAGCCTTTTTCTTTTCTGTATTCGCATAAACAAAAACACCCGGAGGCTGACCTCCGGGTGTTTTAATTTTATCCAGACAGGATTACTGGCCGCGGATCTTCTTCAGGTCCGCCAGAACGGCGTCAACGACGTCGGCACCGATTTCAGCCTTGTGCTTTTCGTAGACGACCATCGACTTTTCGCGGATACGTGCCTGCTCTTCCGCAGACAGCGAGTTCACTTCAAGTCCTGCAGCCTTGATCTTTTCCAGCGACTTCTGGTTCAGTTCGCGGATGACCTTGCGCTCTTCGTCACGGCCGACGACTGCGCATTCGCGCAGGGCCGTCTGTTCTTCGGGCGTGTAGCTGTCGAAGATCGGCTTGGAGAAGAGGAAGAGGAACGGCGTGTAGGCGTGGTTCGTCTCGGTGATGTACTTCTGCACCTCGTAGAACTTGGAGGTGTCGATCGTCACATAGGGGTTTTCCTGTGCGTCGATCGCGTTGGTTTCAAGTGCCGAGAACACTTCACCGAAAGCCATCGGCGTTGCATTGGCGCCGAGGTTCTGGAAGGTGTCGAGGAAGATGTTGTTCTGCATCACGCGAACCTTCAGGCCGGAAAAGTCTTCCCACTTGTTCACGGCGTGCTTGGAGTTCGAGAGGTTGCGGAAACCGTTTTCCCAGTAGGCCAGGTTTACGAGGCCCTGTTCTTCCAGCTTCTTGTTCATCATGTCGCCGAAGGCGCCATCCATCACGGCATCGGCTTCCTTGGCGTTGGAAAACAGGAACGGCAGGTCGAAGACGCCGAGCGACGGGATCAGGCCGACGAGCGGTGACGAGGACGTAACAACCGCTTCCTGAACGCCGGAGCGTAGGGCCTGCGTCGCCTGAAGGTCGCCGCCGAGAGCGCCGCCCCAGAATGCCGTCAGCTTCAGCTTGCCGCCCGACTTGTCGTCGAGGCAGGCCTGCATGGCCTTGATGCCGTTGCCGACCGGGTGGTCCTGGTTGATGCCGTTCGAAACGCGGATGTTGCGGCTGTTGAATTCAGCCATTGCCGGGGCTGCGGCGCCCACCGCGAAAGCGATGGCCGTGGTGGTCAGAAGAAGCTTTCTCATAATATCCTCCCTTGGATTTTGGTTGAGAAGTGGCGATTAACGAAGGTACTGCAGCGGAACCATCACGATGTCCGGGAAAATCACGAGCAACGCCAGAACGATGGTTTCTGCAACGAGGAAAGGCCATACACCGATCGTGACCTTGCCGAGCGGGATGCGTCCGACGCCTGAGACGACGTTCAGCACGACACCGACCGGCGGGGTAATCAGGCCGATGGCATTGTTGATGATGAAGAGGACGCCGAAATAGACCGGGTCGATGCCTGCCTGCTTGACGATGGGCATCAGAACGGGCGTCAGGATCAGGATGGTCGGTGTCAGGTCGAGCGCGGTTCCTACGATGAAGACCAGCACCATCATGGCAACCATCAGAAGCATCGGACGATCGATCAGCGGTTCGATATAACCGGCGACTTCGTTTGGAATGTTCGCAGCCGTGATGAGCCATGCGGAGACGAGGGCTGCGCAGACAAGGAACATGATGATCGAAGTGCTCTTGGCAGCGCGCAGAAGAACGTGGAACAGATCCGCCGGCTTCAGTTCGCGGTAGATCACCATGCCGACGAAAAGAGCGTAGCCGGCAGCGACAACGGCGGCTTCCGTCGGCGTCATGATGCCTGCCTTGATGCCGCCCAGAATGATGACCGGCATGCCAAGCGCCCAGCCGGCGCGGACCGTGGCAACCAGACGTTCCTTGCCCGAGGTCTTGGGCAGGGGCTTGATGTTATCCTTTCGGACCACGATCAGCCAGGCGATGATCAGCGAAATGCCCATCAGAATGCCGGGTACGATACCAGCAAGGAAAAGCTGGGTGATCGAAACGTTGGCGGCGACGCCGAAGACGATGAAGGCCATGGAAGGCGGAATGACCGGGGCAATGATGCCGCCTGCAGCGATGAGGCCACCGGAGCGCGGAATGTTGTAACCAGCTTTCGCCATCATCGGGATGAGGATCGCGGCAAGGGCTGCGGTGTCGGCGGCGGCCGAACCGGAGATGCTGGCCATGATGATGGCCGCGACAATCGCCACGATGCCGAGACCGCCCCTGATATGGCCCACAAGCGCAATCGCAAAGTCGATGATGCGGCGGGAAAGACCACCGGAGTTCATCAGTTCGCCAGCCAGAATGAAGAAGGGGATGGCGAGCAGCGTGAAGGTGTCCGCGCCCGAGATCATGTTCTGGGCGATGATCGCGGTGTTGAACATGCCCATGTACCACATGAGCACGACGCCACAGAACATCAGCGAGAAAGCGACGGGAACGCCAATCGCCATGGCTCCGAGAAGAGAGCCGACAAAAACGAAAAGTGTCATGGTATCAGCGCTCCGAAAGCTGTTCGATCGTGAGGTTCTCGCCGGCGAACTGGGCGATTTCGTCCTCTGTCACGCGGCCCGTCACATAACGGTAGAGGCGTTCCAGAGCGATGATGAACATCAGGCCGCCGGTGAACATGCCGATGCCGTAGACCCAGATCATCGACAGCTTGGTGACTGGCGCATGCATGCTGGCGTTGATGGCAGACTGCTTCCATGTTCCCCAGAAGAAGATGGCGGAACAGCCCAGAATGATAATGTTCGACAAGACCATGCACACGACACGGGCGCGGCGCGACAGGAACATCACGAGAGTTTCGATGCCCATATGGCTGTTTTCACGGAAGGTCAGTACGGCGCCGATGAAGGTCAGCCATACGAAGAAGTATCGCGACAATTCTTCCGAGATATTGATGCCGGAATTCATTGTGTAACGCATGACAACGTTGACGAAGACCATGATCGACATGCCGGCGAGCAGCAGGACGAGAATGATTTCGAGAATCCGGTAAAAGAGATTGATGGTCTTTTGCATTTTCCCCTCCCGAAGAAATATCTGGAGCATTTTCGACGAAGGATCGCCCTCAATGCTCCACCTATGGGTTTTCGCAATTCTGGGCGCAAAACCGCGATGCAGTTTTGCTGGATTGCCTAGAGCAGCCCGCGTTTCGCCAGGTTGCGCATGAGGGCCGCGGTGCCGAATGTCCATTCCGGGCATTCGTCTGTCGTCGTGACCCAGTTGATCAGCTTGCCGAGCTTGGGCGTGGAGATTTCGACACGGTCGCCCTTGGAGTGGGTGAAGCCGAGACCCGGGCCATGGCGGTCCTTTACCGGCGCGAACATCGTACCAAGGAAAAAGACGGCGCCGTCAGGATACTGATGGTTGCGGTTCAAGAGCTGGGAAGCGAGGTTTTCCGGCGTGCGGCTGATCGCCTGCATTGCGCTTGCACCGGTCATGGTGAAGCCGTCCTCGCCTTCGACCAGAAGCGATATCTGCGCCTTCTTCACGTCTTCGATGGTAAAGCGTCCATCAAACAGGCGGATGAAGGGACCGATTGCGCAGGATGCGTTGTTGTCTTTTGCCTTGCTGAGCAGGAGGGCGGAGCGGCCCTCGAAGTCACGCAGGTTGACGTCGTTGCCAAGCGTCGCGCCAACGATACGGCCGTCGGAGGCAATGGCCAGCACCACTTCCGGCTCCGGGTTGTTCCACTGCGATTTCGGGTGAACGCCGATCAGCGCGCCGCAGCCGACGGAGGCCATGGCCTGCGCCTTGGAGAATATCTCCGCATCCGGACCGATGCCAACTTCCAGATATTGCGACCACAGGCCCATTTCCTGCAGCAGTTTCTTCACTTCGGCTGCTTTTTCCGAACCGGCCTCAAGTCCCTTGAGATTGTCGCCGAGAACCGGCGCCAGCCGTCCGCGTATTTCCTGCGCGCGAAGTGGATCGCCCTTGGCCTGCTCCTCGATCACGCGTTCCAGCATGCTGTCGGCGAAGGTCACGCCTGCAGCCTTCACGGCCTGAATATCGTTGGGGGCGAGAAGTTCACCAGCGGAGCCATCCAGAAAGGCCTCGAGCGCGCCAAGCGCCACGAATGTGCCGGTGTCTGCAAGCAGCTCCACCAGATCCGTCTTTTCCAGAAGTTCAGACATGGTCGGCGAAATAGAGGTGAGGTCGTAAAGCACGCCGCCTTTTAGCAGAACGGGGCAGGGGCCGCCTTCGCTTTTCGACCATACGCGGCCGACGAGCAGGGCGTTTTCAAAGTCTTCAGGCAAAATAGCGGTAGCGTCGATGGACCTTGAGCCGGTCATATATATCCTCCCCTTCAGCCCTCCGACAGCCGCCTCCTGCGGTCATATTGTCTGGATGTCTGACAACCTAATCTCATTCTTCTTAGTATGACTTTTACAGCGAGTCTAGCGGCACCGCAGACAAAATTATCGTCTTTCGCCTCTGGATTGCCGGAAAGCAGCGAAACCTGTCCTATAGCTTTGCCGTTTAAGCTTCTGTTTGCGGCTCAGAAGATATCCAGTTCCAGATTGACCCGGCTTGCTGCCCCGAGCAGATGTTTGCGCATCGCATCCTTGGCCGCAGTCGCATCGGCGCGTTCGACGGCTTCGAAGATTGCCACATGTTCGGCGATCGTCACCTCCAGGATTTCCCCGAAAATAGCACGGGAGAAGGCGATGTTGATAGCCGAGCTGATGCGTTCTGCGATAAAGCCGAGAAACATCAGGAAATATTCGTTCTGCGTCGCTTCCGCCAGAATACGGTGAAAGTCGAGATCGGCCGCAACGCCCTCCGTCGACCAGTCGTCGGTCGTTCGCATCTTTTCCAGTGCCGCCGCCAGCCGCGCCAGCTGCTGCGGGTTGCGGTGGAGTGCTGCCAGACCCGCCGCCTCGATTTCCATCGGCATGCGAAGCTGGAAGAGATCGCGGAAATTTTCCGGATCGTTCAGACGGGACCGCTCGATGCGAATGGACAGTCTCTGCCGGGGATCGGTGACGAAAGCGCCCACGCCTTGCCGTGTTTCGACAAAACCTTCGTTGCGCAATTGCGCGATCGCTTCACGAATGACCGAGCGGCTGACGCCGAAGGTTTTCGCCAGAACATGTTCCGTCGGCAGCCTGTCGCCCGGCCCGAGTTTCGAATCATTGATTTCGCGGGCGATCTCCGCGGCGATCCGGCCGGGCAGATGATCGTTGCGATGTATCTGACTGAACTCCAGCGTCATGATTGCTCCCGTTCCACAGAAACGATTGGTCCGTTTTTTCCCGCAGCAGGCGACTTCCTCCTTCGCCGTCAGCGGGGTTTTCAGAGGCAGCGTATTCCGCCGCCTTTGCTGTTTGTCGATTAGCTATCCGGTTGCAGGGTTATCTGGCAACCGGGATTCATACGCAAATCGGGGTCAAAGGCATTTTTCAAACCCGTGATCATCCGGCGCTGCACATCAGATAGCCGGCTTTCGAAATCGGAGCGTTTCAGGCGGCCGATGCCGTGCTCGGCGCTGATGCTGCCGACGTAACGGTCAAGGACTTCGTTGACGAGGGTTTTCGATTTGTAGATGAAAGCTTCGCGCTCCTGCGGCGTTGCTCCGTTTGGCGGCAGCACGTTGAGATGGACGTTGCCGTCTCCGACATGGCCATAGGAAACCGCCAGGCATTCCGGCAGTTTTTCCGCCAGTTCAGCCTCTGCTTCGGCCACGAACGCCGCAAGTTTTGACAGCGGCACGGAAATATCGGTGCGCATATGGCTGCCGCGCAGCGCCTGACCCTCGTTCATGCCCTCGCGGAAAAGCCACAGCGATTGCGCCTGTGCTCGCGAGGAGGCGATGACGCCGTCCAGCACCAGACCGTCTTCCATGACGCCCTCGAGGAACCGTCCCATCAGGTCGGCAGTGTCTACTAGCCCCGAGCCGGAAATTTCCATCAGCACATAGGCCGGATAATCTCCGGCGATCGGCATTTTAAGGTCAGGGATTGCTTCGATTGCGAGCGTGAAGGCGACGGGCGGCATGAATTCGAAGGCGGACATCAGGTCGCAGCATTCGCGGCGGGCGCGGCGATAAAGCTTGATGGCGTCATCCAGCGAATTGAGGCCGAGCAGTGCCGTCTCGACATGTTCTGGATTGGGGTAGAGCTTTACGGACACGGCCGTGATGATGCCGAGTGTTCCTTCCGCGCCTATGAAAAGCTGCTTCAGGTCAATGCCACGATTGTCCTTACGCAGCGTCGACAGGCCATTCCAGATGGTGCCATCAGGCAATACCACTTCGAGACCGAGCACCAGTTCGCGGGTCATGCCGTAACGCAGAACGTTGATGCCGCCAGCATTGGTCGAGACGTTGCCGCCGATGCGGCAGCTGCCCTGCGCGCCGAGCGACAGCGGAAAGAACATTCCCTTGTCCTGAACCGCATCCTTGAATTCCGACAGAATGCAGCCGGCTTCAACGACAGCCGAAAAATCGTCGCTGTCTATGGTGCGGATGGCGTTCATGCGCTCGAGGCTCAGCACGACCTGACGCTTTGGCTCATCGGGAATGCCGCCGAGCACCAGCCCGGTATTGCCGCCCTGAGGGATGATGGCGAGACCGAGTTCAGCGCAGGCGCGAACCGTATCGGAGACTTCCTTGGTCGAACGGGGGCGGATGACGGCTACCGCCGAACTGGTGACGTCGCCATGCCAGTCGCGGCAATAGCGCAGCATGTCTTCCTGCGATGTCAGCAGCAATGCCTCGCCCAGCCTGTTCTTCAGCGAGAACCGCAATTCCTCGATATCGTGTTCGCTCACGATCGTCATTCCACCCTCTCCGTCCAATCCGCCCTAAAATATCCGGGCAAAGGTCTTTCGCCCTTGCTTTTGCCGGTTTGTGAAAAAATACTATTTTCAATCAAACCATATAAGGTTATCAGACAACCTTACAAGCTAATTTATCGGTTCACGAGCCGATGATGTTTTTTCGGTCTCGGGAGAATGACCGGGCCAAAGAGGAGGAAGATATGCATATCGCAATCATCGGTGCTGCAGGCATGGTTGGCCGTAAGCTGACGCAGCGTCTCGTCAAGGATGGATCGCTTGGCGGCAAGTCGATTGACAGATTCACGCTTATCGACGTGTTTCAGCCTGAAGCGCCCGCCGGCTTCTCCGGTGCGGTTGATGCGCGCGCAGCCGATCTGTCCGCGCCGGGCGAAGCCGAAAAGCTGGTCGAAGCCCGCCCCGATGTGATCTTTCATCTTGCTGCCATCGTATCCGGTGAAGCCGAACTTGATTTCGACAAGGGCTACCGTATCAATCTCGATGGCACGCGTTATCTCTTCGACGCCATCCGCATTGCCAACGGCAAGGACGGTTACAAGCCGCGCGTGGTCTTCACCTCGTCGATCGCCGTATTCGGTGCGCCGCTCCCTTATCCGATTCCGGATGAGTTCCACACCACGCCGCTGACCAGCTACGGCACGCAGAAAGCGATCTGCGAGCTGCTGCTCTCCGACTATAGCCGTCGCGGTTTCTTCGACGGTATCGGCATTCGCCTGCCGACGATCTGCATTCGCCCCGGCAAGCCCAATGCGGCTGCTTCCGGCTTCTTCTCCAATATCCTGCGCGAGCCGCTGGTTGGTCAGGAAGCGGTTCTGCCGGTGCCGGAAAGCATTCGCCATTGGCACGCTTCGCCGCGTTCCGCTGTTGGTTTCCTTCTTCATGGCGCGACGATCGACGTGGAAAAGGTCGGTCCGCGCCGCAACCTGTCCATGCCCGGCCTCAGCGCCACCGTTGGCGAACAGATTGAAGCGCTGCGCAAGGTTGCCGGCGAAAAGGCCGTTGCCCTCATTCGCCGCGAGCCGAATGAGATGATCATGCGCATGTGCGAAGGCTGGGCGCCCGGTTTCGAAGCAAAGCGCGCCCGTGAACTTGGCTTTACGGCTGAAAGCTCCTTCGAAGAGATCATTCAGGTTCATATCGAGGACGAACTGGGAGGTTCACTGAAATGAGTGTCGGCGGGGAGGAGAAGAAGCGGTCGGTTGCCTTTATCGGCACAGGCCTGATGGGCGGGCCGATGGCCCGGCGTCTGCTGGGCGCGGGCTTTTCGGTTGCGGTGTGGAACCGCAGCGTCGAAAAGGCTGAAGCGCTGGTTGCCGATGGCGCGGTTCTCGCGGCATCGCCGGCCGAAGCCGCCAGGGGTGCCGATATCGTCATCACCATGCTGAGCGACGGCAAAGCCGTGGGCGAGGTGCTGTTCGAGGCGGGTGTGGCGGACGCGCTGGAAAAAGGCGCTGTTGTCATCGACAGCAGCTCCATTGCGCCGCCTATTGCGCGCGAACACTCCTCCCGGCTACGGGCAATGGGCATTCATCATGTCGATGCGCCGGTCTCCGGCGGTGTGCCGGGCGCAACGGCGGGTACGCTCGCGATCATGGCCGGTGGCGATGAGGCGCTGATCTCTGGTCTTTCGGATTTCTTCGCGCCGATGGGCAGGCTCACCTATGTCGGCCCCTCCGGTGCGGGCCAGCTTTGCAAACTCGCAAACCAGCAGATCGTCGCCATCACCATGGGCGCGGTTGCCGAGGCGATGATGCTTGTGGAAGCGGGCGGGGCATCCCGCGAAGGGTTCCGTAACGCCATACGTGGCGGTTTTGCCGAAAGCCGGATATTGGAATTGCACGGCGAACGCATGGTGAAGCGCAATTTCGCGCCAGGCGGACCCTCCAAGTTCCAGCTCAAGGATCTGAACGGGGTGCTGGCGACGGCGAAGGATTTGTCCCTGACGTTGCCTTTGACCCAGCAGGTAACGCGGGAGTTCGATGATTTCGTCAGCGATGGTGGAGCCGATATCGACCATAGCGGTATCCTGCTTTACCTCGAAAAACTCAACAACCGGGAACAGGGCTGAGGCGGTCTCATGAGCGACGACAAGACACCCGTGCGGCGGCTGCGATCCCAGGACTGGTTCGACAACCCTGACCATCTCGACATGACGGCGCTCTATCTGGAGCGCTTCATGAATTATGGCGTGACGCCGGAAGAGCTGCGTTCCGGCAAGCCGGTCATCGGCATCGCGCAGAGCGGCAGCGACCTGACGCCCTGCAACCGCGTCCATGTCGAACTGGTCAAGCGGGTGCGCGATGGTATCCGTGATGCGGGCGGCATCCCCATCGAGTTTCCGACCCATCCGATGTTCGAAAACTGCAAGCGACCGACAGCGGCGCTTGACCGCAATCTTGCCTATCTCAGCCTGGTGGAAGTGCTTTACGGTTATCCACTCGATGGCGTCGTGTTGACCACGGGCTGCGACAAGACCACGCCTTCGGCGCTGATGGCGGCAAGCACGGTTGATATTCCGGCTATCGTCTTATCCGGCGGGCCGATGCTCGACGGATATCATGACGGCGATCTGGTTGGTTCCGGCACGGTCATCTGGCGCATGCGCCGCAAATACGGCGCCGGCGAAATCACCCGCGAGGAATTCCTGCAGGCGGCGCTCGAATCCGCTCCTTCGGTCGGTCACTGCAACACCATGGGCACGGCCTCTACCATGAATGCCATTGCCGAAGCGCTCGGCATGTCGCTGACCGGCTGCGGCGCAATCCCGGCCGCTTACCGCGAACGCGGCCAGATGGCCTATCGCACCGGCCGCCGCGCCGTCGAACTGGTTGTCGAGAATATCAAGCCTTCGGATATCATGACGCGCGAGGCGTTTTTGAACGCGATCCGCGTCAATTCGGCAATCGGCGGTTCGACAAATGCCCAGCCGCATCTGGCGGCGATGGCGAAACATGCGGGCGTCGAACTTCGCGAGGAAGACTGGCAGGTTCACGGTTATGACATTCCGCTCATCGCCAATGTCCAGCCCGCCGGAAAATGGCTGGGCGAGAAATATCACCGTGCCGGCGGTACGCCCGCCATCATGTGGGAGCTTCTGAAGGCAGGCAAGCTTGATGGGAGCTGTCCGACCGTGACCGGCAAGACCGTGGCGGAAAATCTGGACGGGCGGGAATCGACCGACCGCGACGTGATCCTTCCTTACGATAAGCCGCTCAAGGAACGGGCCGGTTTCCTCGTCCTCAAGGGCAATCTGTTCGATTTCGCCATCATGAAGACGAGTGTGATCTCGGCGGAATTCCGGCAGCGTTATCTGAGTGAGCCGGGTCGAGAGGGGATTTTCGAGGGCAAATGTGTGGTTTTCGATGGTTCGGAAGACTATCACGCCCGTATCAACGATCCGTCTCTCGATATCGATGAGCGCACCATTCTCGTCATTCGCGGGGCCGGACCGCTCGGCTGGCCGGGTTCGGCTGAGGTCGTCAACATGCAGCCGCCGGACGCGCTGTTGAAAAAAGGCATAACCAGCCTGCCGACAATCGGCGACGGCCGGCAATCGGGAACCGCGGACAGCCCGTCGATCCTCAATGCCTCGCCAGAAAGTGCCGCCGGTGGAGGACTGGCATGGCTTCGCACGGGTGATGTAATCCGCATCGACTTCAATCAGGGCAAGTGCGACGCGTTGGTACCGGATGCAGAGCTTGCTGCCCGAAAGGCCGATGGCATTCCTGCGGTGCCTGCGGATGCCACGCCCTGGCAGCGCATCTATCGTCAATCGGTGACCCAGCTTTCGGACGGTGCGGTTCTGGAAGGGGCCGCGGATTTCCGCCGGATTGCCGAGAAGATGCCCCGGCACAACCATTGACCATTCATTTGCAAGCGCATGACGAAAGATCCCCGGCCAAGACCGGGGATTTTTCTTGTCCAGCCGGTTTCACTATTAATTGCGACCTCCTAATGTACACCCAACATCCGCATTACAGGGGCAGGGCATGACAGATATTTCGATGATTGAGGCAGCGCGCCAGCGCATCGGCGAACATGCGGTGCGGACACCGCTTCTGTCGTCGCATTTTCTGGATGAGATTGCCGGGCGAAAGCTGTTCGTGAAGGCCGAGTGCCTGCAAAGAACGGGTTCGTTCAAATTTCGCGGCGGCTGGTCGGCGGTATCCGGTCTGCCGGCCGATGTGCGCGCCCGTGGCGTGATCGCCTTTTCCTCGGGCAACCATGCGCAGGGCGTCGCGCTTGCTGCTCGTCTGCACGGCGTTCCTGCCGTCATCATCATGCCGTCCGATGCACCAAAAATCAAAATCGACAATACCCGCGACTATGGTGCGGAAGTGGTGCTCTATGACCGGGCGAATGACGATCGCGACGCCATTGGCGACCGCCTGTCGAGCGAGCGCGGATTGACCCTGATCAGGCCCTACGACGAACCGCTGGTGATTGCAGGGCAGGGGACTGTCGGGCTGGAAATCGCCGAACAGGGCTTGGAACTCGGTATCGATGCGGCCGAGGTTCTCGTGCCCTGCGGCGGCGGCGGCCTCACATCCGGCATCTCCCTTGCCCTTGCGGCGAAAGCGCCGAACTACAAGGTCAGGACGTCAGAACCCGAGCGGTTCGACGATGTGGCGCGCTCACTCGCAGCGGGCAAGATCCAGCGGAATGCAACGACTTCCGGTTCGATCTGCGATGCAATCGTCACGCCTCAGCCCGGTAACATCACCTTCCCGATTATGGTTGGGCTTTGCGGAAAAGGCATTGCCGTGACCGAAGAGGAAGCACTGCGGGCCATGGTTCTCGCCTTCAACAGGCTGAAGGTCGTTGTCGAGCCGGGCGGCGCGGTGGCCTTGGCGGCGGCGCTGTTTCACGGCAACGAGCTGGAGAGCGAAACGGTGATTGCGGTTGCCTCCGGCGGCAATGTCGATCCGGAGATCATGGCGAGCGCACTGTCCCGTTTCGGCTGAGATCCGGGTGGGATCAGGCCTCGAGCCGTGCCGCAACCTCGTTGGCTATCGCCAGTGAGGCGGTGAGGCCGGGGCTTTCGATGCCGAAAAGATTGACGAGACCGGCAAGGCCGTGGCTTTCCGGCCCGTCGATGCGAAAATCCATGGCCGGTTCGTCGGGTCCTGAAATCTTCGGCCGGATGCCCGAATAGGCCGGGATCAGCGCGTGTTCTGGTAGGCCCGGCCAATAGCGGCGGATCGCGTCGCCAAAACCCTCCATGCGGCGGGGATCGACGGCATAATCAATGGTGTCGACCCACTCCACATCCGGCCCGAAACGGGCCTGACCGGCAAGATCCAGCGTCAGGTGCACGCCAAGGCCGTGGGTGTGCGGAGCGGGGTAGATGAGCCGTGAAAAAGGCGACTTGCCGGTCAGCGAAAAATAGCTGCCTTTGGCGAAACGCGCCTCCGGGATCGTGTACTTCGGCAATCCCTCGATCTGTTTTGCCGCCAGCGGTGCCAGAAGGCCGGCGGAGTTGACGAGTAGCCGGCATGTCAAGCTGAGAGGTTCCTTGCCGCCAACGTGAACGCGGAAACCGTTGCCGGTCGCTTCCGCCCTTTCGAACGGTGCATTCAGGGCGAGGGCTGCGCCATGGTCTTGCGCGTCGCCGAGCAGCGCCAGCATATAACCATGGCTATCAATGATGCCGGTCGAATGTGAAAGCAGGGCCGCTACGCAGTTGAGCGCAGGCTCGAGCGACAGCGCCTGCGTGGCATCGACCAGTTCGAGGTCGTCGCAGCCATTGGCGTTACCCTTTTCCTTGAGGGCCGCCAAGAGAGCCGTCTCGTCCGCGTTCGCTGCCACGATGAGTTTGCCGCAGCGGCGGTGCGAAACGCCATGGCTCTGGCAGAACGTATAAAGCCGCTCCCTGCCTTCAACGCAAAGGCGTGCCTTGAGGCTGCCTTCAGGATAATAAAGCCCGGCGTGAATAACCTCGCTGTTGCGCGAAGAGGTGGCGGAACCGAATTCCTTTTCGCCTTCGAGGATGATGACGGAAAGACCGCGCATCGCCAGCTCGCGGGCCGTCGCCAGTCCGATCACCCCGGCTCCTATGATGATGGCGTCGATATCCGTCATGGTCCTTATCCGAGCCTGCCAATGATTTTGAACGGAAATGCCGTCTGCGACGTTGATCCTGCGCAATGGGTAGATTGATGCTTGTCCGGCGGCAAGTCGCGATCCTTATTTTTCCCAATGCGCCGAACTTATGGAATTTTATCTCTACTGAAACAGTGGGGAATAAAGCTATTCTTCACGGGAAATAAGCAGTGCCCGCTTTGACGGGCCGAGCAGGGAAGGGAGTTGTACAATGTCTTATTCCAAGGCCGGAAAAGCAAAAGACTTTGTCTCGCAGCCCCAGTCGCAGCGAAACTGGAGAGATTCGGTTCACGCGGCTCTTGTCGGCGTGTGCGTGGCTTTTGTAGCGGCGGTCATACTCGGTCTCGTTCCCTGATCCTCCCAGATTTTCTCATCAGGAAACTTGAGAAAAAAAGGCCGGTCGCTCCTCCGACCGGCCTTTTTATATTCATTCACGCCTTCAGATAATCCTCCGCCAGATCGACCCAGAAGGCGGTTCCGATTGGCAGGATATCGTCGTTGAAGTCGAATTTCGGATGGTGCAGCGGCGGGTCGTTTTCGGTGCGCGCGGTGCCGAGGAAGAAGTAGCAGCCGGGCCGTTTTTCGAGCATGTAGGCGAAGTCTTCCGCGCCCATGGACGGGCGCTGCATTTCAACCACCTTTTCCGCCCCGGCAAAACGACGGGCCAGACCGGCGACATAGTCCGTTTCCGCCTTGTGGTTGACTGTCGCATTGTAGCCGCGCTCGTAATCGAGCGTGACACTCATGCCATAGCTGGCCGCCTGGCCTTCGGCTATCGCCCGGATACGCTTTTCCAGTTCGTCGCGCACACCCGCGTCGAAGGAACGGATGGTGAGCAGCATTTCCGCCTTCTCGGGAATGACGTTGCTTGCAACACCAGCATGGAATGCGCCAACAGTGACGACCGCCGACAGTTGCGGATGGATGTTACGGGACACCACCGTCTGCAAGGCCATGATGATACTGGCGCCCGCAACGATAGGGTCGGCCGCATCCTGCGGTTCGGCGCCGTGGCCGCCATATCCGTTGACGGTGATCCTGCATTCATCGACGGCGGCAAGGATCGGGCCGTCGCGCAGGACGAATTGTCCGAAGGGCACGCCGGGATCGTTATGGAGGGCAAAAACCGCATCGCATGGGAAGCGGTCGAACAGTCCGTCCTCGATCATGATGCGGGCGCCGCCGAAATTCTCCTCCGCCGGCTGGAAGATCAGATGCAGGGTCCCATCGAAATTCCTGCGTTCGGCGATGATCTTCGCGGCTCCCAGGAGCATGGCCGTGTGTCCGTCATGGCCGCAAGCATGCATGACGCCATCATTGGCGCTTGCATATTCCGCTCCAGTTTCCTCACGGATCGGCAGGGCATCGATATCGGCGCGAATGCCGAGCGTGCGGGCACTGTCGCCATTGCGGAGCGTGGCGACGATACCGGTTCCGGCAAGTCCGCGCGTTACTTCGTAACCCATTTCCACCAGCTGCCCGGCAATGAAATCCGAGGTCTGGAATTCGGAAAGACCGATTTCGGGATGCCGGTGCAGGTGGCGGCGGATTGCCACCACATCCGGCATATGGTTGGCGAAGGAGGCAATGTTTGCGGTCTGTCTGGTCATTTTCGAAGTCCCTGGTTACGCCGCTTTTTTCCAGCGCTTTTTGCAAATTTCATAGCAGCATATACGCGGGCATGTAAGGGGCGTTCCCGGAGCCGGAATGCCTTGAAATTCATCGCTTGCATCGTATCGCGACAGGTGGCATGGAACTATAGACGTCCTGGGGCATTAGCGTTTCGGATGTGGCGCAGGCCTTCTCGGCCTCGCGTTGCCCTTCAGGTGTCAAAGGGGGACTATCTGACGTTGCGCGAACAATTTTCGCCGTGGGGGAAGGTGCGAAATCCGGTTGGAACGGCATTGCCGGGCCATAGGGCGAAATTTTCCTGTCGTCGAAAATCCATTCTCCGCAGAGATCCCCGGCTTTGCATGGTCGGAGGGATCGCGCAGCAAAACGCCGTGCTTGCGGATATTCGCCGTTTGACGATGCGTTGCACACAACGTCTGATCCGGTTCACCGAAGGTTCAGGATAAGTCATAAATATAGCGTGGCCCGATTTCGTGCGTATTCCCGCCACGGACGAAACGCCGGTCAAGTCGAACAATTCTCCATAAAGTTCAGAATACGAGCCGATGTCATTTCATATTACCCCGACCGCCGCCGCCCGTGATTCCGAGACGAAGCAGATCGATCACAATGATTCGATCCGCGCGTCCTATATGACGGTCGAGGAACTGCATGATGCCGGTGCCGCGCTTTCGCGCGACGGTGCCGATACCCTTCCCGGCTTCATGGAGTTCGACTTCTTCGAGCGCCACCGTGAGAACGAGAAGGAAATCCTGCGGGTCTACCGCACAACGGCCGTCGACGCGGAAAATGGCGCGACGATAACGCCGGCGGCGGAATGGCTGCTCGACAACCACTACGTCATCGAAGAGGCGATCCAGGAAGTCCGCCGCGATTTTCCGCGCAAGTTCTATCGCCAGCTGCCGACAATGACGGTGGGCGGCGTGACGATCCCGCGGGTCATGGCGCTCGGCTGGCTTTATGTCGCCCATACCCACAGCACGGTCTCGCGCGAGAACATGACGGCGCTGGTGGATGGCTACCAGACGTCGAAGACGCTGCAGATCGGCGAATTGTGGGCGCTGCCCTCCATCATCCGTTTTGTCCTCATCGAAAATCTTCGCCGCATCTCCATTCGCGTGGAACGCTCGCGCCGCATGCGCCAGAAGGCGAATGAAGTCGTCGACGAAATCATTCGCCTGAACGATGCGGAAGCCTCCGCGGCACTTCTCAAGCAGGTCGATTCGCTGGTCGATGACCCGACCTTTGCGACGCAGTTCCTCTATCGCCTCAGAAACGGCTCGCAGACTTCGGGTTTTGCGGTGGCCTGGCTTGAAGAACGCCTGCATGCTGCGGGCACCGACGCTGAAAACGTCATGATGTCGGAACACAACCGGCTGGCCTCCGGCAATGTGACGATGGGCAATATCGTCAAGAGCCTGAGGGAAATCGACGATACCGAATGGTCGGTGTGGTTCGAGGAAGTCAGCCATATCGACAAGGTCCTGCGCGAGGAAACCGATTACGAGATTCTCGATTTCGGTTCGCGCAACACCTATCGCAACACGATCGAGCTTCTGGCGCGTCGCTCCCCCAAGACAGAGGTAGAGGTCGCGCGTGCCGCCGTGGAAATGGCGAGATCCGGCGAGCCTGCCGAGGTGTCTGAAAACCATCGCGTCAATGTCGGCTCCGTACTCGTCGGCGAGCGCCGGTTCGAGCTTGAAAAGGTGCTCGCTTACAGGCCGCTGGTCTCGCAGCATATCGTCCGGTCTATGCGCAAGTTCAACTGGCTCGCAATTGCGGCGCCAGTGTTTCTCATCACCGCGCTCGTCATGCTTGCCGTCGGCTGGTTCCTGGCCGAAGCTGGCATGCCCTGGTATGTGGTGACCGCATTCCTCTTGATGTTTGCATTGCCTGCTTCGGAAGGCGCGACCGGTCTGTTCAACACGCTCGTCACTTTCTTCGTGAAGCCGTTCCGGTTGGTCGGATACGAGTTCAAGAACGGTATTCCACAGGACGCCCGCACGCTTGTTGCCGTGCCCTGCATGTTGACCAGCCGCGACAGCGTCGATGAGATGATGCGCAATATCGAGGTGCATTATCTCGCCAATCCGCATGGCGAGATTTATTTCGCGCTGGTCAGCGACTGGCGCGATGCCCAATATGAGCAGTCCGGCGACGATCTCGAGATTCTCGAATATGCCAAGCGCGAACTGTCGGCGCTGAACAGCCGTTATGCCTTCGATGGCAAGACGCGTTTTTACCTGTTGCACCGCCGCCGCATCTACAACCCGTCCGAAGGCTGCTGGATGGGCTGGGAGCGCAAGCGTGGCAAGCTGCATGAACTGAACATGCTGCTGCGCGGCGACAAGGACACGACATTCCTCGGTGGCGCCAATATCGTGCCGGCCGATGTCAAATACGTCATGACGCTTGATGCCGATACGCGCCTGATGCGCGATGCGGTGACCAAACTCGTCGGCAAGATGCATCACCCGATCAACCGCCCCGTCATCGATCCGGTCTCGGGACGTGTGGTTGAAGGTTATGGCCTGTTGCAGCCGCGCGTTACGCCTTCGCTGACGACGGGCAAGGATGCCTCCGTCTTCCAGCGTGTCTTCTCGATCAATCGCGGTATCGACCCTTACGTCTTCACCGTTTCCGACGTTTATCAGGACCTGACCTCCGAAGGCACCTTCACCGGCAAGGGTCTTTACGACGTGGATGCCTTCGAGGCGGCTCTTAAGGGCCGGATCGAGGAAAACTCCATCCTCAGCCATGATTTGCTCGAAGGATCCTTTGCGCGCTGCGCGCTGGTGACCGATGTGGAACTGGTCGAGGATTTCCCGACCCGCTACGAGGTGGAAGTCTCGCGCCAGCATCGCTGGGCGCGTGGCGACTGGCAGCTGCTTCCCTATATTCTCGACCGCGCCCGTGGTGTTACCGCGATCGGCCGGTGGAAGATGGTCGATAACCTGCGCCGTTCGCTGACGCCGATTGCCTGGTTCTTTGCCTCGATCCTCGGCTGGTATTTCATGGACCCGCTCGGTGCGCTGATCTGGCAGATCCTGCTGATCTTCTCGCTGTTCGTCGCTCCGACGCTCTCGCTGCTTTCCGGCCTCGTGCCGCGCTCCACTGATATCGTGCCTCAGGCGCATTTCCATACCATCTGGTCGGAAATCCGCGCCACCAATGCGCAGGTTGCGCTGCGTATCGTCTTCATTGCCGATTCTGCCTGCATGATGACGGATGCAATTGTCCGTTCGCTCTACCGTCTGCTCGTCAGCCACAAGCTGATGCTGGAATGGCGCACCGCCGCCAGCATGCAGTCTAGCGCCCAGGGCGGCATCACCTATTATTTCCGCCAGATGTGGCATGCGCCTGTTGTGGCCATGCTCGGCCTGTTGTTTGCGGCGCTGCCCGGTGACAATGCCTTCCTGATCGGCATTCCCTTCACACTGCTCTGGGTTCTGTCTCCCGCCGTTGCCTGGTATGTCAGCCAGTCGGCGGAAACCGAAGACCGGCTGTTCGTTTCGGAACACGTCTCTTTCGAGCTTCGCAAGATCGCGCGTCGCACGTGGCGTTATTACGAAGCCTTCGTGACACCGCAGGAAAACCACCTGCCGCCGGACAACTTCCAGGAAACGCCGGAGCCGATTGTTGCCTCGCGTACATCGCCTACCAATATCGGCGTTTACCTGCTTTCCATCATTTCGGCGCGCCAGTTTGGCTGGATCAGCTTTGCCGATACGCTGGAGCGGATCGAGAACACGATCCAGACCGTCGAGAAGATGGAGAAACATCGCGGCCATCTCTACAACTGGTACCATACGGACACGCTGCAGACGCTTGGTCCCCGTTACGTTTCGGCGGTGGACAGCGGTAATCTCGCCGGTCACCTGATTGCGGTTTCGTCTGCCTGCCGCCAGTGGGCGGAAGCGCCTTCCGCGCATCTTCAGGGTAATCTCGACGGTATCGGCGATCTCGCCGGTATTCTGCGCGAAACGCTGAAAGCGCTGCCTGACGACCGCAAGAACCTGCGTCCGCTGCATCGCCGCCTCGAAGAACGCATCATCGGTTTTTCGAACGCTCTTGCCTCGGTCAAGCGCGAGCATGAATTCGCATCGATCCGCGTCATCAATCTTGCGGTACTCGCGCGCGACATCCAGAAGCTCGCTACCAATGTCGATCACGAAGTAAAGTCTGCGCAGAGCGCGGAAGTGACACGCTGGGCACAATTGCTCGTGGATTGCTGCGAGGCGCATATTTCAGACAGCGCCATCGACCTCACCAATATGGAGCCGCTACGCCAGCGTCTTGCATCGCTGCGCGACCGCAGCCGCAACCTCGCTTTCTCGATGGATTTCACGTTCCTTTATCGCAAGGATCGCCGTCTTCTGTCGATCGGCTACCGCGTCGAAAGCAAGGAACTGGACGAGGCCTGCTACGACCTTCTGGCGTCCGAATGCCGCCTGACCAGCCTGTTTGCCATCGCCAAGGGCGATCTGCCGACCGAGCACTGGTACCGTCTCGGCCGCCAGGTCGTGCCGATCGGTGCGCAGGGCGCGTTGGTCTCCTGGTCGGGTTCGATGTTCGAATATCTGATGCCTCCGCTCGTCATGCAGGAGCGTCAGGGTGGCATTCTCAACCAGACCAACAATCTGATCGTCAAGGAACAGATGAACCACGGCCGCCGTCTCGGCACGCCATGGGGCATTTCCGAAGCGGCGTTCAACGCCCGCGATCACAACATGAACTACCAGTACACCAATTTCGGTGTGCCGACGCTTGGCCTCAAGCGCGGTCTCGGCCAGAATGCTGTCATCGCGCCCTATGCGTCGATCCTCGCCAGCCAGTACGATCCTGACGGTGCGCTGGAAAACCTCGACAAGCTGCGCAAGCTTGGCGCGCTTGGACAGTACGGCTTCCATGATGCCGTGGATTTCACGCCGACACGTGTGCCTGACGGCAAGGTCTGCGCGGTGGTCTACAACTATTATGCCCACCACCACGGCATGTCGATCGCGGCTGTCGCCAACGTCGCCTTTGACGGTGTATTGCGCGAACTCTTCCATTCCGACCCGGTAATCGAGGCGGCCGAACTCCTGTTGCAGGAAAAGGCACCGCGCGAAGTGCCTGTCATGAGCGCCAAATACGAGCCGGAAACCCCAGGCAAGGAACAGGCAGACCTGCTGCGTGCGGAAGTGCGCTCCATCGCCGACCCGGCCGTGCGCGACCGCGAAGTGGTGTTCCTGTCGAACGGCCATTATTCGACGATGCTCACCTCAACCGGTGCTGGATATTCGAAATGGAACGGTCAGGCGATTTCCCGCTGGAAGGCCGACCCGACCGAAGATCGTTGGGGAACCTTCATCTTCCTGCGCGATACCACCAATGGACAATGGTGGAGTGCGACGGCTGAGCCGCGTGTCATCGAAGGCGAAAAGACCAAGACGATCTTCACCGACGACAAGGCCGAATTCCACAAGAATGTCGGCGATCTGCAGAGCGTCGTTGAATGCATCGTCGCCACCGAGCACGATGCCGATGGCCGCCGCGTCACGCTGCTCAATGTCGGTTCCGAGGATCGTTACATTGAAGTGACCTCCTATATGGAGCCGGTCATTGCGTCGGAAGACGACGACAACGCCCATCCGCTGTTCTCGCGCATGTTCGTGCAGACGGAGATCGGCCGGCGCGGCGATGTCATCCGCGCCTGGCGTAACCGCCGCAGCCCGAATGAGCCCGGAACGATCATCGCGCATCTTGCTGCCGATAACGCCGGCCCGTCGCGCCCGACGGAGTTCGAGACGGACCGCGCCAAGTTCATCGGCCGCGGCAGATCGCTCGGTGAAGCGGCTGCATTCGATACGGGTGCTACGCTTTCCAACACCGACGGCTTCACGCTCGATCCAATCCTGTCGTTGCGCCGCACTGTGCGCGTACCGGCCGGCAAGAAGGTGAGCGTGATTTTCTGGACGATTGCCGCGCCGAGCCGCGAGGAAGTCGACAAGGCGATCGACCGTTATCGCCATCCTGACGCATTTGCCCATGAACTCGTGCATGCATGGACGCGCACGCAGGTGCAGATGCGCCATGTGGGTGTCACTTCGCAGCAGGCCGCCGCTTTCCAGCATCTCGGCCGTTATCTGACCTATCCGGACATGCATCTGCGCGCGGATTCGGAAACGCTGAAAACGGGCCTCGCTTCGCAGCGGGCGCTTTGGCCGCTTGCCATTTCGGGCGATTTCCCGATCTTCAGCCTGCGTATCAACGACGATATGGACATGGATATTGCCCGTGAGGCGCTCAGCGCCCACGAATATCTGCGTTCGCGCGGCGTGATCTTCGATCTCGTCATCGTCAACGAACGGGCCGCGTCGTATGCACAGGATATGCAGCATGCGCTGGATCATATTTCCGAGGCACAGCGTCGCATCAATCCCGCCGATGGTGGTAGGCCGCATGTGTTCTCCGTTCGCCGCGACTTGATGGACGAAGAGACCTGGAGCGCGCTTCTGGCGGCCTCCCGTGTCGTGCTGCATGTGCGGAATGGCAAGATTGTCGACCAGATCAACCGCGCCGTGTCGCTTTTTGCGGCGCATCGCGGTCCTGACGGCGCGACTGAGGCCGCGCAGGCTCGCCTGCCAGTGCCTGCATTCCCCGTCGCTGAGGCTGTCGAGGATGCGGGCGATCTCGATTTCTGGAACGGTTTTGGTGGTTTCGCCAAAAGCGGAGAGGAATATGTCGTGCGCCTGCATGGTGGGCAATCCACACCGCATCCTTGGATCAACGTCATCTCGAACGAAAGTTTCGGCTTCCATGTGTCGGCGGAAGGCGCTGGTTTCACCTGGAGCCGCAATTCCCGTGACTATCAGCTGACACCCTGGAGCAACGATCCGGTCATCAACCGGCCGGGCGAGGCCTTCTATGTTGCCGATGTGGAAACAGGAAAGCTCTATACGCCCTGTGCTGCCCTTTCGCGTGATCCGGAAGCCCTGTTCGAAACCCGTCATGGTCTCGGTTACTCCGTAATGACCGGCAAGACGGATAAGCTTGAAGTCGAGGTGACGCAGACGGTAGACCGTGAAAAGCCGGTCAAGTTCTCGCAGCTCATCGTACGCAACAAGGGTTCGAAAAGCCGCCGCCTGAAAGTCTATGCTTATGTGGAATGGGTGCTGGGCAATAATGGCCAGAAATCTGCGCCGTTCATCCTGAGCAGGCACGATGCCGGCAGCAATGCGATTTTTGCCTCCAACCCTTACAGCATCGACTATAGCACCCGCACTGCCTTCCTGACGCTCGACAGCGAGGCAAGCGGCTTTACCACCAGCCGCCGTGAATTCATCGGCCGCTTCGGTTCTGCACAGGCTCCACAGGGCATTGTGTCCGGTGCGGCACTCAGTGGCAGCACCGAGGTGGACGGCGATCCCTGCGCCGCCTTGATGCAGGAAATCCACCTGAAGCCGGGCGAAGAACGGCATATGACCTTCATTCTCGGCGATGCCGACAATGCGGAGGAGGCGGCAACGCTGGTCGAACAAGTCCGTGCGGCGGATTTCCAGTCGGTGCTGGAGGGCAGCAAGGCGTTCTGGACTGGCTTTACCGGCCAGTTGCAGGTTACCACGCCCGATGCCGGCTTCAACCACATGGTCAATAGCTGGTTGCCCTATCAGGCGCTGGCGTGCCGCATCCTGGCGCGCACGGCCTTCTATCAGTCGAGCGGCGCCTTCGGCTTCCGTGACCAGCTTCAGGACACGCTGGCATTCCTGCTCTACCAGCCGGATCTCGCTCGCAAGCAGATCCTGCGTGCGGCAGGCCGCCAGTTTGCGGAAGGCGACGTCCAGCATTGGTGGCTGCCTTTGACCGGTGCAGGTGTCCGCACGACGATCTCTGATGACGTGGTCTGGCTCGCTTATGCGATCAACCAGTATGTCTCGGCTACGGGCGATGCGGCCATCCTTGATGAAAGCATCCCCTTCATCAAGGGACCGGCATTGATGCCGGGGCAGCACGATGCCTTCTTCCAGCCGGAGACGAGCGACAAATCCGCTAGCCTCTACGAACACGCGGCTCTGGCGCTTGATCTCGCGATCCATCGCACCGGCGAAAACGGTCTGCCGCTGATCCTCGGCGGTGACTGGAACGACGGCATGAACCGTGTCGGCATCGGCGGCAAGGGCACCAGTGTCTGGCTTGGCTGGTTCCTGGCCGGAGCGCTTCGCGATTTCATAGCGATCGCCGAAAAGCGCGGTGATACAGACCGTGTCGGCAGGTGGTCGGCGCATCGCGAAAAGCTTCGCAATGCTCTCGAAACTGCGGGTTGGGACGGCAGCTATTACCGTCGCGGTTAT
The DNA here is from genome assembly GCF_030758035.1 of Rhizobium sp. AN68. Taxonomy (NCBI): domain Bacteria; kingdom Pseudomonadati; phylum Pseudomonadota; class Alphaproteobacteria; order Hyphomicrobiales; family Rhizobiaceae; genus Rhizobium; species Rhizobium sp. AN68. The sequence goes on along the minus strand of NZ_JARWMI010000003.1, from coordinate 2,631,502 downwards.
TTCGATGACGGCACGCCGCTCGGTTCCGCCACCAGCGAGGAATGCCAGATCGATTCACTTGGCCAGAGCTGGAGCGTTCTTTCCGGCGAGGGTGAAGAAGGGCGGTCACGGCAGGCGATGGACGCTGTCATTGAGCATCTGGTCGATGAAAAGGCCGGTATCATCCGTCTGTTCACCCCGCCATTCTCGCGGGCACCGCATGATCCGGGTTATATCAAGGGATATCCGCCGGGTGTGCGCGAAAACGGCGGACAATATACCCACGCGGCGACCTGGGTAGTGCTTGCCCTTGCCAAGCAGGGGCGTGCGCAGGAGGCGTGGAACTGCTTCAAGCTGCTCAACCCCGTCAACCATGCGCTCGACGCGGCATCCTCCGAAACCTATCGGGTCGAACCCTATGTGGTGACCGCCGATGTCTATGGTGAGGGCGCTTATGCGGGTCGCGGCGGCTGGAGCTGGTACACGGGTTCCGCCGGCTGGCTCTATCGCGCCGCGATCGAGGGCATTCTCGGTATCACCCGAACCGAAGGCAAGCTTCACATCGCGCCGTCGCTGCCCGAAGACTGGAGCGGCTTCTCGGTGAAGATCACGCTGGACGGTAAAGCAAAGGACATCGTCGTCAGCCGTAAGGCCGGCACGGCAGAGGTCTCTGTATCCGTCGACGGCAAGCCCCTGTCGGCTGACGATCGGGTGATCCCGTTCGACTGACGACCGGCTCTACGTTTGCTTTTAAAATCAGGCTCCTGCGGTGACGCAGGGGCCTTAATTTTTATTGTGGCTGCCCTGGTATTGTTTGTCTGTACGGAGGCGCGGTAACAGCTTTGTCCTGGCGGGTATCTCCAGCATCATCTCAATTAGAGAAATGACACAGCCTCGCGACGGTCTTGCAAGGGCCAACGAGAATGTGAGCCGTGCTCCTCTCGACGTGGCACGCAGGCAGAGCAGTTTTACAGAGCCATGTTTCTGCGCTGTTTTATCGCTGAATGCTGATGGCCAAGGCCAAGGCCAAGGCCAAGGCTAAGGCTAAGGCTTGGCCCTTTCCTGCATTATCAAGGCACATGTCTGCAGCTTCGCAGACCTTGGAAAACGGACAAAGAAAAAGGGCGGACACCACGGTGCCCGCCCTTATTATATTCCGTAAGCCAGAGTGTCAGGAGGCGATGGCTTTCGGCCGGGGCTGGCCCTCGTCCTCTGTCAGCAGGCCGCTGGTGCGCAGCAGCGAGGTGAAGCGTCCGCCACGCTGGCTGAGCTCGTCGAACGTGCCCTTTTCAATGATACGGCCTTGATCGAGGAACAGCACCTGATCGGCATCGCGTACCGTGGAAAGGCGGTGGGCGATGATGAAGGTCGTGCGGTTCATTCTCAGCGCGTCCACGGCGGCCTTAACTCGTGCTTCCGTTTCCACGTCCAGCGCGCTGGTTGCCTCGTCAAGGACCAGGATGGGAGCGTTCTTCAGGATAGCACGCGCAATGGCGATACGCTGGCGCTCGCCACCGGACAGGCGGTTGCCGCGTTCACCCACCTGGGTCAGGTAGCCGGTGATACGGCTGTCGATGAAATCCGTCGCAGCAGCAGCGGCTGCTGCTTCCACGACCTCCGCGTCGGTAGCGGATTCGCGACCAAGGCGGATGTTTTCGCGGATGGAGCGGTTCAGAAGGCCGGCATCCTGGAACACCGTGGCGATGGAGTTTCTGAGCGAGTTCTTCGTCACCGTCGAGATGTCGGTTCCATCGATCAGAATCTGGCCTGAATCAGGATCATAAACACGCTGCAGAAGATTGATGAGCGTGGTCTTGCCCGCGCCCGTCGGTCCGACGATGGCAATCGTCTGGCCGGCCTTGGCCGTAAACGAGATGTCGTGGACACCCTGCTTGGTGTTGGCGAAACCGAAATTGACGTTGCGGAACTCCACGGTGCCGGAGACATTGGACAATTCGCGGGCGTCGCCCGGTTCTTCCCGTTCCTTGACGGAATCCTCCAGCACGAAGAAATCCTCGAGCTTTGCGCGCGCCTCGAAAATCTGGGTCACGAACTGACGCATCTGATCGAGACGGCCGATGAGAAGATTGGCGAAACCGATGAAGGCAATCACGTCACCGACGCGCAATTCGCCGTTCTTCACCAGCACGGTGCCGATGACGAGGATGATCATCATCGAAACGGTGGAGGCAGTGCGGTTCAAGGCACTTGCGAAAGCCCACCAGTCGAGCACCGGATATTGGGCGCTCAGCAGTTTTTCGGTGAAGGATTTCAGCGCCTTCGTTTCAGCCTCGATGCGGTTGTAGCTGTGCAGGACGGACACGTTGCTGATGGAATCGCTGACATGGGCAAAAACGCTGTGATAATGCTCCTCGACCGAAGCCTGGCCATCCTTGGTGCGGCCCATCACCCACTTGCCAATGAACCAGTAGACGATGCCAAGACCGATCAGGACGAAGCTGAGGCGCAGGTCCATGGCAATGGCTGTCGGAATAAGCAGTACGAGCGCGACGAAAGTCGCCAGATGCGTGCGCATGAATTCGAGCCACAGGCCGAACAGCGTCTCGCTGGCGCGTAGAAGCGTATGCAGCGCGTTCGAGGTGCCGCGCAGATGGTGCCAGGAGAGCGGCATGGAGATGATCCGGCCGAAGGCTTCCGTCAGCAGGGTCGCGCGGCGACCGTGGGCTAGCCGGTCGGCCTCGCGGGCGACAGCGACATAAGCCACGGTGTTGAAGACGCCGAAACCCGCCCACAGGATGAGGATGGACGTGACATCGGAGCCGGAAGAGATGGCGTCGATGATCCGTCCAAACAGCACGGGTTCGGCAATGGTGATCGCTGCAAGAATGATGTTGGCGATGACAACGATCAACACCCGCCATTTATGTACGGTCAGATAGCGCAGGGCGCGTGTGTAAACCTGAAACAAAGTCAAATTTTCAATCCAGTCCAGCGTCTGTTTCGAGCGGTTGATTGTTCGGTCTCAATACAATGCTGTTTTAGCAAGGTTGCATGAGACGGCGAAATTTGTGTAATTATCGCTCTTTCAGTCTGAATGGCGGCTTAACAAACCGAGCACGCGTGCGAACCGAAAAAAAACTGAACCCGATGTTTCTAGGGGACGCCGTCACAAGATTTTGCATGTTCGTTTCAGGGATTGCTAACGACGATATGTTCAGTCTGAACCGACCGGCGCCCGAGTAACATGACGTCCTCGCGGGACCATGTCCTTCATGTCATCCCTTCCAGCCAAGCTCCGGGCATGTGTCTTTATGCATGATATTCTTCACTTCATCTCTGCGTGCTACCAGGCGGGAAACGCTGATCGTGTTCGCTCCGAATTTGTAACACTTATTCGCGAATATGGTTTCGAATATTTCCTCGTCAGCCGGCGGATGACCGGGGAGCTTGCTTCCACCGGCCAGATTCTCGCACAACATCTCCCGGAAGGGTGGATCGAGGTCTACCGCGCCAAGAAATATAATCTCGTCGATCCCGTCCGTAAGGTGATCGGCATGGTGCACAAGCCGTTTCAGTGGAAAGAGGCGCTTGAGGGCCTGCCCCGCGCGATGCATCGAAAAAGGGCGAATGTGTTTTTTCACGATGCCGGCCGTTACGGTCTGCAGGGTGGGTATGCCTTTCCGGTGCACGGGCGCGCGGGATTCATCGGCGCGGTGTTCCTTGGCGGCGAGGACCGGCAATTGCCTTCGTTGCACGTTGAGCTGCTGGATGCGGCCACGCGCGCGGTGTTCTGGCGTCTGCTCGATCTTTCAGGCCAGGTCCATAACCTCAACAACGCGCCGAATGTTTCCGCTCTTGAACTTACAAGGCGGGAAATGGAAGTTCTGACGCTGATGGCTGATGGCATGACCTCAACCGAAATTGGACGCCAGCTATCGATCTCCAATCACACGGTCGACTGGTATATCAATGGAATCCAGCGTCGGTTCAGCGCCAAGAACAGGCAGCATACTGTAGCACTCGCCTTTCGCAACGGCTTGCTGAGCTAGTTACGACAGTACGCTTCTCTCCCGAATTGCCCTTTTCAAGACCGGGTTTTGCTGCTTAATTCCGCAGTGCAGCAGAAATTCTGTTTTGGCGTGTGGGGAGACCGTCTTGAAAATATCGAAAATACTTGTTGCCAACCGATCCGAAATTGCGATCCGAGTTTTCCGGGCAGCGAACGAGCTGGGGATAAAAACCGTCGCCATTTGGGCGGAAGAGGACAAGCTGTCTTTGCACCGCTTCAAGGCGGATGAAAGTTATCAGGTCGGCAGGGGTCCGCATCTCGCCAAGGATATGGGACCAATCGAGAGCTATCTTTCGATTGAGGAGGTCATCCGCGTGGCCAGACTTTCCGGCGCGGACGCGATCCATCCCGGTTACGGCCTTTTGTCCGAAAGCCCCGAATTCGTTGAGGCCTGTAACAAGGCTGGCATCACCTTCATCGGACCGACGGCGGATACGATGCGCCAGCTCGGCAACAAGGTTGCCGCCCGCAATCTGGCGATCTCGGTCAATGTTCCCGTTGTTCCTGCAACCAAGCCGCTGCCGGACGATATGGCCGAGGTGGAGCGGCTGGCCGAAGAGATCGGTTATCCCGTGATGTTGAAGGCCTCCTGGGGCGGCGGCGGTCGCGGCATGCGCGCCATCCGCAAAAAGGAGGATCTGGCACGCGAGGTCACCGAGGCCAAGCGCGAGGCGAAGGCCGCTTTCGGCAAGGACGAGGTCTATCTCGAAAAGCTGCTCGAGCGCGCCCGCCACGTCGAGAGCCAGGTTCTCGGTGATACCCACGGCAATGTCGTACATCTGTTCGAGCGCGATTGTTCGATCCAGCGCCGCAATCAAAAAGTGGTTGAGCGCGCGCCGGCACCCTATCTCAGCGAAGCGCAGCGTCAGGAACTGGCCGCCTATTCCTTGAAGATCGCGGCTGCGACCAATTATATCGGCGCCGGCACGGTCGAATATCTGATGGATGTCGATACCGGCAAATTCTACTTCATCGAGGTCAATCCGCGCATTCAGGTGGAGCATACCGTCACCGAAGTCGTGACCGGCATCGATATCGTCAAGGCGCAAATCCATATTCTGGAAGGGGCCGCCATCGGCACGCCGGAATCGGGCGTGCCGAAACAGGAAGATATCCGCCTCAACGGCCATGCACTGCAGTGCCGTATCACCACGGAAGACCCGGAGCACAATTTCATTCCCGACTACGGCCGTATAACGGCGTACCGCTCGGCGTCCGGCTTCGGCATTCGTCTGGATGGCGGGACGTCCTATTCGGGGGCGATCATTACCCGTTATTACGATCCGCTTTTGGTGAAGGTAACGGCCTGGGCGCCGCAGCCGGATGAAGCGATCAGCCGCATGGACCGCGCGCTGCGCGAATTCCGAATTCGCGGTGTTGCGACCAACCTGACCTTCCTCGAGGCCATCATTGGCCATGCGAGTTTCCGCAACAACACCTATACGACCCGCTTCATCGATTCGACGCCGGAGCTGTTTGCACAGGTCAAGCGTCAGGACCGCGCTACGAAGCTGCTCACCTATCTTGCCGATGTGACGGTGAACGGGCATCCGGAAACCAAGGGCCGCGTCAGGCCACCGGCAAATGCGGCACAGCCGGTGGTTCCCTACATCGATGCGCCGACGCCTGATGGCACCAAGCAATTGCTCGACCGGCTGGGGCCGAAGGGCTTTGCCGACTGGATGCGCAACGAAAAGCGGGTGCTGGTAACGGACACGACGATGCGCGACGGCCATCAGTCGCTGCTGGCCACACGCATGCGTACCCATGACATTGCCGGCGTCGCAAGCGTCTATGCCAAGGCCTTGCCGCAGCTTCTGTCTCTGGAGTGCTGGGGCGGCGCCACTTTCGACGTTTCCATGCGCTTCCTGACGGAAGACCCGTGGGAGCGCCTGGCGCTGATCCGCGAGGGTGCGCCGAACCTGCTGCTGCAAATGCTGCTGCGCGGTGCGAACGGCGTCGGGTACAAGAACTATCCAGACAATGTCGTGAAATATTTCGTCCGTCAGGCTGCGAAGGGCGGTATCGACCTGTTCCGCGTGTTCGACTGCCTGAACTGGGTGGAGAATATGCGCGTATCGATGGATGCGATCGCCGAGGAGAACAAGCTCTGCGAAGCGGCCATCTGCTACACGGGCGATATCCTCAATTCTGCGCGTCCAAAATACGACCTGAAATATTATACCAACCTCGCCGCCGAGCTGGAGCGTGCAGGCGCGCACATCATCGCCGTCAAGGATATGGCGGGACTTCTGAAGCCTGCCGCTGCCAAGGTGCTGTTCAAGGCGCTGAGGGAGGCGACCAGCCTGCCTATCCATTTCCACACGCATGACACATCCGGCATTGCGGCTGCGACCGTGCTTGCCGCCGTCGATGCGGGCGTGGATGCGGTGGATGCCGCCATGGATGCGCTTTCGGGCAACACGTCCCAGCCCTGCCTCGGTTCCATCGTGGAAGCGCTGGCCGGATCGGAACGCGATACGGGTCTCGATACGGAATGGATCCGCCGCATCTCGTTCTACTGGGAGTCGGCGCGCAACCAGTATGCGGCTTTCGAAAGCGATCTGAAGGGCCCTGCCTCGGAAGTCTATCTGCATGAAATGCCCGGTGGGCAATTCACCAATCTCAAGGAGCAGGCGCGCTCGCTCGGTCTTGAGAGCCGCTGGCACGAGGTCGCGCAGGCCTATGCCGACGCCAACCGGATGTTCGGCGATATCGTCAAGGTCACGCCGTCCTCCAAGGTTGTCGGCGATATGGCGCTGATGATGGTGAGCCAGGATCTGACGGTCGCCGACGTGGAAAATCCTGATCGCGAAGTGTCCTTCCCGGACTCGGTGGTTTCGATGCTGAAGGGCGATCTTGGACAGTCGCCAGGCGGCTGGCCGGAAGCCCTGCAGAAAAAGGCGCTGAAGGGTGACGCGCCCTATACGGTTCGTCCCGGCTCATTGCTGCCGGATGCCGATCTCGATGCGGAGAGAAAGGCGATCGAGACCAAACTCGAGCGTTCCGTCAACGACTTCGAATTCGCATCCTATCTGATGTATCCGAAGGTGTTCACCGATTTCGCGCTGACCTCCGAGACCTACGGTCCGGTTTCCGTGCTTCCCACCCATGCGTATTTCTACGGCATGGAGGACGGTGAAGAGCTGTTTGCCGATATCGAGCGCGGCAAAACGCTGGTCATCGTCAATCAAGCCTCTTCAGGCACTGACGATAAGGGCATGGTGACGGTGTTCTTCGAGATCAACGGCCAGCCGCGCCGCATCAAGGTGCCGGATCGCGCTCATGGCGCATCCGGCTCTGCGGTGCGCCGCAAAGCGGAACTCGGCAATGGCACACATATTGGTGCGCCGATGCCGGGTGTCATCAGCCGCGTCTTCATCAACCAGGGTCAGGAGGTCAAGGCCGGCGACGTGCTGCTCTCCATCGAAGCCATGAAGATGGAAACTGCGCTTCACGCCGAACGCGATGGCAAGGTCGCCGAGGTTCTCGTGCGCCCGGGTGACCAGATCGACGCAAAGGATCTGCTGATCGCTTACGCGGAATGATGCCCACACGGCATCGCTAGCCGCGATATTTTGTCTTTCATTATAAACGCCCGCCCTCCCGGCGGGCGTTTTGCTGTTGCACCTTCGCTAAAACTCAAATATGCATGTTCGTGCACGTTTGTTCCTGTTTATGCATGAGTCCCGATGAGCGATCATTTTGTCAGCGAGCGGCAGGCGCTCATCCTTTCACAGTTGCGGCAAAGCGGCCGCGTGCTTGCGCAGGATCTGGCCCAGAATTTCGGCGTTTCGGAAGATACGGTCCGCCGGGATCTGCGGGATATGGCGGCGCGCGGGGAGTGTCTCCGCGTCTATGGCGGGGCGTTGCTTTCCGATAGCAAGACGGTGCCGCTGAAGACACGGATCGCCGAGGATGCCGATCGCAAGGCTTCGTTGGCGTGCGCAGCAATTCCGCTGCTTGAGCCGGGCATGGTCGTCTTCATCGATGCCGGCTCCACCAATCTGGCCATTGCAAGAGCTGTCCCCGCCGGTCTCAAATTGACGGTGGTAACGAATACGCCTGCTATTGCCGCTGAACTCACGGGGCGGGCCGATATCGATTTGATCATGATCGGCGGCAAGGTCGATCCGGCCGTCGGTGCGGCCATCGACGCCTTGGCGTTGCGGCAACTCGAGCTGATGCGGCCCGAACTGTGTATTCTTGGCGTTTGCGGTGTTGCGGCTGAGACCGGCCTGTCGGCGGATATTTTCGAGGATGCCGTGTTCAAGCGGCTTGCCTGCAGCGCCAGCCAGCGGATTGTTGCCGCCATCACCACGGAAAAGCTGGGCCACAAGGCGGCGTTTCACGTGCACGACTTTTCTCCGCCTCTTTCCCTGGTGCTGGAACATGACGCCGACCGCACATTGGTCGAGGCGCTGTCGGCTAAAGGCGTACAAGTTCATTTCGGCGGCGATGACGCCGTCCAACTCTCTCACGGTCAAGTCTGAAGGATATTACCGATGAACGGCCCCACGACATTTTCGCCGACGGTCAAGCGCTCGTCCTATCTGACGCGGCACAGGCTCGGTGTATCCCTGCTGTTTTTGATGAACGGTTTCATGATGGGATCGTGGGCGCCCAAAATACCGGAATTTGCGGCGCGGTTATCCCTCAGTGAAAGTGCGCTTGGCCTGATCATTCTGGTTTTCGGCGTCGGCTCGCTGGTTTTCATGCCGATCGCCGGTTCCCAGATCGCCCGTTTCGGATCGCGAACGGTCAGCCTTGCGAGTGCGGCTATTTTCTTGCCGACACTGCTTTTCATCTCCTGGGCAGACACGATCTGGGCAGGTGTGATTGCGGTTTTCCTGTTCGGCGGGCTGACAGGGGCGATGGATGTCGCCATGAACGCCAATGCGGTGGCGGTCGAGCGTGACATGCGCCGCGCCATCATGTCGTCGTGCCATGCTTTCTGGAGCCTGGGCGGCCTGATCGGTGCCGGTCTTGGCGGCTATCTCATCACGGCCATTGGCGTGCAGGGGCATGCGATCGCGTTGACGGTCATCGCCCTTGTTTTGCTCGTCGTCGCGTGGCCGCGCGTTCTTGCGGATCGCCCGCATGCCGAGGAGGAGCGTCCGAAAGGTCGCTTGCCGCTGACGCCCTTGCCGTGGATTATCGGTCTGATGGCGCTGTTTTCGATGATTCCGGAAGGCGCGATCCTCGATTGGGGTGCCCTTTATCTGCGCAATGAACTCGGCGCTTCCGTGTCCCAGTCCGGTTTCGCTTTCGCGGCCTTTTCCATGACCATGGCGGCCATGCGTTTTGCCGGCGATCTGGTGCGCGACCGGTTCGGCGCGGTCAATACCCTGCGGTTCTGCTCGGTCATGTCGATTGCGGGCCTTCTGATTGCGGGTCTTGCGGGAAATTCCACGTTTGTGATCATCGGCTTCGCGATTGCCGGCATCGGTATTTCCAACATGGTGCCGATCGCCTTTTCGGCGGCGGGGAACATGCCGGGATTGGCACCCGGCATCGGCCTGTCGGTCGTCACCACCATGGGTTATTCCGGGATTCTGGTAGCACCCTCGGCCATCGGCTTCATTGCCGAACATACCGGCCTCGCCAGCGTATTTCTCGCTCTGCCGTTGTTGCATGTGGTGGTTTTGCTGCTTTCGCGGCTCGCCCGGCATGCGGATGGTGCGGGCAAGGAATAGGCGTCTCGAATTTTGCCATGATTGCGGTAAAGTAGAAGCTCTTATGCGTTGGGTGTTGACAAGCAGGCCCCCTTGTTTCACCTCAATTGCCAGACCTTGCCGCAAGCTCCAGAGACCGCCATGACGTCACACGCCGATTACGATCCAAAGCCCCGCCGTGCATCCGTTGCCGTCGACGTAGGGGGCGTCATCGTGGGTGGCGGTGCGCCTGTCGTCGTACAATCCATGACCAATACCGACACGGCGGATATCGACGCCACCGTGCAGCAGGTGGCGGCACTTTTCCAGGCCGGTTCTGAAATGGTGCGCATCACCGTCGATCGCGATGAGAGCGCTGCCGCTGTGCCGAAAATCCGCGAACGGCTGCTGCGCCTTGGAATGGACGTGCCGCTGATTGGCGATTTCCACTATATCGGCCACAAGCTTCTGGCCGATCATCCGGCCTGTGCCGAAGCACTGGCGAAATACCGCATCAATCCCGGCAATGTCGGCTTCAAGGACAAGAAGGACAAGCAGTTCGGCGAAATCGTCGAAATGGCGATCCGTTATGACAAGCCGGTTCGCATCGGTGTGAACTGGGGATCGCTTGACCAGGAATTGCTGACGACGCTGATGGACAAGAACAAGGAGGAGGGTTTTCCGCTCTCTGCCCGTCAGGTCACCCGCGAAGCCATCGTCCAGTCGGCACTGATTTCCGCAGAGCTTGCCGAAGAAATCGGCCTGCCGCGCAACCGCATCATCCTGTCTGCCAAGGTCAGCCAGGTACAGGACCTGATTGCCGTTTATTCGATGCTGTCGGAACGCTCCAACCACGCACTGCATCTCGGTCTTACCGAAGCCGGCATGGGTTCCAAGGGCATCGTCGCCTCGTCTGCTGCCATGGGTTATGTGCTGCAGCACGGTATTGGCGACACGATCCGCGTCTCGCTGACGCCGGAGCCGAACGGCGACCGCACCCGCGAGGTGCAGGTGGCGCAGGAATTGCTGCAGGTCATGGGTTTCCGCCAGTTCATTCCGGTGGTTGCGGCATGTCCCGGCTGCGGGCGCACCACCTCTACCGTCTTTCAGGAACTTGCCCAGAATATCCAGAATGACATTCGCAAGAACATGCCGATCTGGCGTGAAAAATATCCCGGTGTGGAAGCGCTCAATGTTGCTGTCATGGGCTGCATCGTTAATGGCCCCGGCGAAAGCAAACATGCCGATATCGGCATTTCACTGCCTGGAACCGGCGAAAGCCCCGCTGCACCGATCTTCATCGATGGCGAGAAGGCGCTCACCCTGCGCGGTCCCAACATCGCCGCGGATTTTGAAGCGCTTGTGATCGATTACATCGAAAAGCGTTTTGGCCGGAAAGATGCGGCGGAGTAAAAACTACCGTGAAAATGCCGAAATTCCACTGTCATACCGCCTGAACCCTTCGGAGCATCAAAACACATGATCAAAAAAATCGCGATCGTTGCCCTTTGCGGGACCTATCTTTCCGCGTGCACCACCACCGATCCCTATACGGGTGAGCAGAAGATGTCGAACACGGCGGGCGGCGCTGGTATCGGCGCTGTCGTCGGTGCTCTCGGTGGTCTGGCTGTCGGCGGTTCGCCGGTCGGTCGCCGCAACGCAGCCCTCATCGGCGCCGGCATCGGTGCACTCGCCGGTGGCGCAATCGGCAATTACATGGATGGTCAGGAATCCGAGCTTCGCGCCCAGCTTCAGGGCACTGGCGTTTCGGTTACCCGCCGTGGCGACAGCATCGTTCTCAACATGCCGTCGAACATCACCTTCGCGACGGATCAGGATCAGGTCATCCCGCCCTTCTATCAGACACTCGATTCCGTCGCCATCGTGCTGAACAAGTTCAACCGCACGCTCATCGACATCAACGGCCATACCGACTCCACCGGCAGCCAGCAGCACAACCAGGCGCTTTCCGAGCGTCGTGCGGCGTCTGTTGCAAATTATCTCGGCGCACGCGGCGTCGACCAGCGCCGTATTTCGACGCTTGGCTTCGGCCCCTCGCAGCCGATCGCTTCGAACGCAACGCCGGATGGCCGCGCCCAGAACCGTCGCGTCGAAGTGCTGATTTCGCCGCTCAAGGGCTGATTGGCTGAAAAACGGTGAGCCGGGAAACCGGCTCAGCTTTTCCGTTCGGCGATGAATCTGGCGGCCGCGATGAGTATCGCGGCCTTTTCGCCGTAGGGGGCCAGAAGTTCGGAGGCTTCCGCCACCTGTTCCTGAAGCTTGAGGCGCGCCCAGTCTTCACCGCGTAGTGCCACCAGCGTTCCCTTGCCGCGTGCGGCATCCTTGCCGGTTGCCTTGCCCATGGTGGCGGCATCGGCGGTCAGATCCAGGAGATCGTCGGCAAGCTGGAAGGCAAGGCCGATCTTTTCACCGAAGAGGCGCAGTCTTTGTCTTTCGGAAACATCGCTGCCCGCGATGATCGCGCCTGCCTCGCAGGCGAAGCGAAGCAGCGCACCGGTTTTCATAGCCTGCAATGTAATAATGCCGGTCTCATCAGGTGCGTTCTTTTCCGCAGCCAGATCGAGCGCCTGACCGCCCGCCATGCCGCCGATGCCTGCGGCGCGGGCGAGCGAGAGCACGAGAGCCGCCTTGCGGTCTGCCTCAAGAGGATTTTCGTCCGATGCGACAATGTCGAAGGCGAGTGTCAGCAGGCTGTCGCCTGCGAGAATGGCGGTCGCCTCGTCGAATTTGCGGTGCACTGTCGGCTGGCCGCGGCGCAGGTCGTCGTCATCCATCGCTGGCAGATCGTCGTGCACCAGCGAGTAACAATGCAGGCATTCCAGCGCGGCACCGACATGATGGGCTGCTTCGGCATTTCCGCCGAGCAAGGCCGTGCTTTCTATGACCAGGAAGGGCCGCAGGCGTTTGCCGCCGTTCAGCACACCATGACGCATAGCGTCGAGCAGGTTTTGCGGGCGCGTAATCTCATCCGCACGCGCCTCTGCGGAAAGCAGGCGACCAAGCAGGGATTCGGTCTGTGCCGCGTTATCGCGCAGCTTCGTTTCGAAATTCGTCATCTGAGCGTCCATGCCGCGCTCTTTGGCATGGCGCGCGGGGCCAGGCAACCTTTTCGTGATTCCTGAGGTCAACTGTTTGACCGGACTCGCCTTGAAGGCGGCAATGGAATATGAAAGGCTTCGATTGGTGCGGGGCTTTGACGAATATTGAGCAGTACGCCTGAAAGCGACGCAGATTACGCCGTGCTGGCGGAAGACCGGAGCAGTCCGAAGGTGGATTTTCGCACGTTGGCAAAGCGTATCATCATGACCTTGCTGGCGTTGCTGATCCTGCCCTATCTGCTGATCCCGGTTTACGCCCTGCCTTTCATGCGGCCGGTCTCGACGCTGATGCTTGCCGATCTGGTGACACTTCAGGGTTATGACCGGCGCTGGGTGCCGCTCGAGGATATTTCGCCGCGCCTTGTGCAATCCGTCATGATGTCCGAGGACGGACAATTCTGTTTCCACGGCGGCGTTGACTGGAACCAGATGCAGTCCGTGGTCAACAATGCGCTCGAAGGCGCGTCCACCCGTGGCGCCAGCACCATTCCCATGCAGACGGCCAAGAACCTGTTCCTCTGGAACGGCCGCTCGTTCTTGCGCAAGGGGCTGGAGTTACCGCTGGCGATTGCTGCCGATTTCGTCTGGTCCAAAAAACGGATGATGGAGATTTATCTCAACGTTGCCGAATGGGGACCCGGCATTTACGGCATCGAGGCCGCAGCACAGCACCATTTCAAGGTACCGGCGGCAAAGCTCAGCTCCCGCCAAGCGGCACTGCTTGCCGTTTCTCTGCCCAATCCCATCGATCGCGTTGCCAGCAAGCCGGGGCGTGGTTTGCAACGGCTTGCCGGCCTTATCGAACGGCGTGCCCGAGCATCGGGCGGTTATGTGGGATGCGTGCTGGACTGAGCCCAGCCCGCCGCCTCAACCCTTCTTGAAAATATAGTCGGTTTCCTGACGCAGGGTCTCGCCGGGACGCAGGATCGCGTAGGGGAAATCGGGATGATTGACGGCATCCGGCCATATCTGCGTTTCCAGACAGAAACCGGCAAAGGGGCCATAATGGCGGCCATCGAGGCCCGGAACGGGAACATTCAGCTTGAAGGCTGAATAAAATTGCACGCCGGGTTCGGTGGTGTGAACCTCAAGGGCAATGTCGGAGGCGGGCGAATAGGCGCGGGCAACCTTGCGCTTGGCGCGACGCTCGGGCGAAAGGCAGAAATTATGGTCGTAGAGCACCTGCTCGCCATCCTCCGTTCGCCGCATCGGCGTCGGGTGGCGCAGGTCGAAGACGGTGCCTTCGACGGAGCGGATTTCGCCTGTCGGGATCTGTTTGTCGTTGGTTGGCAGATAAAAGTCAGCGGCGATGCTGATCTCATGTCCAAGTGCGGTATCAGCACCGTCGAGGTTGAAATAGGAATGCTGGCAGATATTGGCGATGGTCGGTTGGTCGGTCACCGTTTCATAGACCACCGAAAGCACGCCGCCGTCGCGGATCGTATAGGTCGCGGTCACCGTGCAATTGCCGGGATAACCGGCGCGGCCGTCGGGATCGATGATCTGCAGAACTGCATGGCTTTCGCCGTGTTCCATCAACATCCAGTTACGTTTGCCCATCCCGTCGCTGCCGCCATGCAGGTGGCTGACGCCTTTTTCGTTCAGTTCCAGCTGGTATTCGTGCCCGTCGATCGAGAATTTTCCGTCACCGATACGGTTGGCGTTGCGGCCGGGTGTGGCGCCGAAATAGGATGAATATTTGTAGTCCTCGAATGTATCGAAGCCGAGAACGAGCGGCGGCTGGTGCCCATCGAGGCGCAGGTCCTGAATGACGGCGCCCCAGGTGATAACCTTGGCCGTCAGCCCGCCCTTCGAGATGGTGACGCGCTCAACCTTTTCGCCGGTTGCCGTGAAACCGAAATTCTCCCGTGCCGCCGCGTCGCTCATTGCGTCATTCTCCCGATATCTTTGAATTGCCGGCGGACGTTGCGTCATTTTCCGGCAATTCGCAATCCCGCAATTTACGCCGCTAGTTTACCGATCGCTTCGAGATCGTAAGGTGTCGTCTGATATATCTCGTTGATCCAGTTGCCGAAAAACAGATGGGCATGGCTGCGCCAGCGGTTGAGCGGGGCAAGCTCCGGATCATTGTGCGGAAAATAATCATGCGGCAGCTTGATTGGAACGCCCGAGTTCACATCGCGGAAATATTCATCCGAAAGCGAGGTAGAATCATATTCGACGTGGTTGAACATATAGAGGCGGTTGCCCTCTTTTTCATGCACCAGACATACGCCCATTTCCTCTGACTCCATCAGGATTTCGAGTTCCGGGTGTTTTTCGATGTCGGCGCGGCGCACTTCCGTCCAGCGTGAGACCGGAACCTGAAAGTCGTCGGAAAAACCGTTGAGATATATCGACGAGGGGCAGAGATTGCGGTGACGATAGACACCGAAAGCCTTTTCCTTCAGTTCGTATTTCGGCACACCATGGAAATGGTAGATGGCGGCCATCGCGCCCCAGCAGACGTTCAGCGTCGAATGGACGTTGGTTTGTGTCCAGTCGAAAATCTTTTGCATCTCGTTCCAGTAGGTCACGTCTTCATAATCAAGCATCTCGATGGGCGCGCCTGTGATGATGAAACCGTCGAACTTGCGGTGGCGCACTTCCTCCCATGTCTCATAGAAGGACAGAAGGTGCTCTTCCGGCGTATTCTTGGCACGATGGCCGCCAATGCGGATCAGCGAAAACTCCACCTGCAGCGGCGATGCGCCGACGAGGCGCGCCATCTGCACTTCCGTCTTGATCTTGTTCGGCATGAGATTGAGAAGCCCGATCTGGAGCGGGCGGATATCCTGCCGGATGGCCGCCGTTTCTGTCATGACCCGCACGCCCTCATGAACGAGGGTGTCGAAGGCGGGAAGCGTATCGGGAATCTTGATCGGCATGTCGAACTCTCTTTTCGGATGACGTAAAGAACGTTGCGAAAACAAAAAAACCGGCAGCGAAATCGCAGCCGGTCCCAGGAAATTACCCTTTTCCTCGACCCTTTAGCGACTTCTTTAAAGTGGCTGCAAGCCGGTCGGCAAATCACCACTGAGGCGTTTCATAATCCCGAAGCCGACGAAAATCAATATCGGCTGATTTCATCGGGTTTCTGCCTTTCCATTTTTGCCTGAGGTGCGATAAGGCAGGGCATGGATAGAGAACGCTTCACCATTCTGCTTGGCGGCGATGTCACCGTTACCGACCGCCTCAAAGCGGCGGTTGAGGGTAGCCGTGTGATTGCGGCCGATGGCGGCATGCGCCATGCCGCACCGCTCGGGCTCACACCCGAGCTCTGGGTGGGGGATTTCGATTCCACCGACAAGGACCTGCTGGACGCCTGGCCCGATGTGGTGCGACAGCCCTATCCCGCTGCAAAGGCTGTGACCGATGGCGAAATTGCGGTGTCGGAGGCCCTTGCCCGCGGCGCGCGTTCTCTGGTGCTCGCCGGTGCGCTTGGTGGAGCGAGAAGCGACCACGCACTTCAGCACCTTCTTTACGCGGTGGCGCTTAGTGAGCGTGGTCTCAACGTTACGCTGACCTCCGGCGAAGAGGAGGCCCGCCCGCTGCTGGCGGGGTCGTTCGACCTTGATCTGCCACCCGGTGCGCTGTTTTCCGTTGTCGGGTTTACCGACCTTGTGGGGCTCGATATCGGCAATGTGCGTTATCCTCTCAAGGATTTCCCGCTTGCTTTCGGCTCTTCCCGCACTATTTCCAATGTCGCGAATGGCGGCCCTGTGCATTTCTCGCTGAAAAGCGGAAAAGCCATCGTGCTCGCCCGCCATTATGATCTGACCGGAGCCTGACGCCTTGGCACCCCCAATTTTGAAACTCGATGACATCAAGCTGACCTTCGGCGTGACCCCGCTGCTCGACGGCGCCAATCTTCAGGTGGAGCCGGGCGACCGCATCTGCCTTGTCGGACGCAACGGTTCGGGCAAGTCGACCCTGATGAAGATCGCCGCCGGTCTGGTCGAGGCGCAGTCGGGCGAGGTTTTCCGTCACCCCTCCGCCACCATCCGTTATCTGGAGCAGGCGCCGGATTTTGCCGGTTACGACACCGTGCAGGCCTATGCCGAGGCGGGGCTGGGACCTGGCGACGATCCCTATCGCGTTACCTATATTCTCGAGCATCTGGGCCTGACGGGACAGGAACATCCGGATAGCCTGTCCGGCGGCGAAGCGCGGCGTGCGGCCCTTGCCCGCGTCATGGCGCCTGAACCCGATATTCTGATGCTGGACGAGCCGACCAACCATCTGGACCTGCCCACCATCGAATGGCTTGAAGGCGAGTTGCAGCAGACGCGTAGCGCGCTGGTGCTGATCTCGCACGACAGGCGTTTTCTGGAAAAGGTTTCGACCTCGACCGTGTGGCTGGATCGCGGCCAGTCCCGTCGTCTCAATCGCGGTTTTGCGTATTTCGAGGAATGGCGCGACAAGGTGCTGGAAGAGGAAGAGCTGGAGCAGCACAAGCTCGGCAAGGCCATCGAGCGTGAAGAACACTGGATGCGTTACGGCGTGACCGCGAGACGCAAGCGCAACATGCGCCGCGTGGGCGAGCTTCAGGCAATGCGTGCGGACTATCGCGGCCACAAGGGACCGCAGGGGAGCGTGCAGGCGACGGCTGCGGAGGTGCGGGAATCCGGCAAACTGGTCATCGAGGCAGACGCAATCACCAAGTCTTACGGCGAGCGCGTGATCATCGCGCCGTTTTCGCTACGCGTGCATCGCGGTGATTGCATCGGTCTCGTCGGGCCGAACGGTGCCGGCAAGACAACGCTTTTGAAGATGCTGACCGGCCAGCTTCAGCCCGATAGCGGCACGGTAAAGCTCGGCACCAATCTGGAAATCGCGACGCTTGACCAGAAGCGTGAAGATCTCAATCCAAACGATACGCTCGCTCATTACCTCACCGACGGTCGCGGCGACAATTTGCTGGTCAATGGCGAGTTGAAACATGTGACGGGTTACATGAAGGACTTCCTGTTCCAGCCGGAACAGGCCCGCACGCCCATCCGCAACCTCTCCGGTGGTGAGCGCGCCCGTCTTATTCTTGCGCGCATTCTGGCGCGGCCTACCAACCTGCTGATCCTTGACGAGCCGACCAACGATCTCGATATCGAAACGCTCGATCTGTTGCAGGAAATCGTTGCGGGCTTTTCCGGCACGGTCATTCTCGTCAGCCACGACCGCGATTTCCTCGACCGTACCGTCACCTCCACAATCGCGCCCGCCAATCCGGACCAGCCGGATGGACGCTGGATCGAATATGCCGGCGGCTACTCGGACATGATGGCGCAACGCAAGGGTGCCGCAGAAGAAAAGCGCAAGGCGGAGAAGCAGGAAAAGGCAAAGACCGCCCCTTCCGCCTCCGCGTCGCAGGACCCCTCAAAGGCCAAGGGCAAGCTTTCCTTCAAGCAAAAATTTGCGCTCGAAAACCTTCCAAAGGAAATGGAGAAGGCGCAGGGCGAAATCGCCAAGCGTGAGCAGCGTATGGCCGATCCCAATCTGTTCACCAAGGACCCGGCTACCTTCAATACGCTGGCGCAGGAAATGACGAAGCTGCGCGAAAAGCTCGAAGCCATGGAAGAGGAATGGCTGGAGTTGGAGATGCTGCGCGAGGAAATTGAAGGGTGACTTGGTCGCGATTTCTTGACTGAGGTCTCATCCACCTTTGACAGGGAGGCGGAATTGCCGTTTCCTGTGCGGGTTCGGAGGAGTTCAGAAAATGCGCATGATCTTCGTCAATCTGCCGGTCAAGAATATCGAGACATCGAGAAGCTTCTTCACGGCTCTCGGTTTCACCTTCAATCCGGAATATTCGGATGACCGCACGCTCTGCATGATCGTTGAGGAGAACATCTTCGTGATGCTTCTTCAGGAGGAGCGTTTTCGCGATTTCATCAATGGCGATATCGCCGACGCCACACGCAGCACCGAGGTCCTGACCTGTCTCACAGCGGGAAGCCGTGAGGAAATCGACCGGATGATCGAAACGGCGCTCGCCTCGGGTGGCAGCAGCTGGAAACCGGTTCAGGATCACGGTTTCATGTATGCCGGTAGTTTTCAGGATCCCGACGGCCATGTCTGGGAACTGGTGCACATGGTGCAGCAGGCCTGACGGCAGCCATCTTGCCAATCAGAGACAGCGGGACTACATCATCATCTTGATCTAACGGGGTGTCTTTTGTGCTTGCGTGCAAAAGGCTGAGAGGCTTGCCAACCCGAAGAACCTGATCCGGTTCATACCGGCGGAGGGATTAGACGGCTTAAGGCAAGCGGCTATTTCCCTTTTCGTTTTTTGAGGAGATACCCGTGCGCCGTCGTCTTTTCCTGAATTCCCTCGTTGCCGTTTCGTTGTTTCTGCCCGGTCTTGCCACTGCTCAGGACAGACAGGAACTGACCGTCTACACCTATGAAAGCTTCGTTTCCGAATGGGGTCCCGGCCCCAAGGTGAAAGAGGCCTTCGAGAAAGTGTGCGATTGCACGGTCAATTTCGTCGGTGTGGCGGATGGCGTGGCGCTGCTCAACCGCCTGAAGCTTGAAGGGGCGGCGTCGAAGGCGGATGTCGTTGTTGGTCTCGACACCAATCTGGTCGCGGAAGCGAAACAGACCGGCCTCTTCGATATCAGCGGTATCGATGCATCGGCGGCCAAGGTGCCGGGCGGTTACAAGGACGACATTTTCGTCCCTTACGACTACGGTCATTTCGCCGTTGTCTATGACACGCAGACGATAAAAAATCCGCCGACGAGCCTGAAGGATCTGGTGGACGGCGATCCTTCACAGAAAATCGCCATTCAGGACCCGCGCACCTCCACGCCGGGGCTTGGCCTGCTGCTCTGGGTGAAGTCCGTTTACGGCGACAAGGCACCGGAAGCCTGGGCGAAGCTCCGGAAGCGCATTCTCACTGTTACGCCGGGCTGGTCGGAATCCTATGGCCTTTTCACCAAGGGTGAGGTGCCGATGGTGCTCTCCTACACCACGTCGCCTGCCTATCACATGGTCTCGGAAAAGACGGATCGCTATCAGGCCGCGGGTTTTTCCGAGGGGCATTACATCCAGATCGAGGTTTCCGGCCTTCTCAAAAACGCGCCGCACAAAGAACTGGCGAAGCAGTTCCTCGCTTTCACGCTCACATCAGGATTTCAGGATGCCATTCCGGAAAACAACTGGATGATGCCGGTCGCGGCAACGTCCACGCCCCTGCCCGAGGCATTTTCCAAACTCGTCGTACCGCAGAAGACCTTCCTGATGGACCCGGAAGAGGTGGCGAAGAACCGCAAGGCCTGGATCGACGAATGGCTTGCGGCCATGAGCATGAACTGAGCAAGAGGCACGCCCGCGCATGATGCTGCGTCGCGACTACAGATGGTCGATCATTGGCGGAACGGCGGCGTTTGCCGCCGTTTTCCTGTTCATGGCGCTTGCTGTATCAGCACTCCTGTCTTTCGATGCCGGCACATCCGCCACCGGAATCGTGGATGCCTACACGCTGCGCATCCTGCGCTTCACGCTCTATCAGGCAACGTTGTCCACTGTTCTTTCCATTGTTCTCGGCCTGCCGGTGGCGCTTGCGCTCTCCCGCAGACAGGATTTTCCGGGGCGGATTTGGATTATCAGGTTGATGGCTGTGCCGATGGGGCTGCCGGTCATCGTCGGCGCCTTCGGCATCATCACGATCTGGGGCAGGCAGGGTGTTTTGAATACTGCCCTTGTTTTTGCCGGTGCGGAGCAGCCCTTCAGTATTTACGGCCTTTCCGGCATTCTCATCGCCCATGTGTTTTTCAATCTGCCGCTTGCGGTGCGGCTGATGCTGGCCGGGCTGGAGCGGATTCCGGGCGAATATTGGCGGATGGCGGCAAGTCTTGGCATGGGGCCGGTTTCGGTTTTCCGCTTCATCGAGTGGCCGGCCGTCTCGCGGCTTGTTCCCGGTATTGCCGGGCTTGTCTTCATGCTGTGCGCCACCAGCTTCACGCTAGTGCTTCTGCTGGGCGGTGGACCGGCGGCGACGACACTTGAGGTCGCAATCTATCAGGCGCTGCGGTTTGATTTCGATCCGCAAAGGGCAATCGCGCTTTCGGTTTTGCAGATTGCAGTCACAGCAGTTCTGCTCGGCCTTCTTGCCTTTTTGCCATCGCCCGAGGCGGAAATTGCCTCGCTTGGCCGCCCTGTTCGCCGTTTCGACGGCAAGCGCGTTGGCGCGCGCCTGTGGGACGGAGCGGCAATCATTTTTGCGGTTCTGCTGGTCGGCCTGCCGCTTGTTGCCATAACCGTCTCGGGTTTGGGGGCCGATCTGCCGCGTCTTTTGTCAGCGCCGATCTTCCTGCGTGCGGCGGCGACCAGCCTTGCAATCGCTGCGCTCTCCGCAACTCTCGTCGTGCTCTGCTGCTTTGCGATTATCGGTGCGCGACAGGCCGTGGGCTCCAGACGGCACGCGGCTCAGCCCTTGCGCCTTTTGTCCGCCACGCTCGGGGCGGGGTCATCGCTGGTGCTGCTGGTGCCGCCCGTCGTGCTGGGAAGCGGGTGGTTCCTGTTGCTGCGGCCCTTTGGAGATGTCAGTTTTTATGCTCCCGTTCTCGTGGCGCTCATCAACATGCTGATGGCGTTGCCGCTTGCCATGCGGGTGCTGGAGCCAGCCTTCACCAGCCATTTTTTACGCACGTCCCGGCTCTCCGCCAGCCTTGGGCTTCAGGGACTGACGCGGCTGCGGTTCGCCGATCTGCCGGTACTGCGGCGGCCGCTGCTGATGGCGTTTTCCTTTGCCATGGCTCTGTCGCTCGGTGATCTCGGGGCGGTCGCCCTGTTCGGATCGGAAAATTTCGTCACGTTGCCATGGCTGGTCTATAGCAATATGGGCAGCTACCGCACCAATGATGCCGCCGGATACGCGTTCATCCTTGGCGTCGTCTGCCTGCTGCTTGCCGCGGGCGGCGTTTCACGGCAATCCCAATCAGCAAGGGCGAGCATATGACGGGTGACGAATTTGCCGTGGGGTTGGACAAGGTCAGACTGCGGCTCGGAACGCAGGATTTCGATCTCGATTGTATATTCCCGCAAGGCCAGATGACTGCCGTCGTCGGTGCATCCGGTTCTGGCAAGTCGACGCTCCTCAATCTCATCGCTGGTTTTGAATTGCCCGATTCCGGGCGCGTCCTGATCGGCGGGCGGGACATGAAGGCGCTCGATCCTTCCGAACGACCGGTCTCCTCGATCTTCCAGGATAATAATCTTTTCGCCCATCTCGATATCTTCACCAATGTCGCGCTCGGCATCAGCCCCGGGCTGAAGATGCGGGCGGAAGACAGGCAGAGGATCGACGTGGCGCTCGCACGCGTTGGTCTTGCGGGTTTTGACAAACGTTTGCCGGGCACGCTTTCCGGCGGGGAAAGGCAAAGGGCGGCGCTGGCGCGTGCGCTGGTCCGGAAAAAACCGGTCATGCTGCTGGACGAGCCTTTCGCGGCGCTAGATCCGGGGCTGCGGGCGGGCATGACCTCCCTGCTTCTCGACTTGCATGCCGAAACAAAAAATACGGCGATTATTGTTACGCACCATCCAGACGACATAAAAAAGCTGGCGCAGCGGGTGGTTTTTCTTGATCGTGGCCGCGTTGTCTATGCTGGCTCGACCACAGATTTCTTCGCCACACAAAATGTGAAGGCGGTCGACAGTTTTCTGAACGGCTGATCGCCTTATTTTCGACGCGTGCCGCTGGCAATCGCTTTAGATAACTTCAATGGCGTTAATTTGCACTTGCCAGTTTCAAGTCGTTGCCCGAGAAAAGACGAGAATTATTGCGTTCTTCAGGAATATTCCGGACTTGATGGATCGTTTTTACCGTTTCGACATTCATGGCTCGTTGGGGCGAATCTGTTATTCTGGTCTGCAATTAACGGATGATCAGGAACGTTAGGGGCAGGCATAGAGAATGAGAAATAGCATGACTGCGCAGTGGAGGCTTTTCTCCCGTTCAGGCCTTCGCCGTTCGGGCAGGATGGCTGCCGTGTGTTCCGTGCTGACGGCGTCTGCCGTATTCCTGTCATCGTGTCAGTCTCTCTTCAGCCCGGCCTACCAGTCCACCTTGCGACCTTCGGACAATCCGCAGACCGTGGAAGAGGTGCAGAAGAACGATCCCCGTGCGCAGATGGGCGCGCGCGAACATCCGCGTATTGTGGCGAGTTATGGTGGCGAATATCGTGATGCCAAGACGGAGCGGCTTGTCGCCCGTATCGCCGGCGCGCTGACGGCTGTTTCGGAAAATCCGCAGCAATCCTATCGCATCACCATCCTCAACTCGCCTGCTATCAACGCTTTTGCGCTGCCGGGTGGGTATCTTTACGTGACGCGCGGGCTTCTGGCTCTCGCCAACGATGCCTCGGAAGTGGCCGCCGTGCTTTCGCATGAGATGGGCCACGTTACCGCAAACCACGGCATCGAGCGCCAGCGCCGGGAAGAGGCGGAGGTGATTGCAAGCCGCGTGGTCGCCGAGGTTCTGTCGAGCGATCTCGCCGGCAAGCAGGCGCTTGCGCGCGGCAAGCTGCGGCTTGCGGCTTTTTCGCGCCAGCAGGAATTGCAGGCGGACGTGATTGGCGTGCGCATGTTGGGTGAGGCCGGCTACGACCCCTTCGCATCGCCGCGGTTTCTGGATTCCATGGCAGCCTATGCGCGTTTCTCCTCGGCTGATCCCGAAAATGACCAGAGCCTCGACTTTCTTTCCAGCCACCCAAACACGCCGCAGCGCATCGAGCTTGCACGCCGGCATGCCCGCGCCTTCGGTCAGGACGGTCAGGTCGGGGATCGTGGTCGCGACTGGTTTCTGGATGGCATAGACGGCCTGCTTTACGGCGACAGCCCGCAGGAGGGTTATGTCCGGGGCCAGACCTTCCTGCACGGAACGCTCGGTATCCGTTTCGATGTGCCGGAAGGTTTCGTCATCGACAACAAGGTGGAGGCCGTTCTTGCGACGGGGCCGGGCGATGTGGCGATCCGTTTCGACGGCGTGGCCGATCCGAAACAGACCACTCTTGCCAATTACCTTACCAGCGGCTGGGTTGCCGGCCTGATGCCGGAAACCGTGAAGGAAACGCAGATCAACGGTCTGGAGGCCGCGACAGCCCGTGCGACGGCGGACAAATGGGACTTTGACGTTACCGTCATCCGTGTCGGTCAGCAGATATTCCGCTTCCTGACGGCCGTGCCGAAGGGTAACACGCAGCTCGATTCCATCGCCAACGTGTTGCGCACGAGTTTCCGCAAGATGACGCCGCAGGAGATCGCATCGTTGAAACCTCTGCGCGTGCGCGTGGTGACGGTCAAGCCCGGTGAAACCGTGGCAACGATTGCCGCAAGGATGATGGGGACCGACCGCAAGCTCGACATGTTCCGCATGATGAATGCGATGAGCGCCACCGCCACGCTTCAGCCCGGCCAGCGGGTGAAGATCATTGCGGAGTAATTTGGCGGTCTCTCAGTTGCTGGTTTCCCGGCACAGATAAGCCTCAACGAGTGCGATCATTTCCCGTTTGATTTTGGGTGACTGCAATTGCCCACGTCGGGCGGCGTTGTGAATGATGCCGTCGATGGCGTCGGACACGATCAGTGCCATAGTCCCGCTTTCCGCCCTTGAGCCGGCCGTCATATGGGCATCAAGCGCTTCCGAATAAAGACCGAGATATTGTTTTTCGAAAGCGCTGTTGGGATCGTTCATTCCCTCATGGCTGGGTGCGTCATCCAGAAGGACCTTGTGAAGGCCGGGATGGATGCTGTGGACCACAATCATGCCGGTTACAAGTTCCTCCACGAATTGCGGGAGGGCGTTCCGCTGCTCGGCCACTCTTTTCATGACGACCAGACAGTCCTTGAGGTGGCGATGGCGCACTGCCTCCACAATCGAAATCTTGTCGGGGAAGTACTGGTACAACGAGCCGATGCTGACGCCGGCGGTTTCGGCGACCCTGTTGGTGGTGAAACCCGCCCATCCATGATCGCTCAAAATGCGAGCAGCTGCGTGGACGACGGCATCTACCGTGGCCTTCGAACGCTCCTGACGCGGCTCTTTGCGCATCGTGGTCTTGCGTTTGGCAATGCGAGTAGACAAGGCAGCCTCCATGACGAAAATATAAACATAGTGCTCACATTTTCCGGATGTAAAGGATATTGCCGTGAAAGATTTACTCAGGAGTTTGCTCGGCTATCACGCATGGGCGAACAGGGATTTGTTCGAGAAGCTGCAACAACTCGATCCCGGCCAAAACGCATCCGAACGGCATACCGCAATTCGGCTCATCAATCACTACTACGTGGTCGCAAGGATTTTTTCGGGCCATCTCACCGGAACGGCGCACGGCTTTCTCTCCGACAATACCGAGGCAACGCCGCAGCTGGATGATCTTGCGAAGGAGGTCGCGGCTCTGGATGGCTGGTATCTCGACTACATCGAGAAAACATCGCCGGAATCGCTTGGCGAATTTGTCGCTTTCACCTTTACGGACGGTGACAAAGGCTACATGTCCCGGGCCGAAATGGTTTCACATATGATCCTGCATGCAGGTATTCATCGAGGTGAGGTTGCGCGTATTTTGAGCCAGCTCTCCATCACGCCGCCCTGGGATACTTTTGCCGTTTTCCTGCACGGAACGCAGCCGCAACGGCGTTTGCAAGGCCTGTAATGCAAAAGCCACCCGCCCCGGTGCGGGGCAGGTGGCTTCCATAAAAGCGTGGCTTCAGGATTTTATTGCCACTCGCGCACATCGACGAAATGACCGGCGATGGCCGCCGCCGCTGCCATGGCGGGGGAGACGAGGTGGGTGCGGCTCTTGTAGCCCTGGCGGCCCTCGAAGTTGCGGTTCGAGGTGGAGGCGCAACGTTCGCCAGGCTTCAGGCGGTCGTCATTCATGGCAAGGCACATGGAGCAGCCCGGTTCGCGCCATTCGAAACCGGCTTCGAGGAAAATCTTGTCCAGACCTTCCTTTTCCGCCTGTTCCTTCACGAGACCGGAGCCGGGCACGATCATGGCCGAGACGGTGGGCGCGACCTTGCGGCCGTCGACGATCTTTGCCGCTGCGCGCAAATCCTCGATGCGGCCATTGGTGCAGGAGCCGATGAAAACGCGGTCGATGGCGATATCGGTGATGCGTGTACCGGGTTTCAAGCCCATATAGTCCAGCGCACGCCACTTTGAAGTACGCTTGTTTTCTTCCTCGATATCATCCGGATTGGGAACGATGCCCTCGACGGACGTCACGTCCTCAGGCGATGAGCCCCAGGAGACGATCGGCGGCAGATTGGCGGCGTCCAGCACCACGATCTTGTCGTAATGGGCGCCCTCATCGGATTTCAGCGTTTTCCAGTAGGCGATGGCCTGTTCCAACGTCTCGCCCTTTGGCGCGCGCGGCTTGTCCTTGATGTAGTCAAAGGTGGTCTCATCAGGCGCGATCAGACCTGCACGGGCGCCGCCCTCGATGGTCATGTTGCAAACCGTCATGCGGCCTTCCATGGAGAGCGAGCGGATTGCCTCACCGGCAAATTCAATCACATGGCCGGTGCCGCCCGCTGTGCCGATCTCGCCGATAATGGCGAGGATGATGTCCTTGGCGGTGACGCCTTCTGGAACCTTGCCATCGACACGCACCAGCATGTTCTTGGCCTTTTTCTGGATCAGCGTCTGGGTCGCCAGCACATGCTCCACTTCCGACGTGCCGATGCCGTGCGCCAGCGCGCCGAAAGCACCATGGGTGGAGGTGTGGCTGTCGCCGCAAACAATCGTCATGCCCGGCAGGGTGAAGCCCTGTTCCGGGCCAACGATGTGGACGATGCCCTGACGCTTGTCGCGCTCGGAATAATATTCGACACCGAAATCCTTGGCATTCTGCGCAAGCGCTTCCACCTGGATACGGCTTTCCTCGTTCTTGATGCCTTCCAGCCGGTCGGCTGTGGTTGGCACGTTATGATCGACGACGGCAAGCGTGCGGGTGGGCGAATGGACCGGACGGCCGGCGATGCGCAGGCCTTCAAAGGCCTGCGGGCTCGTCACCTCATGGACCAGGTGACGGTCGATATAGAGAAGACAGGTTCCGTCCGGGTCACGATTGACGACGTGGTCGTCCCAGATCTTGTCGTATAAGGTGCGGGGTGCGCTCATGGCTCTATGCCTTGTCATGGAAAGGTAAAATCAGGGTTCAGTAAGGCGGTGGACAGCGGGTGCTGTCAGGCGAGCCTAAGTCGGCTGTTGAGCGCCCCGGAAATGCGCGCAAAAAACCGTGCCGGCAGACGCTTGTGGTCCTGCAGCACATAAACATTCTGCGCGAGACATCCGAATTTAGATCCCATAGCGGTCTTCATAGCAGATTGCCGGTTTCGCGGCAATATGAATGCACGCAGACCGTAAAACGGTGACCCGGCGGCTTTGATGTGCGCCGCATCATGCACTCAGGGCTTTAAAATGCCGGTTTCGCAGCCTTTTCGGCATTGCTTATGATGCAATGCAACTTGCGTATCTTGCGGCGCACATATAGATGGGTCCCCTTATCATTTGCATTTCGACGAGCAATCGAAGGGAGGGAAAAGCACATGGTATCGGAAAAATCCCTAATCTCGAAGATCACCTGGCGGCTGATGCCGTTTCTTGGCCTTCTCTATCTCATCGCCTATATCGACCGGCAGAATGTCAGCTATGCCAAGCTGCAGATGGTCGATGCGCTGAGCCTCAGCGAATATGCCTACGGACTTGGCGCTTCGCTGTTCTTCATCGGCTATTTCCTCTTTGAGGTTCCGAGCAACCTTTTCCTCAACCGTTTCGGCGCCAGCAAATGGTTCGCCCGCATTCTGGTTTCCTGGGGTGCCGTCACCATCGCGCTTGCCTACACGCAGAATGCGACGATGTTCTACATCCTGCGCTTCCTGCTCGGGCTTTGCGAGGCCGGTTTCTTCCCGGGCGTGCTGTTCCTTATGACGCTGTGGTTCCCGCGCGATTATCGCGGCCGCATGATCGGCTTGTTCATGATCTTCAGTGCGCTTGCCAATGCCATCGGCGCACCGCTTGGCGGCATGCTGCTCGATCTCGATGGTTTCCTCGGTTATGCCGGCTGGGAATGGGTGTTCCTGGCGACGGGTATTCCCGCCGTGATCGCCGGTATCGTTACCTTCTTCTATCTGGACGATACGCCGGAAAAGGCGAAGTTCCTGACGCAGGCCGAGAAGGACTGGTTGAAGAACCGCCTGGCCGAAGAAAACAAGGGCATGGAAGAGCATGCGGAGGACGGCTTCAAGGCGCTGATCAATCCGCGCGTGCTGTTCATGGCGCTTTGCTATGTCGGCTTTCCGCTGGCGGCCTATGGTCTCAGCTACTGGCTGCCGACGATCGTAAAGAGCTTCGGCGTTTCCAACACCGCCAACGGCTTCATCAACATCATCCCCTGGGTGATCGTGGCCGTCGCTCTCTTCGTCGTGCCCCTGGCGGCTGACAAGGCAAAAAACAAAACGCCTTATATCGTCGGACCTGCCTTCGTCGGCGCGTTTTGCCTGCTGATGTCGGCGCTGCTCAGCGATCCGGTATTGCAGTTCGCCTTCCTTTGCATCGCCGCTGCGGGCATTTTTGCCGGCCAGCCGGTGTTCTGGAGCCTGCCCGGCCGCTTCCTCAAGGGAGCCGGTGCCGCTGCCGGCATCGCCGCCATCAATTCCGTCGGCAATCTCGGTGGTTTCGTGGCGCAGAACGTGGTGCCCTGGATCAAGGACCAGACCGGCAGCACCATTGCGCCGATGTTCTTCCTTGCCTTCTGCCTTGCGCTGGCAGGTGTGCTCGTCATCATCGCGGCGAGAAAAATGGGCAATCAGGCCGAGGCCGCCTGATCTGCAAGATTGCGAAGCGCAGGTATAATTTCCGAACCGCCGCATATGTAAAAAATCATGGCCCGGATATGTCCGGGCCATGATCCATTTAACGGTAACCGATGAAATTCTCTTCGAGAGAAATTACGCCGTGAACCAATCGCTGCCGGTCAGGTGAACGCCGGAGAGAATGATCTTCTCACCCTTGTGCTCGCCAGTAACGTTGTAGCTGAGGACGGTATCGTTATCAAAGGTCGAAACCGCCCAGTTATCGATCACTGTACCGACCAGCTTGAGCTTGTCCATGGAGGCGTTGAAGCCTTCGATGGTATCTGTGGCAAAGCTCTTCGCCATGTCACCCAGATTGAAGACGAAGGTATCGGCGCCACCGCTTGCGATGATGTGGTCGATGCCCTTGCCACCGGTGACCAGCGACGAAGCGAGCTTTACACCGCTCAGGTCGATAGAGTCGTTACCCGCACCGGCATCGATTTTGACGGAGGTGTAGCTGCCGTCGGTGACACCAGCACCACCATTCACAGCGCCGGTATTGGCGGCAAGACCGCCCGTGCCCGCAGCCGACGTGTCATTGAAGGCAGCGCCGGCCTTGACGGTGATCGTGTCGTTGCCTGCGCCGGTGTCGATGTTGAAATTGTTGACCCAGGTCTTTTCGTTCGAAACGACAGATACGGTAACCGTGTCGTTGCCTGCGCCGGTCGTGATGTTACCGCGCTTGGCATTGAGAACTTCAACGGTGGACGAACCGGTGCCGCCGAGGTGAACGTCTACCTGTACAAAATCCTTGAACTTAAGGTTTTCAGAGGTGTCAGACTGGGCGAGAGCGTTCTTCACCGAATTCCATGCCGAGGATACGTCAAATGTGAAGCCGTTTGCGTTGGGGTCGTAGCCGACATCGACAGTGCCACCAGCACCGGTACCGGCAACCGCCACAGCGCCAACGCTGACAGCGCCTGAATCGAGCGTAGAGCCGTTTTTGACCTGTGCTGTGGATTCCGTGAGGAGCTTATATGCTTCCTGATCGATCAGGCTGGTGAGTGACGAAACCGATGCCGCGCCGCCATTACCAAAAGTTACTTTTAACGCCATTTTACTCTCCTATAAATTTTTGAGAATTCGATGTATCGAAATTAAATTTAATAAATATTGCGGGTGATAATTAGTACATTATAAATGGCAAGACAATATGAGAAATTGTTTTTTTTGGAAAAATTCTCGCTCTTGGTGTATTTGCGAATCGTTTCTAAGAAAACATGTAATGAAAGTCTTTTATTCCTGCAGGAACGTCTTTCTAAGCCTGTCCTGGAACGGTTTGACAAAATAGGAAAGAACGCTTCTTTCGCTTGTCTGTATGAAGACTTCGGCCGGCATGCCCGGATACAACCGTCCACCTGGTATATGGTCCATTCCAGTTTTGCTCGGCTTGATGCGCAGTGCGTAAAATGACGCACCGCTTCGGGAATCTGTCTGCAAGTCCGGGGCGACGACTGCGACTTCAGCGCTTACATCCGGCGTCGTGCTCTGATTGAAAGCCGTGAAGCGAATGGTCACTGGCTGCCCGACATAGATCTGGTCTATGTCGTTTGGAAGAACATTGGCGTCGATTGCAAGATCTTCCTTTGCCGGCACCACCAGCATAAGCACTTCGCCCGGCTGGATGACGCCGTTTATGTTGTGCACCGACAGCTGGTAGATACGCCCCGCAATCGGCGAGCGAATATCGAGGCGGTCGAGCTGGTCGCGTGTTGCCGCAAGCCGTTCCTCGTATTCCGCAACGGTGGCTTCGATTGACGTCAGATCTTTTGTGACCTCGGACTTGCGGTCCTCGTCAAGCTGAAGCGACTGCAAGTCCATTTCGCTCAGCTTGCCTACCGTCTGCGCACGCGCGGCCATATACTGGCCCTGTTGACCTTCGAGATTGGAAAGCTGCCGCTTGAGAAGGTTGAGGCGCTGAAGCGTTACCAGCCCCTTTGCATATAGCTCCCGTGTCTTTGAGACGTCTTCCCTTACGATAGCAAGTTCATTGTTGGTCGCCTCAATCTGCACGTCCATGCCCCGCGCTTCATCGGCTAGCTGATCCTTGCGCGTTACCAATTGCTTCTTCATGCCGATCAGTGCACTGCGACGGCTGTTGAAAAGGTTCTGCTCACTGTCGATGAATGTTTTGGCAGCCTTCGAATTGGTCAAGACGGCCAGATCTTCCGGCGTTGTGAAAGAGGTGGCGTCGGAGATTTCGGCACGCAGACGCGCGCGGCGTGCATAAAGCTGCGCGAGCGTATTTTCGACAATGGACAGGTTTGCCTGAACGATCGTGCCACTCAGCCGCAGCAAAACCTGACCGGCCTCCACCGTGTCACCTTCCGCAACATTGATCTGGCTGACGATACCGCCGGAAAGGTGCTGAATTTTCTTGGAGTTGCCTTCGACAACGACCCGGCCCGTGGCGACGACCGCCCCCGAAAGCTTCGCGAGAGCCGCCCAGCCACCCAGGCCGAAAAGAAGGCCGGCAGCGAGAACGACTACGGCGGTTGAGTGTTTGACGATAGATGTTTTCGTCACGCGGGTTTTTTCTCCCTCAACCATTTTCACCCACCCGGCTTTCCAGCTTACGTACTTCTTCTTCTGTTTCCGGCACCTGGCGAATATTTTGACGCAGGATTTGCGCAAGCACCTCTTCCTTGGTGCCGAAGCGAAGCATGCGGCCGTTGCTCATCACCATCACAAGATTGACGCTTTCGATGGCGCTCGGACGATGGGCAATGACGACCACGATGCCGCCCCGCGCCCTTATGTCGCCAATGGCGTTGCGCAAGGCTGCCTCGCCTTCGCTGTCCAGATTGGAGTTCGGCTCATCGAGGATGACAAAGAATGGCTCACCGAAAAGTGCCCGCGCTAGGCCGATGCGCTGTTTTTGTCCGCCTGATAATGCCTCTCCACGGTCGCCGATATAGGTGTCGTAACCGTTGGGCAGGTTCAAGATGAGATCATGAACCTGAGCGGCCTTGGCTGCCGAAACGATGGCTTCCGCCGTTGCGTCACGGTCGAAGCGCGCGATATTTTGCGCGACCGTGCCTGGCATCAGCTCCACCTGCTGGGGCATGTAACCGATGGACTTACCGAGAACCTCGAAATCCCACTGGTTCAGTGCGGCCCCATCGAAGCGCACGGAGCCGCGCTCATAGGGCCAGATACCGGTTATCAAACGTGCCAGCGTGGATTTACCGGAAGCGCTCGGCCCAATGATGCCAAGGCCATCGCCCGCGTTCAACGTGAAGGAAATATCGGCCACGGTATCTCGCGCACCATTGGGCGGACCGCCGGTCACGCGATCGATGGCAACGGTATATTTCGGTGGCGGCAGGGAAAGCGGCTCTGCGGGTTCCGGTACGAGTTCGAGAAACTCGTTGATGCGTTTCCAGCCCTGTCTCGCAGTCATGAAGCTGCGCCAGTTTGCAATTGCGTGTTCGACAGGGCCCAGCGCTTTGGCCGAGAGGATGGAGCCTGCGATGATGCTACCCGCTGACGCATGCCCCTCGATAACCAGCAGGGCGCCGATTGCCATCACACCCGACTGTAACAAAAGGCGGAATGTTCGGGAAATCGCGGCGAGCATGCCCGCCGTGTCCGACGTCGAGAGTGTGACGGCGCGGTAATTGGAGTGCAGATCGTCCCACATCGACGTCACCGCATTCATCATGCCCATGGTTCTTATGGATTCGATGTTGCGCTGGCTGCTGCCGACGAGTGCATTTCTCTGTCCGCGCACGGTGTAGGCCTGTTTGGTCGCCCTTTCGGTCAGCCAGTTGGTTACGAGCGTCAGCACAACAAGGACCAGGGCGCCGCCAAGCACGGCAAAACCGATCCAGGGATGCAAGGCAAAACAGATCAGCAGATAGATGGGCAGCCAGGGAATATCAAAGAAAGCTGCTGGTCCCGGCCCGGACAGAAATTGACGTATCTGATCGAGATCGCCGACGATCTGCAGCCCGTCTACCTTGCCGTAGGCGGCAAGTGGTGCGCTGATTGATGCCCTGAAGAGCTTTTGATTGAGCTCGTCGTCCATATTGTCCGAGATGCGAGCCAATATCCGGCCGCGCAGAGCATCGAACCCCACGAGAAAGGCATAGAGAATAACCAGCAGAACAACGAGAGCGACAAGAGAAGGAATACTCTTGCTCGGCAGAATCCGGTCATAAACCTCCAGCATGAAAAGGGAGCCGGAAAGATTGAGAATATTCATGAGTGCGCTGGCAAGGCCGACAGCGAAGAAAGCGCGCTTATTTTTTGTTAAAAAAGAATTAAAAAAAAACATATCAACACCTAAAACTGCGCGAAAATTGCACAATAAGTGAAACTAGGCAATGCTATTAGAGAATGTTCTAAATAAATTAGGCAAAGAGATAAGTAGCAATACGACTTTGATCTTGATCTGTCGATACGGAGATGGGGTCGAAGGCTGGACGTGACGCTATGTCGCCCACCAGATTGTTATGGCGCATCGATGCAACAAAAAAGGCGGTCCAAAGACCGCCTTCTCCGTAAATCCATCAAAATGGAAATCTTATTCCGCTGCAGTTTCCGCAGCCTTTGCTGCTTCTTCCGCTGCCTTGGCTTCTGCTGCTTCGGCTGCTGCCTTTTCGGCGGCGAGAGCCTGTGCTGCTGCTACCTTTTCAGCTTCCAGACGTGCCTTTTCTTCGGCGACTGCCTGGCGCTCGGATTCGTTCAGCTTGCGGGCGCGCGTACCGGTGTTTTCAACGATACGGGCAGCCTTGCCGCGACGGTCGCGCAGGTAGTAGAGCTTCGCGCGGCGAACCTTACCGCGGCGAACGATTTCAACGCCTTCGACCAGCGGCGAGTAGATCGGGAATACGCGCTCGACGCCTTCGCCGTAGGAGATCTTGCGAACGGTGAAGCTCTCGGAAAGGCCGCCGCCGGAACGGGCGATGCAAACGCCTTCGTAAGCCTGAACGCGGGTACGGTTACCTTCGGTAACGCGCACGTTGACGCGCAGCGTGTCGCCCGGAGAAAACTCAGGCAGGGTGCGCTTTGCTTCGATCTTGGCAGCCTGTTCGGCTTCCAGCTGCTGAATGATATTGGTCATGTTAACCTCTGATTTCTTCTGAAACAGCCAGAGCGCTCAACGTTTCGTCTGTCGGTCAATGCCTTCAGACCATGCCGTGCGGCAGGAGCGGGTTCGCCATTCTTTGCTTGCGGTTAAAGGGGAAAACCCCAATTCCACGCGGGCACATACACGAGGTAGCGCCATTTGTCATCCCTTCATGACAATATTTTATCAATTGTGGGCGACGTACGGGCTGTTGCGAAGGTGCGTTTCCCCGGTTATGGCATGAAAACCTTGGGAGGGGCCATGTCCGTACTTATTATCATGATGCTGTTTGCGACCGGCTTTCTATCTGGCGTGGTCAATGCGATCGCCGGTGGCGGCACCTTTTTGACCTTCGGGGCGATGACGCTTGCAGGCCTGCCGCCGATTGTCGCCAATGCCACGTCGGCGATCGTGCAGTTTCCCGGTTACATCACCTCCGTGATCGCCTACGGGCCTGAAATCCGCGCCCACTGGCGCGAGGCGATCCTCCTGTCGGCCGTCTCCATCGTCGGCGGGCTGGCGGGGTCGCTTTTGCTCCTGTCGCTCGACAACCCCTCCTTCCGCCAGCTTGTGCCGTGGTTGCTTCTGGCCGCAACCGTTGTTTTCGCCGCTGGCCCGTGGCTGCGACCGAAGGCCAGTGCCGAGCGTTCACCCGGTAATGTGCCGAGCCTCTTCTTTCAGGGGCTCGCCTCCATCTATGGTGGTTTTTTCGGGGCGGGCATGGGCATCATGATGCTGGCCATCCTCGGAATGACCTCGGGTGGCAGCTATCATCATCTGAATGCCCTGAAGAACCTGCTCTCGGTAGTGATCGCGATCATCGCCATTACGATCTTCGTCAGCGGCGGCGTCGTTTCCTGGTGGGCCGCCCTCATCATGTTCCCGGCGGCCGCGCTTGGCGGATATGTGGGAGTGCACACGGCAAGGCGGGTGCCGCAGTGGATCATCCGCTGGCTGGTCATTGCAGTCGGGCTGGTGCTGACGGCCTATTATTTCGTCTCGGTTTAAACCTTGGCCTTTTCCAGCAGGTCGGGCCGTCTTTCCTTCGTCAACGCCAGCGCCTGCTCGTGCCGCCATTTGTCGATGACGGCGTGATTGCCAGAGGTGAGAACGGCTGGGATGTCGCGGCCTTCCCAGACCTGCGGACGGGTGTAGTGCGGATGCTCCAGAAGCCCACCCTCGAAGCTCTCATGCACGCCTGAGAGATCGTTGCCCATGACGCCCGGCAGAATGCGGACAATGGCGTCCAGAAGCGTCAGGGCGGCCGGCTCGCCGCCGGAGAGAATGTAATCGCCGATCGACACTTCCTCCAGCCCGCGCGCCTCTATGACCCGCTGGTCGACGCCTTCGAAGCGGCCACACACGATAATCGCGCCGTCGCCTGCCGCCAGTTCGCGCACTCGGTCCTGCGACAGTGGCTTGCCGCGCGGGCTCATCAGCAGACGCGGTCGCTTATCTCCATCTGAAACATGGTCGATGGCTGCGGCCAGAATGTCGGGTTTCAGCACCATGCCGGCGCCGCCGCCTGCCGGGGTGTCGTCCACGCTTCTGTGCCTGTCGGTGGCGAATTCACGGATCTGCACGGCCTCAAGTGACCATTGCTTGCGCTCCAGCGCCTTGCCCGCCAGCGAATATCCGAGATGCCCGGGAAACATTTCCGGGTAGAGCGTCAGAACGGTAGCCTTGAACGTCATGACCTTATTTCTTGCCGAAAGGCGATGCGCCGGTTTCGTCTTTGTCGTCCGGATTGTCGATCAGGCCGGCAGCCATGGGATCGATGAGAATGCGTCTCGCCTCCAGATCGATTTCAAGCACGGCTGCTTCCGAAAAGGGGATGAGGGCGGGACGGCGGCCCGCACCTTTCAGCTCCAGGAGGTCGCCTGCGCCGAAATCGTAAACGGCGCTGACGGCGCCATAGCTTTTGCCTTCGGCATCGACGGCTTCCAGCCCTTCGAGGTCGGCATAATAAAATTCGTCGTCGTCCAGCTCGTCATCCGGCAGATTGTCGCGTTCGATGAACAGTTCGAGCCCGTTCAGGCTTTCCGCCGCATTGCGGTCGTTGATACCCCTGAAGCGGACGACAACCACATTCTTGCCCTCGCGGACTTCCAGAATTTCGAAGACGCGGCCATCTGCGCTCACCAGATTGCCGTAATCGCCGAGCGCCATCGGTTCGTCCGTATAGGTGCTGACGCGGACTTCGCCGCGCAATCCCTGTGCGCCGCCGATCTTTGCCATGAGTATCGGGTTTTCCAGCTTTGCCATCGGGCCGTCCGTCTTCTGGTGTTGGTTGCGTTTGGTTTACAGCATCAGCGCGAAAATCGGAATCGATTTTCACAGGGCACGATGCGCAGATCCAACGCGCTAGAGCATAGTTCCTGACGCTCTAAAGTTTGTTGATACCAAAATAAACAAAAAACGGGCGGCATGGAAAACCACGCCACCCGTTCTCTAAAATTCTATTGCAGATTATTCTGCAGCAGAAGCTTCTGCTGCAGCAGCAGCTGCGTCTTCAGCCTTCTGCTTCTTTTCTGCAACGCGTTCCAGAGCGCGCTTGCCCGGCAGTGCCTTTTCCGGGTTGCTGCGAGCGGCGCGATCGGCAAGGCCTGCCTCTGCGAGGAAGCGCAGAACGCGGTCGGTCGGCTGTGCGCCCTTGGCGATCCATTCCTTGATGAGGTCAGCCTTCAGCTCGATGCGCTGCGGGTTGTCCTTGGCGAGCATCGGGTTCCAGGAACCGACCTTCTCGAGGAAACGGCCGTCGCGGGGCGAACGGGCGTCAGCAACGACGATCTGGTAGTACGGGCGCTTCTTGGAACCACCGCGTGCGAGACGAATTTTAAGTGCCATGTTATTTACTCCTTGAGATAGCTTGTCCGCCGGTTAGGCGGTCTTTTCATTACCGCCATGTTCGGCGGCTATTGCTTCATGATGCCGGATGACTTCCTTGATGACGAAGTTTAGAAACTTCTCGGCGAAATCCGGATCCAGATTTGCATCCTTTGCCAGACGGCGAAGGCGTTCGATCTGGTATTCCTCGCGCGCCGGGTCCGCCGGCGGCAAATTGTATTTTGCCTTCAGCACGCCCACCGCCTTGGTACAGCGGAAACGTTCGGCAAGAATGTGAACCAGTGCGGCATCGATATTGTCGATCGACTGGCGGTATTCGGAAAGCTGGGCTTTCACTTCTGCGTTGTTCACTGGCGTCGCCCTCACTTCTTTTTCGGGAAGCCGGGCAGGCCCGGCATGCCGCCAAGACCCGGCAGCTTTGTCCCGCCCAGACCGGGTAGCCCGCCGGGCAGACCACCGAGACCGGGCATTGCGCCCGGCTTGCCAAGACCGGCAGCTTCAGCCTGTTTTTGAAGCGCTTCGAGCTGCTTCGGGTCGATGTTCGACAGATCAGGCATGCCGCCGCCCATCATGCCACCAAGCCCCATCTTGCCCGCAAGGCCGCCCATCATCTGCTTCATGATGCCGCCCTTGCCCTTGCCGCCCATGGCTTTCATCATGTCGGCCATGCCACGGTGCATCTTCAAGAGCTTGTTGATTTCGGCGGCATCGGTTCCGGAACCGGCGGCGATGCGCTTTTTGCGGCTGTGTTTGAGGATATCGGGATTGGCGCGTTCGGCCTTGGTCATCGACGAGATGATGGCGATCTGGCGGTCGAACATCTTGTCGTTGAGGCCTGCGGAAGCCATCTTGTCCTTCATGCCGGCCATGCCGGGCATCAGCCCCATGATGCCGCCCATGCCACCCATCTTCTTCATCTGGGCAAGCTGGTCGGAGAGATCGTTGAGGTCGAACTTGCCCTTGGCCATCTTCTCGGCCATGGCGCGGGCTTTTTCCGCATCAATGTTTTCGGCAGCCTTCTCGACTAGCGAGACAATGTCGCCCATGCCGAGAATACGGTCGGCTATACGGCGCGGATGGAACTCGTCGAGTTCGTTCATGCGCTCGCCGATACCGATCAGCTTGATCGGCTTGCCGGTGACGGCGCGCATGGAGAGGGCCGCACCACCGCGTCCGTCGCCATCCATACGGGTGAGCACGAGACCGGTGATGCCGACGCGTTCATCGAAGTTGCGCGCCAGATTGACGGCGTCCTGACCGGTCAGGGAATCCGCGACCAGCAGGATTTCATGCGGGTTGGACTTCTTCTTGATGTCGGCCATTTCCAGCATCAAGGGTTCGTCGATATGGGTGCGGCCGGCGGTGTCGAGAATGACGACGTCATGGCCGCCAAGCTTTGCGGCCTGCACGGCGCGCGCGGCGATATCTGTCGGCGACTGGCCGGCGATGACCGGCAGCGTGTCGACACCGGTCTGCACGCCCAGCTGGCGAAGCTGTTCCTGTGCGGCCGGACGACGCGTGTCGAGAGATGCCATCAGCACCTTCTTCTTGTCGCGATCGGTCAGGCGCTTGGCGATCTTGCCTGTGGTCGTGGTCTTGCCCGAACCCTGCAGACCCACCATCATGATGACGACAGGGGCGGCCGCATGCAGATCGATCGAGACGCCTTCGGTGCCGAGCATCTCGACAAGTTCGTCATGCACGATCTTGACGACCATCTGGCCGGGCTTGATGGATTTCAGAACGGCTACGCCGACAGCCTTTTCACGCACCTTGTCGGTGAAGGAACGCACGACTTCCAGCGCAACGTCCGCTTCCAGAAGCGCACGGCGAACCTCGCGCAGGGCGGCGGCAACATCGGCTTCCGTCAGCGCGCCACGGCCGGTCAGTCCATTCAGAATGGAACCAAGGCGGTCCTGGAGGTTTTCAAACATCGTTTCTTCCTTCTTCGTTCCGGGGTCTCCGAAACGTCGGTGCTTTCGCTGCCAAAAACAAGACGCAAAGCCAAAAAGCACCCGAGGGCGCATCGCGCTGTCGGGTGTTGACCTCCGGGATCTCTTTATACCTTTGCGGGTCCCGGTCGGCGGCTTGGAGTCATGAAACTGCCAGCTGATTGGCCGCGATAAACAGGAAAGTGCCGTGAAAGTCAAGGGAGTGCCGGTTTTCATGCGGCAAAGCATGCCTTGTCATCTTTACGTGATCAGACGAAAGCTGCGATGGCGGTGCTTGAACGGCGTCGCCTGGCTTCTTATACCATTCCCATGAAACGTCGAAACTTCTTTCGTTTTTCCGCACTTGGTCTGCTTGCTCTTGCGGGCGGCGGCCTGTTTGCGCGCCGCTCTAACGCCAGCGCCTATTATAGTGGGCCGGTCTCCGATCATTTCGACGGGGTGCGTTTCTTCAATCCCAACGGCTCGCCGCCCGGCAATTTCATGGGCCTCCTGAAATGGCGCTTCAACGGCGAGCGCGCCACGTGGCCGGAAAACTATCCCAGCCCGTTTCCGTTCGCAAAGCCGGAGCCCCGCATCGACGGCAAGGACATTCGCGTCACCTTCGTCGGTCACGCCTCCTTTCTCATCCAGACGGCAGGGCTGAATATTCTCATCGATCCGGTGTGGTCGCAGCGTACCAGCCCGTTCAGCTTCGCCGGTCCCAAACGCGTCAACCCGCCGGGCATCCGTTTTGAGGATTTGCCGCCGATCGATCTGGTGCTGGTGACGCATAATCACTACGACCATCTGGATATGGAAACGCTGAAGCGCCTGCACGTGGCGCACAAGCCGCTTTTCATCACGCCGCTTGGCAATGACGCCATCATCCGCACTGGCGTCGAGGCAGCGCGCATCAAGGTGGGGGACTGGGGCGATGTCCTTGAGATTGGTTCGGTCAAAATTCATTTCGAGCCGTGCCACCATTGGTCGGCGCGTGGGCTGAACGACCGGCGCATGGCGCTGTGGGCGGCTTTTGTCATCGAA
This sequence comes from Rhizobium sp. AN68, assembly GCF_030758035.1. Lineage (NCBI taxonomy): Bacteria > Pseudomonadati > Pseudomonadota > Alphaproteobacteria > Hyphomicrobiales > Rhizobiaceae > Rhizobium > Rhizobium sp. AN68. The sequence continues at coordinate 2,591,963 of NZ_JARWMI010000003.1, read as the reverse complement.
ACGCCTTATGGCAAGATTTATCATATCGGCGATACGGGCTTCCACGACGGCCTCAATTATCACGCCGCGCGCAAGAAACACGGTGAGTTCCGTCTCGCCAACCTGCCTTTCGGCGCCTATGAGCCGCGCTGGTTCATGAAGGGCCAGCACCAGAACCCGGCGGAAGCCGTGGAAGGCATGAAGATCTGCGGTGCGGCACATGTCTGCGGCCACCATTGGGGCACTGTGCAACTGACCGATGAAGCGGTCGAAGCTCCTCTTGTCGCGCTGAAGGCAGCGCTTGCTGAGCAAGGGATAGAGGAGAGCCGCTTCCAGCCCATGCGGCCCGGCGAAGTCTTCGACGTACCTTCCGCCTGAGCGGCTCAGCGGTTTGCGCCGCAACAGTCTGGTAATTTGCCGTCCTTTCCGCCATATAGAGCGAAAGTGCGGGCAAAGCCCGTCTTTATTCCGGTTTCAGGTAGTTTTCAGGTTCAGTACGATGGCGGACACGGTCGAATTTGCGAAGATGAACGGGCTTGGCAACAAGATCCTCGTTGTCGACATGCGCGGCCGCAGGGATATGGTGACGCCTGCGGCGGCCATCGCGCTCAATGCCGATCCCGCCACGCAGTTCGATCAGATCATGGCGATCCACGATCCGCGTGTCGGCGGCACCGATGCATTCATCGATATCCTCAATTCCGACGGCACGAAGGCGCAGGCCTGCGGCAACGGCACGCGCTGCGTGGTGCAGGCGCTGTCCTCTGAAACCGGCAAGGCCACCTTCACCTTCCAGACGGTGGCGGGCATCCTGAACGCCGTCGAGCATGAAGACGGCATGATTTCCGTTGATATGGGCCTGCCGCGTTTTCGCTGGAGCGACATTCCGCTTTCTGAAGAGTTCCACGATACCAGCCGCATCGAGTTGCAGATCGGGCCGATCGACGCGCCGATCCTGCATTCGCCCGCCGTCATGTCCATGGGAAACCCGCACGCCATTTTCTGGGTGGATCGCGATCCGATGGAGTTCGATCTGGAACGCTTCGGTCCGCTTCTGGAAAACCACCCGATGTTCCCTGAAAAGGCCAATATCACGCTGGCGCAGGTTATTTCCGACAGTGCGCTTCGCACCCGCACCTGGGAGCGCGGCGCCGGGCTGACGCTCGCCTGCGGTTCTGCCGCATGTGCCGCTGCCGTTTCCGCTGCGCGCACCGGCCGCACGGGCAGGAAGGTCACTATCGATGTTGCCTCCAGCCCCGTGCGTGTGCCGCTGACAATTGAGTGGCGCGAGGACAACCACGTCATCATGACGGGGCCGGCCGAATGGGAATGGTCCGGCATGGTCGATCCCATCAACGGCACCTGGTCGCGCGATGCCGTGGCTGAGCAGGGGGCCATATGAGCGGCGTCGAGGTCATAACCTTCGGCTGCCGTCTCAATACCTATGAATCGGAAGTGATGCGGGGGGAGGCCGAAAAGGCCGGGCTCAACAATGCCGTCTTGGTCAATACCTGCGCGGTGACGGGCGAGGCGGTGCGCCAGGCGCGCCAGGCCATCCGTCGGGCAAGGCGCGACAATCCGCATGCGCGCATCATCGTGACCGGCTGTGCTGCCCAGACTGAAAAACAGATCTTTGCCGAGATGCCCGAAGTGGATGCGGTGCTGGGCAATGAGGAAAAGCTGAAAAGCGCCTCCTATCGCGCGCTGCCGGATTTCGGCGTTTCGGCGGAAGAAAAGCTGCGCGTCAACGACATCATGAGCATCAAGGCGACGGCGCCGCAGATGGTCAAGCACATTGACGGGCATGTCCGTGCCTTCATTCAAGTGCAGAACGGCTGCGATCATCGCTGTACCTTCTGCATCATTCCCTATGGGCGGGGCAATTCCCGCTCCGTGCCGATGGGCGCTGTGGTGGAGCAGGCGCGCAGGCTGGTGGAAAGCGGTTATTGCGAAATTGTGCTGACCGGGGTGGATGCTACCAGCTACGGTGCCGACCTGCCGGGCGAACCTTCGCTAGGGCTTCTCGCCAAGACATTGCTGAAGCAGGTGCCGGAAATCTTGAGACTTCGGCTATCCTCGATCGACAGCATCGAGGCCGACCATCATCTGATGGATCTGATTGCCGGTGAGGCGCGTTTCATGCCGCATCTTCACCTGTCCCTCCAGCATGGCGACGACATGATCCTGAAACGCATGAAACGCCGTCATCTGCGGGCCGATGCCATCCGTTTCTGTCACGAGGTGCGGTCGCTCCGGCCGGATATCGCATTCGGTGCTGATATGATCGCCGGTTTTCCGACCGAGAACGAAGAGATGTTCGAAAACGCCGCGACGCTTGCGGAAGAATGCGGCATTTCCAGCCTGCACGTATTTCCCTACAGCCCGCGTGCCGGCACGCCGGCGGCGCGTATGCCGCAGCTCGACCGTGCGCTGGTGAAGGAGCGGGCGGCGAGGCTTCGCGAACGTGGCGAGGCACTCAGGCTCGTGCATCTGCAAAATATGGTTGGTTCGACGCAAACGATCCTCGTTGAAAACACCGGTTTTGCGCATACCGACAATTTCACGCTGGTGGCGGCGCCCGATCTTCTCCCGCGCACTCTTGCGCAGGTTGAGATTACCGGCCACAACGGCAAACATCTGAACATGAAGCTTCTCGCAGCGGATGCGGCCTGAAGCGGCACAGGAAAAGACACGGGAACGACCATGGCCCTCGGCTTCATCAAAAAAGTCTTTTCTTTCGGCAAGGACAAGGCCGGGACTGACGGCAAGCCGCAAGAGGATTCCGCGCTTGAACGCGCCAGAGAAAATGTCTCTTTCGATGAGGCGCTGAGCGAAGCCGAAGCACATCCCATTGTCGAGAAAGACCCGGTTTCCGAACTGGAGATCGAGACGGCCGGTGGGCCTGCTCCGGATGCCGATGCGGCCCTTTCCGATGACCAGGAGGAAGAGGACGCGCCGCTTCTGCCCGGCGCCGAGCAGGCCGGAGACATCGGCGTTGTCCCGCTGTCGCTGTTGCAGGCCGAAGCCGCCGCCGAAGAACAGGCCGAGGTTTTGCCCGAAGCTGCCGATGCCGTGCTCGATGTAGATGCGATGGATGCGCTGCTCGATGAGGCGGAGGCTGCCGGTGCCGTTGAGCCCTCTGCCGTTTCGCCTATCTTGCCGAAAGGTTTTGCGTCGGCAAGCGAGCGCGAAGAGCCTGTCGCCGAAGCGCCGCAGCCGAAGCTCAGCTGGTTCCAGCGCCTGCGAGCCGGGCTTGCGCGCACCTCCTCGCAACTTACCACCCAGATTTCGGCGCTGTTCACCAAGCGCAAGCTGGATGAGGATACGCTCGACGAACTGGAAGACCTTCTCATCCAGTCGGATCTGGGTGTCGAGACCGCCATGCGCATCACCGGCGCCCTGTCTTCGGAACGTTACGGCAAGGATGTCAGCGGCGAGGACGTGGCGCGCATCATGGCAGGTGAGATCACCAAGGTCCTGAAACCAGTCGCCAAGCCGTTGGAACTCGATCTTTCACACAAGCCGCATGTCATTCTCGTCGTCGGCGTGAACGGTACGGGCAAAACCACGACCATCGGCAAGCTCGCCTCCAAGCTTTCAGGCTCTGGCCTCAAGGTTATGCTCGCGGCTGGCGATACGTTCCGTGCGGCGGCAATCGAGCAGCTCAAGATCTGGGCGGATCGTACCGGCTCGCAATTCATCGGCACCAAGCTCGGTGCGGATGCCTCGGGTCTGGCTTACGACGCCTATGAGCAGGCGCGTGCGCAAAAAAGCGATGTGCTCATCATTGATACTGCCGGCCGTTTGCAGAACAAGACGGAGCTGATGGCGGAGCTGGAAAAGATCGTGCGCGTGCTCGGCAAGCTCGATCCCGATGCGCCGCATACCGTGCTTCAGACACTGGACGCCACGACCGGGCAGAACGCCTTGAATCAGGTGGAGATATTCCGCAATGTTGCGGGTGTTTCGGGCCTGATTATGACAAAATTGGATGGCACGGCGCGGGGCGGTATCCTCGTGGCCATTGCCGCCAAACACAAGCTGCCGGTGTATTTCATTGGTGTGGGTGAAGGCGTGGACGATCTGGAGCCCTTCGAGGCGGAAGATTTCGCCAAGGCCATTGCGGGAGTTTGAGTATGGATATTGAAAGCAATTCCAAGGAAAGCGAAAAGATGGTGGCGGAAATCAGCCCGCTCCTGAAATTCGTGCTCGAGCTTGGCCCGCTTATGGTGTTCTTTTTCGCCAATTCCCGCGGCGAATGGCTGGCCTCCACTTTTCCGGTACTGACGGAGTTCGGCGGGCCGATCTTCATCGCCACCGGCCTGTTCATGATCGCAACCGCAATTGCGCTTTCCGTCTCATGGATGCTGACGCGCAAGCTGCCGATCATGCCGCTGATATCAGGCATCGTGGTTCTCGTGTTCGGTGCGCTGACGCTGTGGCTGCAGAACGATACCTTCATCAAGATGAAGCCAACCATCGTCAATGCGCTGTTCGGCGTCATTCTGCTGGGCGGCCTGTTTTTCGGCCAATCGCTGCTTGGCTATGTCTTCAATTCGGCCTTCAGGCTGAACGATGAGGGCTGGCGCAAGCTGACGCTGCGCTGGGGTGTGTTCTTCCTCTTTCTCGCCGTGCTGAACGAGGTGGTCTGGCGCATGTTCTCAACCGACGCATGGGTTGCGTTCAAGGTTTGGGGCACGATGCCGATCACGATCATCTTCACCATGGCGCAAATGCCGCTCGTCATGCGTCATTCGCTCGAACCGCTGAACAAGGACGAAAAATGACAGTTGCAGAGATGCCGGCTTCCCGTCCGCGCTCGTTCAAATGGTTCGGTGTCGCTGCCGGACTTCTTCTCCTGCAGATCGTCATCCTCTATGCCATGGGCCGCATTCCCATTTGCGAATGCGGTTATGTGAAGCTGTTCGAACCCGGTGTGAACACGCCGGGCAATTCCCAGCATCTTGCCGACTGGTACACGCCCTCACACATTATCCACGGCTTCTTGTTTTACGGGCTCGCCTGGCTGCTGTTTCGCAAGAAACCCCTTTCCATGCGGCTTTCTTTTGCGGTTTTGATAGAGGCAGCTTGGGAAATCCTCGAAAACTCGCCGCTCATCATCGATCGTTATCGCACGGCGACCATGGCGCTGGGTTATACCGGCGACAGCATCCTGAACTCCGCGATGGACACCGTTTTCATGGCGCTGGGTTTCCTCTTCGCCGCCCGCGTGCCGGTGTGGCTGACGGTTGTGATCGCCATCTTCTTTGAAATCTTCACCGGCTGGCTGATCCGCGATAATCTGACGCTGAACGTAGTGATGCTTGTCTGGCCCGTCGAAGCGATCAAGCAATGGCAGAACGCGCTCCCGCCAATGTGAAGATATCTGCCCGTACGTGCGTCGGAAAGGCACGAAAACCCTGCGTTATATGCAAGTTTTCTTAAGGGCATTGCGGTAGTGTCCGGGCTCAAAGGCTCGTCTTTCCGTCCGGCAGAACACTGTGCAAGATAATTTCGCCTACCTTCTCCCCTTCATCATGCTGACATTCGGTGTGGTATTCCTGTTCCTGCAGAGGACCGGCCACGCTTCGGCGCGATATTGGGGTTTCGGATATCTTTCGGCGGCGTTTGGTTTTGCCGCACCTCTAGTGCTTGGCGGCTTGCCCTTCGAAGTACAGGCGATCGTCTCGAACCTGTTGTTTTTCTCTGCCTTTTTTCTCTACGGCCATGCGCTGCTTACCCATTTCGGACGGCCGCTTTATACGACGGCGCGACTGTCGATCGTGGCTGCGGCGGTTTTGCTGGTCTCGTTCCATGTCTTCGTCACACCGGATCTGAAACGTGAGCTGGTCATCGGTGATCTTGTCTGCGCCCTGCTGCTCGCCATCCCGGTCTGGATCGTGCGGAAGCGGCCCCTGGCGCTTGCAGACAGGCTGATGGTGGCGATTGCGTCACTCGTGGTGCTCGAAACGCTGGTGCGCATCGGCATGTTGCTGGTGATGACGCCGAACGGTTCGATGATCGAACTCAGTGAATTCTTCGAATCCGATTATGCTTTCTACATGCAGCTTGCCGCGAGCATATTCGGCTTTCTGCTTGCGCTATCCGTACTCGCGAGCCAGATTTCCGTGACCGTCGACCGGCACCTGCAAGCGGCTGAGCACGATCCGCTGACGGATGTGCTGAACCGCCGTGGGTTCGACCGGCGCGTTACCGATTTTCGCAACGGGACACCAATAGGCGCAGTAATTGCGTGCGACATAGACCATTTTAAGCGTATCAACGATGACTATGGCCACGCCGCCGGCGATATCGTTCTCATCGGCCTTTCAGACCTTCTCAGGAAAAGCGCGTGTAGCGACGCTCTGGTGGCGCGTTTCGGTGGCGAGGAATTCGTGGTTTTCCTGCCCGGCCACACCGCCGCTGCGGCCGGTCACCTTGCCAATGCCATGCGTTTGAACCTTCTGTCGCTGGATTGGCGTAGCCGTGGCGTGGCCACCAAGGTCACGGCGAGCTTCGGCGTTTCAGCTGTCGCAAGAGGAGATCATTCAATTCACGATGCGATCAAACGCGCTGACGACAGCCTGTATGCGGCAAAGCGTGGTGGCCGCAATCAGGTCGTGCTTGAAGGGATGGGTTTGCAGGCGACAGCCGAAGGGCCGTCGCTAAGGGTGATTTCCAAGGTATAATACCGTTCGGCGCGCGGGCTACTTTCCGGCCGCAGCGGTGATCGCCGGCAATAAATCCCGCTCGACGCTGCGGGCATCGAAGGGGCCGACCTTTTTGTAGAGGATCGTGCCGTCGGCGCCGACCAGATAGCTTTCAGGGATACCATAGACACCCCAGTCGATCGCGGCCTTGCCGTTCGGGTCTACGCCTATCGCGGCAAAGGGATTGCCGAGTTCGCCGAGAAAACGAAGCGCGTTGTCCGGTTTGTCCTTATAGTTGATGCCGACGACGGTGATGCGTTTGTCTTTCGCCAATTCCTGAAGGATGGGATGCTCCTGACGGCACGGAATGCACCAGGAGGCGAAGACGTTGACCAGCGTCAGCTTACCCTTGACGGCGGCATCGTTGAGGGCCGGCAGGTTTGAGCCTTCCAGCGGCGGCAGCGACAGTGCGGGCGCCTTGGTTCCGATGAGCGCCGATGGAATGGCGCTGATATCCAGCCCATTGACGTCCTGATCGTAGAGCATCTTGCCGGCGATAATGGCAAAACCGCCGAAAAGCAGAAGCGGCAGAAGCGCCAGGGCATATCGTGTGCGCCCCGTGCTTTTGGCTTTGGTGTTCTGGTCCTGGCTGGCCTGCGTCATCGGGTTTCACCCGCAGAAGCGGCTTTTGCCCTGCGGCGCACGCCGGATGCTTCCAGTTCTTTCAGTTCCCGTTTGCGCGCCTGACCATCCAGGATGACCCAGGCGATGAGACAGAGGACAACAAGGCCGGTCGCCGCATAGGACATGCCGATATAAAAGGCGTGTGTCATGTTCTCATGCCTCCCGGTTTGCCATGCGGGCGGCAAGCCGCCGTTGGGCTGCCACGCGCCGGCGCCAGATTTCGTTGCGCATGGCAGCGATGTGCAACGTGAAGAACAGTAGCGTAAAGCCGATCGCCATGGTCAGAAGCGGCCAGAGAAATTCCGCATCGATTGCCGAGCCGCCCATGCGGATGACGCTTGCCGGCTGGTGAAGCGTGTTCCACCATTCAACTGAAAACTTGATGATGGGAATATTCACAAAACCAACGAGGATGAGCACGGCGCTGACACGGGCGGCTCTGGAAGGGTCGTCCATGGCGCGGTTGAGCGCTATCAGGCCAAGATACATCAGAAAAAGCACGAAGACGGACGTCAGCCGCGCGTCCCATACCCACCAGGTTCCCCACATGGGTTTACCCCAGAGCGAGCCGGTAACAAGCGCAATCAGCGTGAAGGCAGCGCCTATGGGTGCGGCCGCCTTGTGGCTGACATCCGCAACCGGATGACGCCAGACGAGCGTGCCGATCGCTGAGACCGCCATGACGGTATAACACATCATCGAAAGCCAGGCGGAGGGGACATGCACATACATGATGCGCACGGTATAACCCTGCTGGTAGTCGCCATCTGTCGTGAAAGACAGATAGAGACCGGCGGCCAGCACCAGTGCCGTCAGGACCGCAAGCCAGGGCAGAATGCGTGCCGAGAGCGCCAGAAACCGCGTGGGATTGGCGAGATCACTGAATTTGGTGATGGTGAAAGTCTGCTGGTTCATGCCGTTTGTGTAACCCGAGAATGGCTGTCCCGCAATTGATCGCCGTCAATCGTAGATCGGCAATTGCGGTTTCATCAATCCATAACATTGCGCAATGCCAAAGCGGCAAAGAAAGGACCGGTCACGGCTGAAAATAACGTGATCGCGCAGAGAATGAGGAAGGGCGGCAGAAAGGGTGCCGGATCCTGCACCGCCGCATAGGACGCGCTGACGCCGAAGATCAGAACCGGAATGGCCAATGGCAGCACAAGGATGGAGACCAGAAGGCCGCCGCGCGGCAAGGCAACGGCGACAGCGGCACCCACCGCGCCGATGAAGGTAATGGCGGGCGATCCGACAAGGAGTGTGAGCATCACCGCGCCGATCGCCACTTCGTCCATGTTCATGAACAGGCCGATGAGCGGCGAGGCGATGACCAGTGGCAGACCCGTTCCCACCCAATGTGCAAGGCATTTGACGAGCACGGTCAGCACAAGCGGGTTTTCCTGCATGAGTATGAGGTCTAGCGAGCCGTCATCCCGCTCTGCCTGAAACAGCCTGTCGAGGCCGAGGAGGGTGGAGAGCAGCGCGCCGATCCAGACGATGGCCGGGCCGATGCGTGCAAGCAGATTGAGATCAGGCCCGACACCGAAGGGGATGACGGCGACAACGGTCATGAAGAACAAGACGCCGATCAGCGCGCCACCGCCGGCGCGGATGGAGAGTTTCAGGTCGCGGAGGAAGAGGGCGGTCATTGGAGACGCCTCGGTAGGCGGGCATACCCCGCACACGCACCCATCACGCCCAAGCCTCCACACCTGCAAATCCCGTCATCTGCAATTCCCGCGCATTGTCGAGCCCAAGCGGCTGATGGGTGGCAGCCATTACGATGCCGCCTCTCCTCAGGTGGCTCTTGACCAGATCCGTAAAGATGCCGTCCGCTGCTTTGTCGAGCGCCGCGGTCGGCTCGTCGAGAATCCACACCGGCCGCCACGCGATCAAAAGCTTTGCCATGGCAAAACGTCGCTGCTGGCCTGCGGACAGGTAACCGAAGGGCAGGTGGGTGATTCCCGCAAGGCCGACGATGTCTGCTGCCTCATCGATATCGACACCGGCGCCGCCGGTGAAGTCACCGAGAAAGTCTTTCCAGAACCACAGATTCTCCGAAACCGTCAGTTCCGTTTTCATTGCGTTGCGATGGCCGAGATAATGGCAGGCCTCCGATGGACGCATGTCCGCTTCTATTCCTTTGCCGGCTATCTTTACCCAGCCCTGCTCGGGGCGCAGCAGGCCGGCTACAGTGCGCAGAAGCGTGGATTTTCCCGAGCCGTTGTGGCCGGTCAGCACCAGCGCTTCGCCGTCACTTAACTTGAAGGAAATGTTCATGAATATGAAATCTTCGCCGCGTCGCACGCCAAGATTTTCCGCCGTCAAATCCATGCTGCGTTTCCGTATAAGATTTTCATCGTCTCGCATAAAAAAATCGATTTGATTTCCTGAATGGTCTGGCACGTTTCTGAGAAATTATCTATATGGGTGTCAACCACGCCAGCGGCCGGCGTGAACATCATCTTGCGCCGGACTTGACGATTGCGAGGAGCAATTTTCACGTGCGGACAGCGGAAATGGTCGTACCCGCATCCTGATGTGCATGAGTGCATAGGTGTCCGCACGCACGTGTTGGCTATCAGAGTAAGCGGGGTTTTTTATCCATGCCCAAATCACTCGACAGTTTTCATTGTCGTTCCGTCCTTACCGTTGATGGTAAGGACTACGTCTATTTCAGCCTTCCCAAGGCTGAGGCAAACGGCCTGAAGGGCGTTTCCAAGCTCCCCTATTCCATGAAAGTTCTTCTGGAAAACCTGCTTCGTTTCGAGGACGGCCAGTCCGTCACCAAGGAGCATATTCTGGCCGTTGCAGAGTGGCTGAACAATAAGGGCCTGACCGAAAACGAAATCGCTTATCGTCCCGCCCGCGTTCTCATGCAGGACTTCACCGGCGTTCCGGCTGTGGTCGATCTCGCCGCTATGCGCGATGCCATGGTGTCGCTCGGTGGCGACCCGGAAAAGATCAATCCGCTCGTTCCCGTCGACCTCGTGATTGACCACTCTGTTATCGTTGACGAATTCGGCACGCCGACGGCGTTTGCCCGAAACGTCGAGCTTGAATATGAGCGCAATGGCGAGCGTTACCGCTTCCTGAAGTGGGGCCAGCAGGCATTCAAGAACTTCCGCGTAGTTCCGCCCGGTACCGGCATCTGTCACCAGGTAAACCTCGAATATCTCGGCCAGACCGTCTGGACCAAGGAAGAGGACGGCGAAACGATCGCTTACCCGGATACCTGCGTCGGCACCGACAGCCACACCACCATGATCAATGGTCTTGGCGTTCTCGGCTGGGGCGTTGGCGGTATCGAGGCTGAAGCAGCGATGCTCGGCCAGCCTGTCTCCATGCTCCTGCCTGAGGTCATCGGCTTCAAGCTGACCGGCAAGGTGAAGGAGGGCGTGACTGCGACCGACCTCGTGCTGACCGTCGTGCAGATGCTGCGCAAGAAGGGCGTGGTTTCCAAATTCGTCGAATTCTTCGGCCCCGGCCTCGATTCTGATGACGCTGGCCGACCGTGCCACCATCGGAAATATGGGTCCGGAATATGGCGCTACCTGCGGCTTCTTCCCGGTTGATGGCGAGACCATCAACTATCTGACCATGTCCGGTCGCACCAAGGATCGTATCGCGCTTGTCGAAGCCTATTCGAAGGCACAGGACATGTGGCGGACCGGCGACGGTTCCGACCTCGTCTTCACCGACACCCTTGAACTCGACCTCGGCGACGTCGTGCCATCCATGGCCGGTCCGAAGCGTCCGGAAGGCCGTCTGCCGCTCGAAACCATTGCACCGAATTTCGCGACGGCTCTCGAGAACGACTACAAGAAGCCCGGTCAGCTCCACAGCCGCTATGCGGTTGAGGGTGAGGAGTTCGATCTCGGCCATGGCGATGTGGCGATTGCCGCCATCACCTCCTGCACCAACACGTCCAACCCTTCCGTTCTCATCGCTGCCGGCCTTCTCGCCCGCAATGCGGTTGCCAAGGGTCTGAAGTCCCAGCCGTGGGTGAAGACCTCGCTGGCGCCGGGGTCGCAGGTCGTTGCCGAATATCTCGACAAGTCGGGTCTGCAGAAGGATCTCGATGCGATTGGCTTCAACCTCGTCGGTTTCGGCTGCACCACCTGCATCGGCAACTCCGGCCCGCTGCCCGCACCGATCTCCAAGACGATCAACGACAAGGGCCTGATCACGGCCGGCGTTCTTTCCGGCAACCGCAACTTCGAAGGCCGTATCTCGCCCGATGTTCAGGCGAACTATCTCGCCTCGCCGCCGCTCGTCGTGGCCTACGCGCTTGCCGGTACGGTCCAGAAGGACCTGACGAAGGAGCCGATCGGCGACGACCAGAACGGCAATCCGGTCTATCTCAAGGATATCTGGCCGACCTCGCAGGAAATCCAGGAATTTATCCTGAAATACGTCACCCGCGAACTTTACGAATCGAAGTACGCTGATGTCTTCAAGGGTGACGCGAACTGGCAGGCCGTTCAGGTTCCCCCGGGCCAGACCTATGCCTGGGACGACAAGTCGACCTATGTTCAGAACCCACCTTACTTCGTGGGCATGGGCAAGACCGGTACGGGCCTTACGAACATCAAGGGCGCCCGCGTTCTCGGTCTCTTCGGCGACAAGATCACAACCGACCACATTTCCCCGGCCGGTTCGATCAAGGCTGCTTCGCCCGCCGGCGCCTATCTGACGGAGCACGGCGTGGGCGTTGCCGACTTCAACCAGTACGGTACGCGTCGCGGCAACCATGAAGTCATGATGCGCGGCACCTTCGCCAATATCCGCATCCGCAACCACATGCTCGGCCCGAACGGCAAGGAAGGTGGCTACACCATCCACTATCCGTCGAAGGAAGAGATGTCGATCTACGACGCTGCCATGAAGTACAAGGCGGAGGGCGTTCCGCTCGTCATCTTCGCCGGTGTCGAATATGGCAACGGGTCTTCCCGCGACTGGGCGGCGAAAGGCACCAACCTGCTCGGCGTCAAGGCGGTCATCGCACAGTCCTTCGAGCGTATCCACCGCTCCAATCTCGTCGGCATGGGCGTCGTTCCCTTCGTCTTCGAGGAAGGCACGACCTGGGCAAGCCTTGATCTCAAGGGTGATGAAGTCGTCGAGATCGATGGTCTCGAAGGTGAAATCAAGCCGCGTGAAAAGAAGATCGCCAAGATCACCTACAGCGACGGTTCGGTGAAGGAAGTTCCGCTTCTTTGCCGCATCGATACGCTGGATGAAGTGATCTACATGAACAATGGCGGCATTCTGCAGACCGTTCTTCGCGATCTGGTTGCCTGACAAAGCTCAGACCAACAAAGGACGCCGGGATTTTTCCCGGCGTCTTTGCGTTTCATCATCTCTTTTTTTGTGATTGCCACTCACCCCTTCGTGACTTTCTATTGAAGTGGAATAGACGCTATTTTCCGGTTTGCATCCGGTTGGGTTGATCGCATCAATTCGTCTGGATATCTGCTCCGGACAAAGGTTCTTGTAATGCCGCTGAAATTGCCCCTGTCGATATGTCTTCTCGGCACGTTCCTCGTCACATCCGCGCATGCGCAGGAGGCTGTGAAGGGCGTTGTCGAGTTGTTTACATCGCAGGGATGCGCGTCCTGCCCGCCGGCGGACGAAGCATTGCGCAAGATGATCCAGAAGGGTGATGTGGTCGGCCTCTCCTACCATGTCGACTACTGGAATTATCTTGGCTGGACAGATTCCCTGGCATCGAAGGAAAATACAGAACGGCAATATGGCTACATGCGCGCTCTCGGCCGCAACGGTGTCTATACGCCGCAGGCCATCCTGAACGGTCGCGACCACGTCAAGGGTGCGGATGTCCGCGGGATTTACGACAGGCTGGATGCTTTCAAGCGCGAGGGCCAGGGGCTGAACGTGCCGGTCGCATCTAAATTTGCCGGTGACGAGGTGGAGATCGATATTGGCGCCGGCAGCGGCAAGGCCGATGTCGTGGTCGCCTATTTCACGCGCGAACAGACGGTGGATGTGCAGAAAGGCGAAAACCAGGGGAAGAAAATGTCCTACTGGCACAGCGTCTATGACGTGCAGACCGTGGGCATGTGGGATGGTTCACCGATGACGGTGAAGCTTCCGGCGAGCGTGGTGGCAAAGGTGAAAAAGGGTGGCTGCGCCGTGCTGTTGCAAACGGCAAATGCCAGCGGCGATCCGGCGGCAATCGTCGGTGCAAGTATTTTACTGGGGAACGAAACACCCTGATCGCCTGTCTGGCGATGGAAGATCCGATCCGGGCATTGGGGGCTGGGGGTAAAGGGTCAATGCACCGGATCGGGTCATCTTGGTGCCTAGGCATCAATTGACAATAGGACTATTCCATTCAATTCGGGCCATGGTTTGACCGAAATACGGCAGGCCATGCTAAAATGGCTGCCTAAATGGTTACCTTTTTTACCCCTGCTTTTTTCTAAGGCAGCGTCCTTATGGACATCGGCTGGTGTCTTTCTGCGTCCCAGACGCTGGGTTTCGCTGCCGTCCTAAGACCGTAAAACCCTCCTCCAAAGTTGCGATCTCATGTTCAATGGCTGTTCGAGACTTGCAATTTTGTCTTCTCCGGCTCACATTAATCGGACGAGTTGGGTGGAATCGGAGGTATTGGATGACCGATCAACCGGATGTGCAGCAGGTTCAGACCGCTTCACGCGACAGTTCCACCGTTGTCGATCTCCGCGAGTACAAAAAAGACAAAGACCCTCTGCCAATTACATTCCACCGGCGTGAGCTGGACGCGATCCTGCGCATCTATGGCCGCATGGTGGGAGAGGGCGAGTGGCGCGACTATGCCATCGACCACTTGAGGGAAAAGGCGGTATTTTCAGTCTTTAAACGCTCGGGTGAAATGCCGCTCTACAGGATCGAGAAGAACCCAAAGCTGGCGGCGAAACAGGGCGCCTATTGCGTGGTGAATACGGATGGCCGCATTCTCAAACGTGGCCACGAACTGCCGCAGGTTCTCAAGGTTTTCGACAAGGTCCTGAAGCTTATCGAGTGAGATGGGACTACGGGTTACCCATTCCGCCGCTTGATGCCACAGCGGGTTGGGAGACGGTCAGGTTTTGAATTTCTTGTAAATAAAAAGGCGGCCGAATGGCCGCCTTTTGCATGTTTGCCAGTTGGGTTCCTGCCCTTACTTGTCACGGTTGCCCATGAACTGCAGGAGGAACATGAACAGGTTGATGAAGTCGAGATAGAGTGTCAGCGCACCCATGATCGCCTTGCGGCCAGCCACGGCAACTTCGTCGCCATCGAAATACATTTCCTTGATCTTCTGCGTGTCATAGGCGGTGAGGCCAGCGAAGATCAGCACGCCAATCGCGGAGATCGCGAACTGCAGCGCGGAAGAGGCGAGGAAGATGTTGACGATGGATGCGATGATGAGGCCGAACAGACCCATGATCAGGAACGAACCCATGCCCGAAAGGTCTTTCTTCGTCGTGTAACCGTAAAGCGAGAGCGCGCCGAACGAGGCAGCGGTCACGAAGAACGTCTGTACGACGCTCTGGCCGGTATAGACCAGGAAGATCGAAGACAGGGACACGCCCATCAGCGCCGCATAGACCCAGAAGGTCATCTGGGCGGCGGAAACGCTCATGTTCTGGATACGGAAGCTAAGAAAGAACACCAGTCCGAGCGGTGCGAGCATCACAACCCAGCGCAACGGCGATGCATAGAGCAACTGGGCGAAAGCCGGATTGGTGGTCGCGAGCGTGAAGGTAGCGAAGGCAGCAACACCGGTGATGACCAGAGCCAGTGCCATAAGGTTGTAAACCCTAAGCATGTAGGCGCGAAGACCTTCGTCGATCATCGCACCAGTCTGTGCACGGGTCTGGGCCATGCGGTTCTGGTAGTTATTGAAGTCAGCCATTGTTTCCTCTTTTGAGCTCCGTAATTGCTACGGTGTCGGGATACCTCCCGGGCGCCGCTGCGGAGCTTCAGCAAGCCTGCCCAAGAATATGATGGCAGAACGTGTCCGATACAAGGCCTTTCGCAGTCGAAAAGACACCATATGCGCGAAAAGCGCTCACGTTTCAGCGATCATTACAAAGAATTAATCGTTAAAGTTAAGCAGCGCACAACCGAAGATTATTCACCCGCCTGCCGCAAAACCGGAGCAGCCTTCTGCCCGAGAATTCGCCATGTGCCCATGAGGCCGATGCCTACCGTCATGACGAGGGCGACGACGACCGTGCCGATCGCCACATCCGGCAGGAAGCTGGAGGGCAGTTTCATGATGCGGGAAATGACGAACCAGGCGGAGACGCCGCCGGCGAAAAGCGCAAAAACGGCGGTGGCGAGACCGAGCATCATATATTCATAGGAGAAGGCGCGGATCAGCAGGCTGCGTGTACCGCCCAGTGTTTTCAGGATGACCGCATCATGGGTGCGGGCACGGTTCCCGGCGGCAAGAGCGCCGGCGAGGACGAGGACGGAAGCTATGAGCGCAACGGCCGCTGCGGCGCGAATTGCGGTGGCAAGCTGGCCGACCAGCCGGTTGACCACATCGAGCGCGTCCTTCACGCGTACGCTTGTTATCGTCGGGTAGGCGTTGGTGACGGCGCGTAATATCCGGCCCTCCTCGCTTGCGGATGCGGAGGGGTCGGCGAGTGTGGCAAGCCAGGCATGTGGTGCGCCACGGAAGGTATTGGGTGAAAACACCATGACGAAATTGATCGACAGCGATTCCCATTCGACATTGCGCAGATTGGCGATCTTTGCCGTGATGCTGCGGCCGAGCACGTTGACGGTAACGGTGTCGCCGATCTTGAGGCCCAGTTCCTGCGCCTCTTTCGCCGCAAAAGAGACCAGCGGCTCGCCGCTATAATCCGGTCCCCACCATGTTCCTTCGGTCAGCTTGGCGTTTTCGGGAGCATCCTGCGAATAGGTTATGCCCCGATCACCGCGCAGCAGCCAGCGGCCGGATGGCGGCACATCTATCTTCGTCACGTCCTCGCCATTAAGAGCCAGAATGCGGCCGCGCAGCATTGGCACCTCGGTCAGCGTGCCCTGAGGCGCTTCTTGCCTGAGAAGATCGCGGAAACCCTGCAACTCGGTGCCCTGAATATCCACGAAGAAGAAATTCGGCGCTCGTTCCGGCAGGCTGTCGGTCAGTTCGCGGCGCAGGTTGCCGTCGATAAGCGTCAGGGTCACCAGCAACGTCAGCCCGAGGCCGAGGGAGAGAACGACGGAGGGGGTGAGCGCACCCGGCCGGTGAATATTGCCGATCGCCAGGCGAAGGGCGGCGGAATGAACGCGCGGGCTGCGTTTGGCGATGGCCTTGACGCCTGACGCCACCAGTCGCAGCACCACAAACGCGAAGGCGATGGCAGCAAGGAAAACCGAGGCGATGAAACGTTCTTCTGCCGAAAAGATGGCAAGTATGGCCAGCGCAGCCAACAACAAGCCCGTCACTGCGAGATAAGGCCAGGACGGCCAGCTGCCCTCCTCGAACCCCTGCTCTCGAAAAAGGGCGGTCGCGGGAACTTCGCGCGCCTGGCCGAGTGGCACGATGGCGAAGGCAAGTGTCGTCAAGATGCCGAACAGGGCGGCAAGACCAAGTGCTGCCGGATAGAAGGCAAGCTCTTTCGGTACCGGAAGCACACCCTCCAGAAACCGCATGGCGATCAGCGGGGCGATGGCGCCCACAGCGAGGCCGATGATGATGCCAACGGCGGCAATGAACACGATCTGGAAGAGATAGGTCATGGTGACCACGGAAGCCGGCGCGCCGAGGCATTTCAGCGAGGCGATCGTGGTGCGCTTGGAATCCAGGAACGCGCGAACGGCGTTCGCAACGCCGACACCACCAACGATGAGGGCGGTCAGGCCCACCAGCGTCAGGAATTGCGAGAAGCGGTTGACGTTTTCGGTAAGCGATGGCGCTGCCCGGTCACTCGTGCGGATTGACCAGCCGGCATCGGGAAACGTCTTGTTGGCCGCATCGGTCATCGTTGCCCGCGCTGCAGGATCGTTCAGCATGATCTTGTAGGCGTGTTCGACCAGACTTCCGTTCTGAACGAGGCCTGAGGCGAAAAGCGCATCGCGGCTGACCATCAGCCTTGGGGCAAAACCGAAGCCGTCGGACAGGGCATCCGGCTCGTCGACAACCGTGCCGGTCAGTTTCAGCTTCACATTACCGAGAAGGATGTCGTCGCCGACCTTGATGCCCAGCCGCTCCAGGAGAAGCGGCGCGGCCACGGCGCCATAGGTATCGCCGTTCGCAGCCAGAAGCTCGCTCAGAGGGCGGTTTGGGTCTGCTACGAAGGCGCCGTAAAGCGGATAGGCGCCGTCTACGGCCTTCACTTCCGTCAGCGTCTGTTCGGAACCATCGGCAAGGCGCGCCATGGAGCGCAGCCCTGTGGAAACCGCAATTTTGCCGAGGCCATCGAGGTAGGCCCGTTCCTCTGCGGTTGCCTCCCTGTTGCGCAGCTCGAAGCGCACATCGCCAGCCAGTATCGATTGGCCTTCCGTCGCAATCGCGCTGGTGACGGCGCGTGACACGGAGTTGACAGCGGCAATGGCGCCGGTTCCGAGCGCGATGCAGGCGAGGAAAATATAGAAGCCACGAAGGCCGCCGCGAATTTCGCGCCGCGCGAGCCTCAATGCGTTTTTGATGTTGGCAACAGACGGGAGAATGGAGCCGATCATGCCGATACCGCCCGGGCCATATGGGCAGTGGCGCTGTCACCCTCTATCTCGCCGGAGCGCACTTTGATCTGTCTTGAGCAACGGGCGGCCAGTGACGGATCATGGGTGACAAGGATCATCGTCATGCCGCGTTCGGCCTGTTTTGAGAAAAGAAGATCGGCGATCTGCTGGCCCGTATCCGCATCCAGATTGCCGGTCGGTTCGTCTGCGATCAACACGGCGGGGGAGGGTGCAAGCGCGCGGGCGATTGCAACACGCTGCTGTTCGCCACCCGAGAGCTGGCCGGGATAATGGTTGAGGCGTTCGCCGAGACCGACAGCAACGAGTTCCCGTTTGGCGATCTCGAAGGGGTTCGGCACGTTGGCCAGTTCCAGCGGAACGGCTACGTTTTCCAGCGCCGTCATATTGGCGATGAGGTGGAAAGACTGGAAAACGATGCCGATATTCTTGCCGCGGAAATCCGCGAGAGCATCCTCGCCGAGCTTATGCAATTCCGTGCCCGCTATGACGATCTCGCCGCTATCCAGCCTTTCGAGACCGGCAAGCACCATCAGAAGGGTCGATTTTCCCGAACCGGAAGGGCCGACGATCCCCACCGCCTCGCTTTCGCCAATGGCAAGATCGATGCTCTTGAGAACGTGAACGGAGGCGGCGGCGTTGCCGAGCGTGAGGTCGGCCTTCTTAAGCTCTATGATGCTTTTCGTCACAATTCTCGTTCCTATATATGATGAAAACAGTCTGGCGGTGTCGATGCGGACGGTATTTCAGACAATGCAAACCAAGTTAGGAAAGCCGTGATGAGATTTAAAGCTGCCCTGTTTCACTTCATCGTCATTTTCGCCGCCGCCTTTTCCGCCTCGGCGGCCATGGCGCAGGAGCGGACATTGCAACTGGTTGGCCTGGGCGACAGTCTCATGGCGGGTTACCAGTTACCCCCCACCGATGGCTATACGGCACAGCTTGAAGCTGCATTAAAGGCCAAGGGCATCAATGTTACCGTCACCAATGCCGGTGTGTCCGGCGATACGTCCTCAGGCGGTCTGGCTCGGGCGGAGTGGTCGGTTCCCGATGGCACGGACGGGGTCATTCTGGAACTCGGCGCCAATGATGCGTTGCGCGGTATTGCGCCGGAACAGACGGAAAAGAACCTCGACGCCATCATTTCCGGCTTTCAGAAACGCAACATAGCGGTGCTGCTAGTCGGCATTATGGCACCGCCGAACATGGGTGACGATTACGCCAAGCGCTTCAACCCGATCTATCCGAAGCTTGCAGAAAAATACAACCTGCCGCTTTATCCGTTTTTTCTGGATGGCGTGGTGACGGATGATAAGTTGAAGCTGGAGGACAAGATGCATCCCAATACGCAGGGTGTGGCGATGATGGTGGAGAAATCTTTGCCGGCTGTTGAAAGCTTCATCAAGACAATCGGTGCGCAAAAAAAATAAGCACTTGCGCCCGCCTGCATTGCATGATTCGCTATGCTTGTTCTGCCAAGAGATTCGGGGAGCTCGCCATGCCGAGACTGTTTATCGCCCTCGAAATTCCGCGCAATGCGGCTATGAGCCTGTCATTGTTGCGCGGTGGTCTGCCGGGAGCCCGGTGGATCGATGTGGAGAATTATCACATAACCCTGCGTTTTATCGGCGATATCGACGGGAGAACTGCCGATGAAGTCGTTGACAGGCTGGACCGGATCGACAGGCCGGAATTCCAGCTCAGTCTCAACGGGATGGGTTCCTTCGGCTCCAAGAAACCGCATTCGATCTGGGCGGGGGTTTCCCCCTCGCCGGAAATGAATGCGCTTCAGGCGGAGGTCGAGAGGATCTGTCAGAGGATCGGCCTGCCGCCGGATCCGCGCAAGTTCATGCCGCATGTGACGCTGGCGCGGTTGCGCTCTTCACGGCTGGACGATGTGGTGCAGTATCTTTCCGGGCGCGGCAATTTCCGCACATCCGCCTTCACGGTCGGTCGTTTCGTGCTGATGTCGTCCAAGGAATCGGTGGGTGGCGGACCCTACATCGTGGAAGAGGTGTTCCCGCTTCACGAAGCGCGGTCCAGCGCCATCTTCTCGAGCAACGAGCTGCATCCCGCAAAAAGCATGTTGTAGACGACCAGAAATCCGTCGTCGCCACCGAAGTAGGGATCGGGCACGTTTTCGTGGCGTCCCGAAGCGTAGTCCAGGAACAGGTGGATTTTGTGCTTCCGGTTTTCGGGCGCCTTTCGGAGCAGTTTCGCGAGATTTCCTCCGTCCATGGCAAGGATGAGATCGAAGGTCTCGAAATCGGCCTGGCTGACCTGCCGTGCACGCTGCAGGGAAATATCGATGCCATGCTTGCGGGCGATTGCGATGGATCTGCGATCCGGGGCGGTACCGGTGTGCCAACCGCCGGTGCCGGCGGAATCGACAGTGAGTTGGCGAGATACGCCTTCGGTTTCGGCAAGGTTTGTCAAAATGCCTTCGGCAAGCGGTGAGCGGCAGATATTGCCCATGCAGACAAAAAGAACGGCTGTATGTTTCATTGAATATGCGTCGATCCGGTCGTTGAGGCGTTAATGTTTGTCCGAAACAGCGGATCGCATGTCAAGCGGAGGCAAGATGCATGAAATATCCCAGACTTGAACCGGAAGCCGTCCGGCAGGCGCTTTTAAAACTCGAAGGCTGGTCCTTGCGCGAGGACGGGGCGGCAATCGTCCGGTCGTTCAAATTTGCGAGTTTTGCGGAGGCTTTTGGTTTCATGGCCGAGTCCGCACTCGTGGCAGAAAAGCTCAATCATCATCCAGAATGGTCCAACGTCTATTCGCGCGTCAGGGTCTGCCTCACCACCCACGATTCGCAGGGCGTTACCGAGCGGGATTTTCTGCTCGCGGAGGCCATGCAGAAGGCGGCAATGGGCCGTGGGAATTGAACGGCGGGCTTTAACTCCCATATAATAACCGTGACCGGAGGACCGTCGATCATGGATGATGTGAAAATCGGTGAAATTCTTTTGCCCGGGGAAACGGGCAGCCAGGGCGAACGCGAACGCGTCGTGCGCGCCAAATTCTGGCCGAAGCTGAAGCGTGTGATGACCAAGGTGCCCTTCGCGCGCGATGCGGCAGCAGCCTATTATTGCGCGATCGACCGGGATACTCCGCTGCGTGCCAAGGGCATTATTCTGGCCGCGCTTGCCTATTTCATCATGCCGTTTGATGCCATACCGGACATGCTGGCGGTCGTTGGTTTTACCGACGACATCGCGGTCATTACGGCCGCGCTTGCGATGATCCGCGCCCACATCAAGATGGAGCACTACGATGCAGCGGATGCCATGCTGAAACGGCAGCAGGAGGCCGAATAACACGTCTGTGATGACGAGGCTCCTCGGAGCCGGGCAGGTGACAAATTGTTGCCTGAATTTGTGTGTCATAGACATGACGGGGAGGGCGTGCCACGCCTTTCTTCTCAGGGTGCGGGCGTAGCCGATCTGTAACACTTCAAGACGTTTTCGGCATTTTATACGTGTTGTTGACGGTTTGGTAACCGCTTCCTGACCACAATGAGAAAAGACGATCCGCACCTGAACGTGGCCGATCCATAAACATGGAGCCCGCCGCTGCTTCGGGCCAATGGAAGACAATAACCCGGCAGGAAATTCTATGTTTGTAAGAAGTGTAGCAACCGCAGTGGCCATTTTGCTGACCAGCGTCGGCGTAGCATCTGCACAGTCGCCCACGCGCATCCAGCAGTTCAATGCATGGGGCGCCTATTCGTACAAATCGGGCAACAGCACCGTCTGCTACGTTCTTTCCATCCCCACTTCCAAGGAACCGGCGAGCGTCGATCACGGCGATATCTTCTTCATCGTGTCGCAGCGTCCGGGCCAGAATATTTCCTACGAGCCGCAGGCCATGGTGGGTTACCCGCTGAAGCAGGGCTCCAAGGTCAATGTCACGATCGACAACAAGAACTTCGTGATGTTTACCAAGGACAAGGCTGCCTGGGTTGAAAATGCTGCCGAAGAACCCGCTCTCGTGGCCGCGATGAAGGGCGGCAAGTCGATGACGGTGAAGGCGGTCTCCGGCCGCGGCACCGCGACTTCCTATTCCTATTCGCTTTCGGGCATTTCGGCTGCTTTCAAGCAGATCGAAAGCTGCAAGTAATCCTGACGCTTCGTCAGCTTTGTGATTGGCCGGTCATCGACCGGCCATTTGCGTTTTTGCTTGTTTGATGCTAAAGGCGCGGCAACATTGACAGGCGGATGCGCGAAAAGTGCTCCGCCTTTGATTTTCTCGACATGCAGACGATTTTCCGCCTTTCCTAAAGGCCGGTCGTGCGATGCATTGGATGATGGGATAGCGTGATGTCCGTATTGCATGCCCCTGCCGGTCTGGCAGTCAAAACTCCCCTGATCGCCAATAGCGATCTCATGTCCGGCAAGCCGTCGCTGATCGGCATGACGCGGGAGGAAATGGGCGAGGCGCTGGCCGAGATCGGCGTGCCGCAGAAGCAGGTGAAGATGCGTGTCAGCCAGTTGTGGAACTGGCTGTATGTGCGCGGCGTCTCGGATTTCGACAACATGACCAATGTTGCCAAGGAACTCAGGGAAAAGCTGAAAGCAGCCTTCACCATTGCCCGCCCGGAAATCGTCGAGGAGCAGATTTCCAACGACGGCACCCGCAAATGGCTGATGCGTTTTCCGCCGCGCGGTGCGGGACGTCCTGTCGAGATCGAGACGGTCTATATTCCCGAAGAAGGACGCGGCACGCTTTGCATTTCGAGCCAGGTGGGCTGTTCGCTGACGTGTTCCTTCTGTCACACCGGCACGCAGCGTCTGGTGCGGAACCTGACGGCCGAAGAAATTCTCTCCCAGCTTCTGCTCGCCCGCGACCGGCTCGGCGATTTTCCTGACGGTTCGACGCCGGTCGGCGCCTACGTGCCGAGTGAAGGCCGCAAGGTCTCCAACATCGTGATGATGGGCATGGGCGAACCGCTCTACAATTTCGAACATGTGAAGACCGCACTTCTGATCGCCACCGATGGTGACGGCCTGTCGCTCTCCAAGCGTCGCGTGACCCTGTCCACCTCGGGCGTCGTGCCGGAAATCTTCCGCACGGGCGATGAGATCGGCGTCATGCTGGCGATTTCACTGCATGCGGTGCGCGACGATCTGCGCGACATGCTGGTGCCGATCAACAAGAAATACCCGCTGAAGGAGCTGATCGAGGCTTGCCGCAATTATCCGGGTGTCTCCAACGCCCGCCGCATCACCTTCGAATATGTGATGCTGAAGGATGTGAACGACAGTCTGGAAGACGCCAAGATGCTGGTGCAGCTTCTGAGGGGCGTTCCAGCCAAGATCAATCTCATTCCGTTCAATCCGTGGCCAGGCACGAATTACCAGTGCTCCGAATGGGCGCAGATCGAGAAGTTCGCGGATTTCATCAATCAGGCGGGTTACGCTTCGCCGATCCGTACGCCGCGCGGCCGCGATATTCTCGCTGCCTGCGGCCAGCTGAAATCGGAATCCGAGCGCATGCGCAAAACCGAAAGGCTGGCTTTCGAGGCGATGATGATTGCCAACCACGGTGCAGACGACTGAATCGACGCCAATCGCGGCAGAAAGCTTGGTTCGTTACGGTTCTTTGATTGATTTCGGGCGGTCTTGTTTCTAATAAGACGGCAATAAGAAACCAACTGGAGGATACCTATGCGTGCATTCATTCTGGCGCTCGCGGCCGCGAGCGCCCTCGTTCTGCCAGCCAAGGCTGAAAACGTCACCGTTGCCGTCACCGCCATTGTCGAACATCCGGCGCTTGACGCCGCACGTGACGGCGTCAAGGCAGCGCTTGCCGAAGCCGGTTACAAGGAAGGCGAGAACCTCAAGTTCCTCTACGAGTCCGCGCAGGGTAATCCAGGCACCGCAGCGCAGATTGCGCGTCAGTTCGTGGGCGAAGCCCCCAATGTCATCGTGCCGATCTCCACACCGTCCGCCCAGGCTGTCGTTGCAGCGACGCGCGACATTCCGGTTGTCTTCACGGCTGTTTCCGATCCGGTTGGCGCACAGCTGGTTAAGGACATGCAAAAGCCCGGCCGCAACGTGACCGGACTTTCCGACATGCTGCCGGTTGCTGAGCATCTGGCGCTGATCAAGGAAATTTCGCCCAACGCCAAGTCCATCGGCTTTATCTACAACTCCGCCGAGGCCAACTCCGTCTCGACGCTTGCAGCGCTGAAGGCTGAGGCCGAAAAGGCCGGCCTGAAGGTCGTTGAATCTGTCGCCACAAAATCCGCCGAAGTGCAGGGCGCGACGCGCGCACTGGTCGGCAAGGCCGACGTGATCTACGTGCCGACCGACAATACCATCGTTTCCGCTTTCGAGGCGGCAGCTGGCGTTGCGAGTGAGGCGAAAATTCCGCTTTATGCCGCCGATACGGATTCCGTTGCGCGCGGTGCGGTTGCGGCTCTCGGCTTCAATTATTTCGACGTTGGCAAGCAGACCGGCGCTGTCGTTGTTCGCATTCTTAAGGGTGAGAAGCCCGGCGACATTCCGGCAACCGTTGCCGTCGGCACCGATCTGGTGATCAACAAGAAGGCTGCTGAAAAAGCTGGCGTCACCTTCCCCGAAAGCGTGACGAAGCGCGCCACCAAGGTCATCGACTAAACCGGACTTCGGGCGGCGGTCACTCGCCGCCCGCTTTGCGCGGCACGCAACGGTGCCCGTATCCGCCGACGCGGCGGCAATAACAAGGACATTACCGTGAGCCAAATCGCTTTCTGGGGTGCCGTGGAACTGGGACTGGTCTTCGCCTTCGTGGCGATCGGCGTCTATCTCGCTTTCCGGGTACTTGATTTTCCTGATCTGACCGTTGACGGTTCCTTTCCGCTCGGCGCAGCCGTTGCGGCCGTGATGATCATCGCCGGCCTCAATGCGTGGGTCGCGACGGCGATTGCGATGGTTGCCGGCGCCGGTGCTGGCATCGTTACGGCCACGCTCAACGTTCGGTTCAAGATACTCAACCTGCTTGCGTCAATCCTGACGATGATCGCGCTATTTTCGGTGAACCTTCGGGTGATGGGAAAACCGAATGTGGCGCTGCTCAATCAGGATACGATGATCTCGCCGTTCTACGGTCTCGGTCTTTCCGAATATCTCGTGCGGCCACTCTTTATCGGCGTTCTGGTGTTGCTCGCTGTCATTCTCGTCTGGCGTTTCCTTGAGAGCGACGCGGGCCTTGCCATGCGGGCGACGGGCGCGAATGCGCGGATGGCGCGCGCCCAAGGGGTGAAGACAGGCAACCAGATCTATCTTGGCATGGCGCTTTCGAATGCACTGGTCGCGCTCGGCGGCGCGCTTTTTGCGCAGACCAATGGCTTTGCCGATGTGACTGCCGGTGTCGGCACCATCGTCGTCGGGCTTGCGGCCGTCATCATCGGCGAAACGCTGTTCGGCTCGCGGGGCATTCTGATTGCGCTCATCGGCTGTGTTTTCGGCTCCATCGCCTACCGCCTTGCTATCCAGCTCGCTTTGTCGAGCGATGTGCTGGGTCTCAAGGCCTCCGATCTCAATTTCGTTACGGCGGTATTGGTAGCCATTGCATTGATCCTGCCTCGACTGCGCCGCGGGGGAGCAACATCGTGATTTCCCTTTCCGACATTCAGGTCATCTTCGGGCGTGGCACACCGCTGCAAAAGCAGGCGCTGGCCAAGATTGATCTTACCATCGAGGATGGTTCCTTCGTTACCGTGATCGGCTCCAACGGTGCCGGCAAATCCACGCTTCTCGGCGTTCTCGCGGGCGATGTCCTGCCGACGGCCGGAAAGGTGATGGTTGGTGGCGCCGATGTCACACGCAAAACAACCGCCAGCCGGGCTGGGCGGGTGGCGCGCGTGTTTCAGGACCCACTGGCTGGCAGCTGTGGCGCGCTCACAATTGAGGAGAACCTTGCGCTTGCGGCGTCTCGCGGAGAGCGTCGCGGCTTGTTGCCGGCGCTTGGGCGCGGCAGGCGGGATTTCTTCAAAGAGCGTATCGCTTCGCTCAATCTCGGTCTGGAAAATCGTTTGAAGGACCGCATGGACCTGTTGTCCGGCGGGCAACGGCAGGCGGTCTCGCTTGTCATGGCAACGCTTTCCGGTTCGGACGTGTTGCTGCTTGACGAACATACGGCAGCACTCGATCCCGGCATGGCGGAGTTCGTGATGGAGCTGACCCGCAAGGTGGTTTCCGAGCGCAAGCTGACGACACTGATGGTTACCCATTCCATGCGTCAGGCGCTGGACTATGGCGACCGCACGATCATGCTGCACGCCGGTGAGATCGTGCTCGATGTGTCCGGCGAAAGCCGCAAGGGTCTTCAGGTCGAAGATCTTATCGACATGTTCCGCAAGATACGCGGCCAGACGCTTGATGACGATGAGCTATTGATCGGCTGATGAGTTATCCGAAAGGCGCCTGCGGGCGCCTTTTTTATTTGTGCGTCATCGCGTCTGGGTGAGGAAAATCTTGACGGCGAAAAGCGAAAATACACCGGCGATCGTATAATCCAGCCCGCGCAGAACCTTCTTGTTGCGCTGGAGCCAGGCCGACAGCACATCGGCGGCAACGACGATGCCGATGCCGATCGGCAGCGCCACGATGATTGACCAGAGCCCAAGGAAAATAAGCTTGCCGGTGACATGCGGATCGGATGCGCTGACGAATTGCGGCAGGAAGGTCATGAAAAAGATGATGACCTTTGGATTGAGCAGATTGACCCAAATACCGTTCAGCAAGGCGGATTTCAGTGAAGATTGCTGTTTTTCGCCCGTGGTCTTGACCATCACGAAATCCGAGCCCTTGCGGATCGCCTGAATGGCGAGCCAGACAAGATAGGCGGCCCCGCCGGTCTTCAGGATGAGGAAGGCTGTCGGCGATGCGACGATGAGCGCCGCGACGCCGAAGGCAACCAGCATCGTATGCACGGTAATACCGAGATTGGTGCCCACAAGGGTCATGAAACCCGCTGCCCGGCCCTCGCGTATTGACCGGCTGATCCATAGCGTCATGTCAGGACCGGGCGTTACCGCCAGAAGCAGGATGGCGACGGTGAAGGCGGCAAGTGTTGGCAGGCTCGGAACGAAATCCATCGCGGCACCCGTAAAGCTGGAGACTGCCGTTGCTTAACGCGAATTCGCGTTTCTGCCAATGTTTTTGCGCGCCGGGACATTGGTACGAAAACCGGGGATGATCAAAAGTGGATAGCCGCCGCAACTTTCAAAGTGCGGCGGCGTCGGGCGATCAGTTTTTGAGGAAGCTGGTGAAGGCGGCGGAATATTCGGTGTGCCAGCGCGACAGTGGCGGACGATTTTGGACGATGTCTTGAGCTGCCCACAGAATGCGTTTCTCGTCCGTCGGGCGATCCACTTCGCCATCCGGGCAAAGAATATAGAAATCGCCCCTGGCGATGCTCTCGATCATGAAATCAACGGTCTGCTCGCCGGTCCAGGCTCCTGCTGGTTTTTCCGTCCTGCCATTTGCCGTGAGGCCGGTAAAGACGAAACCGGGGATCAGGAGATGGGCGGAAACCGCGCTGTTCGGAATATTGCGCAGCTCGTGCTGTAGCGCTTCCGTGAAGGCTTTGACGCCGGCCTTCGAGACATTATAGGCCGGATCGCCCGGCGGGGTGGTGATGCCCTGTTTCGAACCGGTATTGATGATGAGCGCGGCCTCGCCATGGGCGACCATGCCCTGCCCAAACACCCGGCTGCCGTTCACGACACCCATCAGGTTGACGTTGATGACTTTTTCCCAGTTGGCCTGAGCGCCGAAGATGGCGCTGCCCGGCTGGATGCCGGCATTGTTCATCAACACATGAACCCGCCCGAAACGCTGGATGACAGCGCGTTCCAGCGCCTCAAGCTCATCGAGTTTCGACACGTCGGTCGGTATTGCGACGATCTGTGCTTCGCCGTCCTTTGCGATGGTCAGAATATCAGCATGCGCTGCGGCAAGCCTGTCACCGTCGAGATCGACGAGGACGACGCTCATGCCGAAACCGGCGAATTTCCGGGCCGCGGCAAGTCCGATACCGGAGGCCGCGCCGGTGATGACGGCGACATTATCTTCCTTGAATGCGGGGTGGATGGTCGTCATAGGTTTTCCTTTCGCGTCGTTTTGTGCTGTTTCCAGCCGTTTGCAACGTTGCCTGAACCCTGAGTGGCTTCATTCACGGTCTTCAAGTTGATCGCGCCGCTTCATGTTAAAGCGCGAAATCGCATAATGCATGTGACAATTCGTTCGTTCCAGTCATGACGCGCTGTTGCGGGGATCTGATCTTTCGCAAATGCCTATTGCCCTTTCGTCCTATTCGTTGTTTTGTCGGGCTTCTTTTCCGAAAATCGCTTCACAGTTTTCGGGTTGCACTGTAAAAGTGCCGAAATCCCAAGGAAATGGCGGTACCCCGATGCCGTCATCATGCAGATGGACATCATAATGGCACTCCCGAAAGACGTTAAGAAAGTCGTTCTCGCCTATTCCGGCGGCCTCGACACCTCGATCATCTTGAAGTGGCTTCAGACGGAACTCGGCGCTGAGGTCGTGACCTTTACCGCCGATCTCGGGCAGGGCGAAGAGCTTGAGCCGGCGCGCAAGAAGGCCGAGTTGCTGGGCATCAAGGAAATCTTCGTCGAGGACGTCCGCGAAGAGTTCGTGCGTGATTTCGTTTTTCCGATGTTCCGTGCCAACGCCGTTTATGAAGGTGTCTATCTGCTCGGTACCTCCATCGCCCGCCCGCTGATTTCCAAGCACCTGATCGAGATCGCCAAGAAGACCGGCGCCGATGCCATTGCGCATGGCGCCACCGGCAAGGGCAACGACCAGGTCCGTTTCGAGCTTTCGGCCTATGCGCTGAACCCGGATATCAAGATCATCGCCCCATGGCGCGACTGGACTTTCAAGAGCCGGACCGACCTTCTGGAATTTGCCGAAAAGAACCAGATTCCCGTGGCCAAGGACAAGAAGGGCGAAGCGCCGTTCTCCGTCGACGCCAACCTGCTGCACTCCTCGTCCGAGGGCAAGGTTCTGGAAGACCCGGCTAAGGAAGCTCCGGAATATGTGCACATGCGCACCATTTCCCCGGAAGCGGCGCCTGACAAGGCAACCGTTATCAAGGTCGGTTTCCGCAAGGGTGATGCCTGCTCCATCAACGGTGTGGAAATGTCGCCTGCCACGCTTCTGGCGACGCTCAACAATTATGGTCGCGAAAACGGCATCGGCCGTCTCGATCTGGTCGAGAACCGCTTCGTCGGCATGAAGTCGCGTGGCGTCTACGAAACGCCCGGCGGCACCATCCTGCTGGCTGCGCATCGCGCGATCGAATCCATCACGCTCGACCGGGGTGCCGCGCATCTGAAGGACGATCTGATGCCGCGTTACGCCGAACTCATCTATTACGGCTTCTGGTTCTCGCCCGAGCGCGAGATGCTGCAGGCCCTGATCGACAAGAGCCAGGAGCATGTGGAAGGTGAAGTGACGCTGAAGCTCTACAAGGGCAATGTCATGGTGACCGGCCGCGAGAGCGCGAAGTCGCTCTATTCCGACGCGCTGGTGACGTTCGAGGACGACCACGGTGCTTATGACCAGAAGGACGCAGCTGGCTTCATCAAGCTCAATGCCCTGCGCCTGCGCACCCTGGCGAAGCGTAATCTCGGCAAGTAATTCTGCTGAAGTATGAGTTGGAAAAACCCGCAGGTGGCAACGCCTGCGGGTTTTTTCATGTCTCTCTTCTGGAAACGGCGCGAAAGCCGATGTAGCTGGCAACGGCCACGAATTCCATAACCGGAATGATGATGCCGAAGCTGGTCAGCGGAGAACCAATGAGCGAGGCCATTGCCCCACCCGCAAAACCAGATCCCATCTGGATGAAACCCATCATGGCCGATGCCGAGCCGGCGATATGCGGGAAGGGGGCGAGGGCCGCCGTGACCATCGAAGGCGTCAACAGCGCGATCCCGACCGTCGCCACCGCGACGGGTCCCATGATGGAGAGGAAGGATGGCGGCACGAGGAAAACCGACAGCATGATGAGAAGACCGCCCGTGCCGGAAAAACAAAGGCCAAGCACGACGGAACGCCGGTCGCCCAGTCTTGGCGCGATGTAACGCAACGCAATCGAACCGAAGAAATAGGCGCCTGTTTGCATCAGCATGCCGACACCGAAGGCCGTGGGGGACATGCCGACTTCGTTGATGAGGATGAAGGTCAGCATGGTGGCTTGCGCATAAAGTGCGCCGATGGAGCCGCCGAGCACCAGGGCGGCCAGAAGAAAACGCGGCTGCTTCAGCAATGTGCCATAGGCAGACAGAAGGTGTCGGGGTCGGATCCTGGTTTTGTCAGGCACCGTCGTTTCACGCAGAAAAAGCACCACCGAAAGGATGGCGATAGCTCCGAGACCGGCCATGAGGAAAAACACCGATTGCCAGCCAAAAGCCGCAAGCGACAGACCACCGATCGTCGGCCCCATCGCAGGGCCGATCGCCAGCATGATGCCGATGAGGTTCATGATGCTGGAGGCTTCCGGGCCGGTGAACTGATCGCGCACCACGGCGCGCGCAACAGTCATGCCAACGGAAGCGCCGATGCCCTGAACGAGGCGCGCGAACAGCAGCACTTCGATGGTTGGGGCCAAGAGGGCGAGCACACCACCGCCCAGAAAGATCGACAGGAAGACGAGGCTCGCCTTGCGCCGCCCGAAGGCATCGGATGCCGGCCCGGCAAGCAATTGGGCTAAGGCAAAACCGGCAAAATAGAGCGAGAGGCTGAGTTTTATGGCAGATTCGCTGGTTGCGAAAACCCGTGTCAGTTCCGGCATGGCCGGCGTGTAAATCGACATGGAAATGGGCGCCAGCGCTGTCAGCAATGCTCCGAGCAAAGCCGTGCGTTTTCTGGACATGATCGTTTTCGACATTGCGATCAGCCGTTCTGGCCCTGCTGTTCCGGTTGCAGATTGTTGCGAAGCGTCTGCAGGAAGCTACGGAAAAGCGCGACTTCCTCTTCGTTCAGTCCCTGTGTGGCCTGAAGAACGAGCTGGTCGATTTCATGACCGACAGCTTCCAGCATGTCGGCGGAGGTTTTCGTCAGGACGATACGTTTGGAACGCCTGTCCTGCGGGTCCTGCTGGCGTTCTATCAGATTGAGTGACTGCAACTTGTCGAGATAGGCGCAGATCGTCATGGGTTCGATGCCGAGACGGGCGGCGATGTCAGCCTGCTTGCTGCCATCGATAACCGCAACTGTCAGCAATGCTCTTGCCTCGCCGGGGGTAAGGCCCAGTCCGGCTTCCGAGATACGGCGCTCAAATGCACTGTTCAGCAGGCGTGCGCCGCTGTTCAGCAAAAATGCCAATGAATCTTTTTCGCGTGTGCCCATGCTTCGCCTTTTGGTAAGTCAGCCTTACTAAGTTTCGGACGATAAGCAATGGCGCATAAATCATATTATCGAAAATTGCGTAAAGTATTCGTCAGTTTGATTGCGGGACGTCCAACAACATTGCCTGTCATCGTCACGTCGAAGCAAAAAAAGACAATACACCCTGCATTTTTTCCACTTCATCCGTCGTGCCAATGGAACGGGCAATCTCGATCCGGTCAGAAAAATACGTCACGAAGTCGAAATCCGTGTCGTCGGTCACGTCGGCAATGTCAATCACCTCGCCATTGGCATTCAGCGTCTGTGCCGGAAGTTCGGA
This sequence comes from Rhizobium sp. AN68, assembly GCF_030758035.1. NCBI lineage: Bacteria > Pseudomonadati > Pseudomonadota > Alphaproteobacteria > Hyphomicrobiales > Rhizobiaceae > Rhizobium > Rhizobium sp. AN68. The sequence continues at coordinate 2,560,266 of NZ_JARWMI010000003.1, read as the reverse complement.
CGAAAGCTCAAGCCAGGTATCGTGGCTGATTTTTCCGGTATCGTAATATTCCTGCGCGATTTCCCGCAATTGCCGGGGGCTGACGCGGGTGAAATCGATTCGGTCTATCGTTTCTTCAAAGCCGGTGGCCGCGTCGGATGGGGCTGCCTTGCCGAAATCGGGGCTTCCCACGGGTCTGCTGTTTTTGGAATTGTCCCTGAAAAGGAAACTATTGGCAGACCTTAAAGAATAAATCTCCATAATACATATCTCCATCATGGGATATTATTACGATAAATCAAAACATGCCGTCGACATGCCAGTCAATACTTGGCGGTGTTGACGATCATGTCTTCCACACCAAATTCCGGCATATTGAATTGGCGGTGGAGGCATGCCCATATGGGCGTAAACCGGAATTGTACAAGGAAGATGAAATGCCATCCACGACCGCGCCCTATCCCGCACTCGTTACCTGGAACGGTCAGAACGGTCTGCCGAAATTCGATGCGGTCAAGGATGAGGATTTTGCTCCGGCCTTTGAGGCCGCCCTTTTGTCCCATGAACAGGAAATCGATGCGATTGCCGGCAATCCGCAGGCGCCGACCTTCGAAAACACCGTGACCGCGCTTGAAATCGCAGGCGACGAACTCTCGCGCATTTCGGCGCTGTTCTGGAACAAGGCGGGTGCCCACACCAACGGCGTCATTCAGGCACTGGAGCGGGAAATCGCGCCGAAAATGTCACGGCACTATTCCAAGATCGGCATGAACGAGTCGCTGTTCAGACGCATCGACACGCTATGGGAAACGCGCGATGCGCTTTCCCTGACCGGCGAGGAAAAACGCGTTCTCGAACGGCACTGGAAGGGTTTCGTGCGCTCCGGCGCAAAGTTGCAGAAGGACCGTCAGGAGCGTCTGGCTGCCATCAATGAAGAGCTTGCCGGTCTCGGCGCCAAATTCGGGCAGAATGTTCTGGCGGATGAAAAGAGCTGGAAACTTTTGCTCTCCACCGATGACGAGCTTTCCGGCATTCCCGGTTTTCTGCGTGATGCCATGGCAGGCGCCGCGCGCGAACATGGCGAAGACGGCAAATTTGCCGTTACCCTTTCCCGCTCCATCATCGAGCCATTCCTGACCTTCTCCGAACGCCGCGACTTGCGCGAGCAAGCCTTCAAGGCCTGGGTGGCTCGCGGCGAAAATGGTGGCGATACAGACAACCGCGCAACCGTCCGCCGTACGCTGGAACTGCGTGAGGAAAAGGCACAGCTTCTCGGCTACAAGAATTTTGCTGCCTACAAGCTGGACGACACGATGGCAAAAACGCCGGATGCCGTGAACGGTCTTCTGGGCCAGGTCTGGGAAAAGGCCGTGCTGCGCGCAGGTGAGGAGGAGGCTGAACTTGCCGCCATCATCGCCGCGGAGGGCAAGAACCACGAGGTGATGCCTTGGGACTGGCGCCATTACGCCGAAAAGCTGCGGGCACAGAAATTCAGCTTCTCCGAGACCGAATTGAAGCCGTATCTGCAATTGGAAAAGATCATCGATGCGTGCTTCGATGTGGCCAACCGGCTTTTTGCAATTCGTGCCGTCGAGATCAAGGGTGTCTCCGCCTATCATCCCGATGTGCGGGTTTTTGAAATCCGCGACGACAAGGGCGACCTGAAGGCCATGTTCCTCGGCGATTATTTCGCCCGCCCGTCCAAGCGTTCCGGCGCGTGGATGAGTTCGTTCCAGTCGCAGCACAAGCTGCCTTTGAAGAACGGCACCGTCGGTGAAATGCCGATCATCTACAATGTCTGCAATTTTGCAAAACCGGCAGAGGGGAAGCCTGCGCTGCTTTCGCTCGATGATGCGCGCACGCTGTTTCACGAATTCGGCCACGCCCTGCACGGCATGTTATCTGATGTCACCTATCCTTCCGTTTCCGGAACGGGTGTGTCGCGCGATTTCGTCGAGTTGCCGTCGCAGCTTTACGAACACTGGCTGACCGTGCCGGAAATTCTGGAGAAATATGCCCTGCATTATGAAACCGGGGCACCGATGCCAAAGGCGCTGCTGGACAAGGTTCTGGCAGCACAGACCTTCAATGCCGGTTTCAGCACGGTGGAATTCACTTCTTCGGCTATCGTCGATATGGCGTTCCATACCCGTGACAGCGTCGGCGATCCCATGGTCGTACAAGGTGAGGTGCTTTCCGCCCTGAACATGCCGAAGTCCATCGTCATGCGGCATGCGACGCCACATTTCCAGCATGTGTTTTCCGGTGATGGTTATTCGGCCGGTTATTATTCCTACATGTGGTCGGAGGTGCTGGACGCCGACGCGTTTTCTGCCTTCGAGGAAACCGGCAACGCCTTCGATGGTGAAATGGCGCGCAAGCTGAAAGAGAATATCTATTCAGTCGGTGGCTCGATCGATCCGGAGGAGGCCTATCTCGCTTTTCGAGGCAAGATGCCAAGTCCCGATGCCATGCTTTTGAAGCGCGGCCTCGTATAAAAGACTGTCATATTCTTGAGCTAGAACCTGAGCGCAGGGGGCATATGACAATGCCCCCCTTTCGCATTTGCAAAAAAAGGTTATGAGCGCGCCAAACTAAATTGGCGCATCTCACGAAGGTAGCGCCCAACCTCAGAGATTTTGAACAATGGCAATTCGCAACATCGCGATTATCGCGCACGTTGACCATGGAAAAACGACGCTCGTTGACGAGCTTCTGAAGCAGTCCGGCTCGTTCCGCGACAACCAGCGCGTTGCGGAACGCGTGATGGATAGCAACGATCTCGAAAAGGAACGCGGCATCACCATTCTTGCCAAGGCGACTTCGGTGGAGTGGAAGGGTGTTCGCATCAACATCGTCGACACCCCCGGCCACGCCGATTTCGGCGGCGAAGTTGAGCGTATCCTGTCGATGGTGGATGGCGCGATCGTTCTGGTCGATAGTTCCGAAGGCCCGATGCCGCAGACGAAGTTCGTCGTCAGCAAGGCGCTGAAGGTTGGTCTTCGCCCGATCGTCGCGATCAACAAGATCGACCGTCCGGATGGCCGCCATGAAGAGGTCATCAACGAAGTTTTCGACCTTTTCGCAAATCTCGATGCTACCGACGAGCAGCTCGACTTCCCGATCCTTTACGGTTCCGGCCGTGACGGCTGGATGAACGTCAACCCAGAAGGTCCGAAGGATCAGGGTCTTGCACCGTTGCTCGATCTGGTTCTCGAGCATGTTCCGGAGCCTACGGTTGAAGAAGGTCCGTTCCGTCTGATCGGTACGATCCTCGAAGCCAACCCCTTCCTCGGCCGTATCATCACCGGCCGTATCGCTTCCGGTTCGATCAAGCCGAACCAGGCCGTGAAGGTACTTGGCCAGGACGGCAAGACGATCGAAACCGGTCGTATTTCCAAGATCCTCGCATTCCGCGGCATTGAGCGCACGTCCATCGATGAAGCCCATGCGGGTGACATCGTCGCCATCGCTGGTCTTTCCAAGGGCACTGTTGCCGATACCTTCTGTGACCCTTCCGTCACCGAGGCGATGACCGCACAGCCGATCGATCCGCCGACCGTTACCATGTCCTTCATCGTCAACGACAGCCCGCTTGCCGGCACCGAAGGCGACAAGGTCACGAGCCGCGTCATCCGCGACCGTCTGTTCAAGGAAGCCGAAGGCAACGTCGCGCTGAAGATTGAAGAGGCTGAAGGCAAGGATTCGTTCTTCGTTTCCGGGCGTGGCGAATTGCAGCTGGCAGTTCTCATCGAAACCATGCGTCGTGAAGGCTTCGAGCTTGCAGTTTCGCGTCCGCGCGTTGTCATGCACAAGGATGAGAACGGCGCCATGATGGAGCCGATCGAAGAAGTCGTGATCGACGTCGATGAAGAGCACTCCGGCGTCGTCGTTCAGAAGATGTCCGAGCGCAAGGCTGAAATGGCTGAGCTCCGTCCCTCCGGCGGTAATCGCGTTCGTCTGAAGTTCTACGCTCCGACCCGCGGCCTGATCGGCTACCAGTCGGAACTTTTGACCGACACGCGCGGCACGGCGATCATGAACCGTCTGTTCCACGACTATCAGCCGTACAAGGGTGCGATTGCTGGTCGCGTTAACGGCGTTCTTTTGTCGAACGGTTCGGGCGAAGCTGTCGCCTACGCCATGTTCAACCTGGAAGATCGTGGCCCGATGATCATCGAGCCGGGTGAGAAGGTTTATGCCGGCATGATTATCGGCATTCACTCTCGCGATAACGATCTCGAAGTGAACGTGCTGAAGGGCAAGCAGCTGACCAACATCCGCGCCGCCGGCAAGGATGAAGCCGTAAAGCTGACGCCGCCGATCCGCATGACGCTCGACCGCGCGCTTTCCTGGATCCAGGACGACGAGCTGATGGAAGTGACGCCGAAGTCCATCCGTCTGCGCAAGATGTTCCTCGACGCCAACGATCGCAAGCGTTTCGAAAAGGCGAAGCTCGCAGTTTGATTGCGGCTTCCCGTCAAGAATTTGAAAAAACCCGGCCGCGAGCCGGGTTTTTTTATGCGCATGTTTTATTTGTGCATGAGTCGAAAGACCCTTGTGTCAAAGGTTAAGGATGCGTTAATTTTTCTCGGTCGTCCACATGAATAGGCTGTGGGTAAGCTTGCTGTCGTTAACCTTTATGGCTGGCAAGTTTTCATGGTCGGGGCCAGAATCGCGTTATGAAAACGTTATCCATAGATGTTCGCCGAGCCGAACCGCAAGATGCGCGCGCAATAGCCGAAGCGCACCGTCTGTCATGGCAACAGGCCTATGCCGGGCTGATCCCGCACCGACCGCTGACGCAGATGCTGGAGCGCCGCGGCGAAATCTGGTGGAAGAAGGCGACCCGGGGTTCCGCAACCATGCTGGTGGTGGAAGTGAAGGGCGTGGTTGCCGGATATGCCACGCTGGGCTTAAGCCGTGCGCGTGGGCTGCCGCATGACGGAGAAATCTACGAGCTTTATCTGCGGCCGGAATATCAGGGCATCGGGCTTGGCTCGCTGCTGTTCACGGAAGCTCGCCGGCTGCTGACCTCGCTCGGCTGCAACGGTGTTGTGGTCTGGTGCCTCGAAGATAGCGAGGTTGCCAATCGGTTTTTCCGTTCGCATGGCGGCCGGGACATCGCCGAGGGCATGGAAGATTTCGGCGGCAGGTCGCTGCGCAAGATCGGTTTCGTCTGGAACTAAGTACGCAGCCGGGTGATTTCACGCCGGTTTCATTTTTTCCGGTCGGCCATTCACAATCCCGATGCCCTCAAATTCGGCATTCTGCCTTATCCGCCTAAAGCCATGTTGCAATACGGCGACTTTCCCAGTATCGAAAACCAAATCCAACCCCGTCGAATGAGGGAAGCGAATGCGTATCGATGCAATTTCCATTGGCAAGAATCCGCCGGAAGACGTGAATGTTATTGTCGAGGTGCCGGTTGGCGGCCAGCCGATCAAGTACGAGATGGACAAGGACGCCGGTGCGCTGATCGTCGATCGTTTCCTCTACACGCCTATGACCTATCCGGGTAACTATGGCTTCGTGCCGCACACGCTTTCCGACGATGGCGACCCGATCGACGTTCTTATCTGCAATACCCGCCCGCTGGTTCCTGGCTGCGTGATCAATGTGCGCCCCATCGGCGTCATGATCATGGAAGACGACGGCGGCAAGGACGAGAAGATCCTCGCCGTTCCGGTTCCGAAGCTGACGCGCCGTTACGACAAGGTCCACAACTACACCGACCTGCCGGAAATCACGCTGAAGCAGATCGAGCACTTCTTCGAGCACTACAAGGATCTGGAGCCCGGCAAGTGGGTGAAGATGGGCGGTTGGCAGGATGTCGACGTTGCCAAGAAGCTGATCGTCGAAGCCATCGAGCGCTACAAGACGCAGGGCTGATTTCAGCCCGTTGCCTTAGACTTCCAGCTTTCTAAAAAGCGTTTCGAAATCCTCCGGGTCGGTATCGATCCGGAGGATTTTTTTACGCGCTGTTTCACCTGAAATGAAGGTGATGGACGATTTGGGCAGGCCGAATTTTTTCGCCAGCAAAATAACCAGGGCCTTGTTCGCCTTGCCGCCCTCAGGCACTGCACTGACGCGGGCCTTCAGATGGGCATTTCCGTCAGCATCCTGCTCCACGCCGTCAATGGCATCGCGTCCCCCGTTCGGGGTGAGGCGAACGGACAGGCGTATGTGATCGCCGTGTTTTTGCCAGAGGTCGCTCAAGCGACCATGGGATAGAGCGTATTCCACATGAAGGAGCGGATGAAGAAGATGATCAGCAGCAGGATGATCGGCGAAATATCGATGCCGCCGAGATTAGGCAGAATGCTACGGATTGGGCGCAGGACCGGCTCGGTGACGTTGACCAGAAAGCTGCCGATGGCATTCACGAACTGGTTGCGGGAGTTGATGACGTTGAAGGCGTAAAGCCAGGAAAAAATGGCGCTGGCGATCAGCACCCACGTATAGAGGTTCAAAGCCAGATCGATGGTCTGAAACAGGGCAAGCATCAATATCTCCGTATCTTGATTGCAAGACATTTAGACATTCGCTCGTGAACCGGCAAGTGTTGCGCCTATAGGGCTGGCGATTCTTGTCGTATCGCTCTATTGCAGACTTCTCATATTGTCTCGAGAGCACCCAGCCGATGTCCCTGCCTTCTGCCGAAAACCGCTTCGGTGCATTCCGGCATAGTTCCTATCGCCGTTTTTTCAGCGCCCGGTTTTTTCGGCCTTCGCAATCCAGATCGTCAGCGTTTCCGTGGGCTGGCAGATGTATGAGGTCACCGGCAATGCCTTTTATCTCGGCTTGATCGGTCTTTTCCAGTTTCTGCCATCGCTGCTTTTAATCCTTGTCACTGGAACGGTGGCGGACAGGCACAATCGCCGGCGCATTATGGCCGTATGCCTTCTGATCGCGGCCGGTTGCGCGGCGGCTCTGCTTGGCCTGACGCTGGCACACAGCTTTTCTCCCTGGCCGGTCTTTGCCATTCTCGTCGTGTTCGGCATAGAGCGGGCTTTCATGGGGCCGGCGGTGCAATCGCTGGCTCCCAATCTTGTGCCTGTCGAGGATTTGCCGAACGCCATCGCCTGGAACTCCTCTTCATGGCAGATGGCGTCCATTCTTGGCCCTGTCGCCGGTGGCCTGCTTTATGGTCTCGGCGCTTCCGTGGCCTATAGCGTGGCGCTCGTGCTGTTCATCGTGTCCGCTATGCTGGCGGTGACGATCCGCAAACCGGAGCAACGGGGTCCGGCAAAAGCGATCAGCCTCGAGACCATGCTGGCCGGGTTCAAATTCATCTCGCAGGAAAAAGTGGTTCTCGGCGCCATCTCGCTCGATCTTTTTGCCGTGTTGCTCGGCGGCGCTGTCGCCCTGATGCCGATTTTCGCCAAGGAAGTGCTGACACTCGGGCCTTGGGGGCTTGGGCTTCTGCGCGCGGCACCCGGTATCGGCGCCATAACCGTCGCGGTCATTCTGGCGTTCAGGCCCATCCGCCACCATGCCGGCCTGCTGATGTTCGTCGGTGTCGGGTTTTTCGGCATTTCCACCGTGGTATTCGGACTTTCTCAAACCGCATGGGTGTCCATTGCCGCATTGGTGGTCATGGGCGCATCGGACATGGTGTCGGTTTATGTGCGGGAAACGTTGATTGCGCTCTGGACGCCGGATGAGGTGCGCGGGCGCGTGAATGCGGTGAACATGGTGTTTGTCGGGGCGTCCAACGAGCTGGGCGAGTTCCGCGCCGGCACCATGGCCCATGTCGTCGGGGCCGTGCCAGCAGTCGTCATCGGCGGGGCGGGCACGCTTGCGGTTGCGGTCATCTGGGCACTCGGCTTTTCGAAGCTGCGCAGGATCGATAATCTCGACGCACCACGCTGACGCGCCTCAGCGCTGCGGTTTGCCTTCGAAAACCAGATCAAGGAAATTGCCAAGCCAGGACCGGAGCGGTGTGTCGAACAACATGCGCCCCTCCAGATGCTGGCTGCCGACCTGCGCATTGGGCATGCCGAAACGCTGTGCGCCACGCACCACCCAGCTGTGCATCATCGCGCGGGTCAGTTCTGCGTGAAACTGAAGGCCCCAGGCGTTTTTTCCGTATCGGTAAGCTTGGTTGGGATAGGTTTCGCCCGATGCCAGAAGCTCAGCTCCCCGCGGCAAATCGAACCCTTCGCGGTGGAAATGATAGACCATCTTCGGCCAATGCGGCATCAGCAATCGCCCGTGTTCGGTCGCATGAAGCGGATACCAGCCGATTTCCACCTTGCCTTCACGGTCGGCCTCTACCTTACCACCCAGATGTTTGGACAGCATTTGTGCGCCGAGGCAGATGCCGAGAAAGGGTTTGTTTTCCTTCAGCGGCACTTTCAGCCAGTCAATTTCGGCTTTGATATAGTCATGCGGGTCGTTGGCGCTCATCGGGCCGCCGAAGATGATGGCGCCCGCATGTTTCTCCAGCGTTTGCGGCAGATCGTCTCCAAGCGCGGGGCGCCTTATATCCAGCCGATAGCCTTTTTCCACCAGCATCTGGCCGACGCGGCCGGGCGTGGACCGTTCCTGATGCAGGATGACGAGCAGCGAAGGTTGTTTTCTCTGTTGCCTGGAGGGGTCAAACAGCATCGTCTTCGTTTTCGCTTTCTTCAGCGGGTCCGGACCTGGTGGCGGCCTGCTGACGTTGCAGAACCCTGTCGCGCACGGAAACACCGAGTAGATCGGCCACGCGCCAGATCACATGATCTTCCATCTCGCTTCGTTCGCCGTCAGCGTAAACAATATCCCAGAGGATGCCAATAAGCTCCACGCGCTGCTCTTCATCGAGATGGCGGCGGATGTCGGTGGTGAAGCGATAATAGTCTACGGCTTCCTTGCCGGCCTCCTGGCCGGCGGCAAGAAGCGCGTCCAGCTTGCCGGCATCAAGATGATAATAGTCGTGGAGGATCTCACGAAGGCGATCACGCTCGCTTTTGGAGACCGTGCCGTCCGCTTCCATTACCTGAAAACAGAGGGCGGCCACCGCGACCCTCAGATCATCGGGGCTGAATTCATCCGCATGCTGGCCAACGAGGTTTTGAATAAACGACTGGATCTGGTTGAACATCGATAGCCTGTCAGAAGAGTTTTAGCCGGGTTTTGGGTTCGGCTTCCACGCCGGGTTTCTTGACGCCGGGATCATCCGGTGCACCACCGAAAAATGGCACCGGTTCTGTCTTCGCATCCGCTGGCCTGGCTTCCACCGGAACTTCATTTGTTGCCGGCTTTTTCTCCTTCGGGGCAGATACGTCCGGCTTGACCTCGATGGGTGCGGGTTTTGTCACAACAATGGGCTGAGGTGCCACTTCAACAACGATCGGGGTCGGAGCCTGTTCGGTCCTTGCCGGTGCTGCTGCAATCGCATTTTCGATTGTCAGGTCTTCGACAGGTCCTTCAAGCTGGCCAAAAGGCGCCTTCCACTCGAAGGCGTCGAGACGGCCCGTCACGGGCGAAACCGGAAGCCATTTTTCCGAAGTGACACCATCTGCCACCCAGACGGGATCACGCGGTGCGCGCAGAGCCTGCGCCATCCAGTAACGCACCCGGCCCTGATCGCCGGTTTCGGCTTCCTCGATGTCGGCCATCAGCAGGAAGATGCTTTCGCGCGGCTCGATCCGGGCGGCGGCTTCCGCTTTGGCACGCGCCTTGGCAAATTCCTTGGCGTCGAGAGCTGCCTGCGCCACGGCAAACAGGGATTCGATGTTGTTGGGTTTCAGGCTCTCAAGCCGTTCGGCACGTTTAAGGCGATCAATGGCCGTATCGCCGCTGCGCGCCCGAACATAGAGATCGGCGATCTGCGAGTGGGGATCGTTCTTCCATACTGGTTCCAGAACCGCTGCGGCCTTGCGTAGATTGTCATCGCGCAGATAGGATTTTGCTGCGATCAATGCTGCGGGCACAAGGCTTTTTGCAAGCTTGAGGGCTTGTTTTGCGTCTTCGCGCGCACCCACCGGGTCGCTCTCCAGTTTTTCACCGGCCTTTGCGGTAAGAAGCACAGCTTTCAGCCGCTCAGCCTCGCCGCGTTGGATGACGCCTGCTGCTTTTTGCTGGTCGAGCAGGCGGATCGCGTCATCCCACTCGCCATTGCGGCAGCGGGTTTCCAGCGTCGCCTGTGCTGCCCAAGGCAGGTAAGGGGCTTTTTCGGCTGCGTCCTCGGCATATTGCTGGGCTGCTTCATGGGCTCCCTGTCGGCGCGCCTCGATATAAAGGCCGCGAAGGCCAAGTTCGCGGGTTTCAGGATCGCGGGCCATCGCCTCGAATTTGCGCCGCGCCTCGTCATATTTGCCTTCGATGAGGTCGGCTTGCGCATCGAGCAGGTGGATCAGCGGCTCCTGATCAGCACTGAGAAGCCCCTGCGTGCGGGCCGTCATCTTGCGGGCCAGAATGGCGTTGCCGGCGCCGGCGGCGATGAGGCCGGTGGAGAGCGCCTGATAACCACGGTCGCGCTTGCGGGCGCGAAAATAGCGTCGTGCCGCGTTCGGCGATGTCCATATGGCATTGACGACCCACCAGACCAGCATGACGGCCGCAACGAATGCAGCAACGATGGAGGCGGCGACCATCAGGCTCATTTCGATCAGCTGGCCCTGCCAGACGATTGAGAGGACACCGGGCCTGTCCGCCAGCCAGGAGAAACCGAAACCGAGCGCCAGAACGATGAGGACGAAAGTCAGAATTCTGGTCATGCCTTACCCCTGCTTGCCGGTGCTGGTGATGGCGCGGTTTAACGTGCCTCCCACCAGGTTTTCGACCTCGATGCGCGCATCCAGAGATTTTTTATAGTCGGCGGATGCTGTCTTGGCGGCCTCGGGAAGCCCATTCCATTCAAGTGCCGCACCCTGCAGATCTCCGTTGCGCAACTTGTTTTCCATGCGCGCGATCATGGCGTCGGGGGTCTCGCCTTCGATGTTTCCGACGGGGCGGACCTTCACTAGCGAAAAGGCGCTTTCCGTCAGACGTTCCATGATGCCCTGATTGGGGTCGGGCCGATTGATCGCCAAGAGCATCGCATTCGCAACGTCGGGGAATTTCTGCATCAGCTCCGAGCGCGATGGCACGCCGGTTGCGGCGAAAGACTGCAAGGATGCGATTGCCGGATCGTCCGGGGTTACCTTAGACAATGTGTCGAGTTCAGTGAGGAACGGCCCACCGCGATCAATCGCGGCTTTCAGTGCGGCCAACGCGATGGCGCGGGCGACTTCTATATCGTCGCGCGGTTCATTGATCTTGGTTTCCGCGTCAGTCAGGCGGCGTGTCAGCTCCGCCGTTGCTGAGGCCTGCGCGGAACGCTCTGACGTGAGCGCGGATTCCAGCGCGGTTATTTTTTCCGAAAGTGCGTCCACCTGCGGGGCTTCGCCCTTTGCGCCCTCAAGAGCGGCGATGCGCTGTTCCAGCGCCGAGGTATCCCCTCCTGCCGCGGGAACATTGGCGAGCTGCTGACGCAGGCTCCCTAGCTCGGTTCTCAATGCGGCAATCTCATCGCTTCCGGTCTTGCTCACATTAAACGAGGGTAGAATGCCGGCATATTGCATGCTGCCAGCAGCTGCGAGCGCCACGAGGCCACCCACGATACCCGCCGCGATCACACCGGAGGTTGCCGCCTGTTTGCGCGCGGGTTGCTGTGGCGTGGATGGCTTGGCCGGTCCGGAGGATGACGCGCCTGTCGATGGCTTTGCACCAGTAGTCGCGCTTCCGGATGCTGCGGACGACGATGTGGAAGCAAAAGTCGCAGGCTTTGCGCCCGCCGCGGAAGCGGAAGCAGCGCTTGCGTCAGTCGCGCTGGTCACCGGTTTCGCTTCGGGTTTCGGCGAAGCTGTCTCGGGCTGTTTGTCGGCAGGTTTTTCCACCTGGGGCTTGCCGGTTGCCGGTTCCGCCTTGTGAACGTTCGGTGCAGGCTCCATGGGTGTTTTATGCGTCTGTTCCCAAACGGGAGCCGGGCTGGACGTTTCGGCTGCTTCTGGCTTGGGAGGAACGTTTGGCTGAGCTGCTGCCGGTGTCGTCTCGCCGGTCTTGTCATCAGTCTTTGCAGCATCCACGTCGGCGGAAATTGCTTTCACGTCTTTTGCGTCCAGGTCGATGGTGACCGGTTCGGCGTTTGACTTGGAGTGGCGTGGCGGCTTTCCCGATACCATGACAACCTCATTTCTGCCTGCAATAGTCTAAACCTAGTCAGTGACGGCGGCAAAGGAAAGAGGCGAGCCTGAATTAGGTTCCAGACTTTCGGTGGAGAAGTTCAAACATGGCTGCCTCGTTTGCCCCTTCGGCGGCTGCGGCGTTCGCGCGGAAGATTTCCGGAACCAGTGAAAGCACATTGCGGCTGATGCAGACGAATTGTGTGGTGGTCAGCGCCGCCACATATTTTTCCGACGATGCGTGGCGGAAAAAGGCCCGTGCGGCTTCCGACGAATAGAGCAGGACCACATCGGCAGCTGTCTTCACAAGTGCTGTTTCGAGCATATCGTCTGAAAGATCTGACGGCTGCATTTCGTAACAATCGACGGTTCGGAAGGAAATTCCCGCGGCGGCAATGCCGTCCTCGAACACGGCGCCTCGCGGCGTGCCGGCAAGATAGAGCAATGGATCTGTGCTCTCCGTTAGGGGGGCGATGCTCCGAGACAAGCCCCGCGAGAGCCACCGCATCGCCAGATCCGGTGAGGATGTTTTGGAAGCCGATTTCCCTCGCCGCTTCCGCCGTCGCCTCGCCGACGGCGAAAAGCGGTTTCGAAAGATGGGGCGCAAGTCGGTGGCGGAAATCTCTAAGCGCCCGCAAGGCCTCGGCGCTGGTCACGGCAATGGCCGACAGCGGCTCCGATAGCGCTGATATGGCGCGCTCGCCGTGGTGGACGGGATGAAACAGCGGAAGAAGCACCGGCTCGTGACCGAGGGCTTCAAGCTTTGCGGCCGTCTTTTCGCCCGAACGAAGCGGCCGGGTGACGACGATCCGCATCGGCTCAGCTCCAGCCGTCGAAGAAGTTGCTGCCTGCCCTGGCGCGCACGTCTTCACCGGCCCTGCGACCCAAGTCCTCGGCATCCTTGCGAGCACCGGAAATCTCGACGCTGTGGCTCGTCTGTCCGTCCGGTGTGAGGATCAGGCCGGAGAAATGAAGTTCCTCGCCGTGGCAGGTAGCAAAGCCCGCAATCGGGGTGCGACAGGAACCATCGAGGGCGGCCAGAAAGGCGCGCTCGCAGGTAACCGCATCGTAGGTGGGTATGTCGTTGATAGGTGAAAGCAACTCGTCCATGCGTGTGTCGCCAATACGGCTCTCGACGCAGATCGCGCCCTGCGCGGGGGCTGGTGGAAATTCCTTCGGGTCGAGAATGTCCGTCGGGACATTCTCCATGCCCAGCCGTTTCAGGCCGGCAAAGGCGAGAAGCGTGGCATCCGCCTGGCCTTCCTCCAGTTTGCGCAGGCGGGTTTCGACCTGGCCGCGAAAGATGATGACGCTCAGGTCGGGACGCAGGCGGCGGATCAGCGCTTGGCGGCGCAAGGATGCGGAGCCGACAACGGCGCCCTGCGGTAGTTCCAGAAGCTTCGGTGCGGTGCGACCAATGAAGGCGTCGCGCATATCCTCGCGCGGCAGGAAAGCGGAAAGATAAAGGCCCTTCGGCAAAACGGTCGGCATGTCCTTGGAGGAATGCACGGCAATATCGAGCTCGCCGGAAAGAAGCTGGCTCTCCAGTTCTTCCGTGAACAGGCCCTTGCCGCCGATCTCCGACAAAGCGCGGTCGGTTATCCGGTCACCCTTGGTGGAAAGCACGACGATTTCGAACATATCTTCCGGCAGACCGTGTGCCGACATCAGCCGGTTACGGGTCTCGTAAGCCTGTGCGAGCGCCAGAGGGCTGCCGCGCGTGCCGATTCGGAAAGGTTTTGTTTGCATCCGCGTCTATCCATTGTTACCGGAGTTGTCTTAGACCAACTCAGCGCATGATCGCAATGAACGAACAGAATTGATGACCCCCTTTCTTCGTATCCTCGGCATAGAGACAAGCTGTGACGAAACCGCTGCATCCATTGTGGTTCGGCATGCGGACGGACGTGGCGAGATCGTGTCCGACGTCGTTTTGTCGCAGCTTGAGGAACACAGCGCCTATGGCGGCGTGGTGCCCGAAATTGCTGCCCGCGCCCATGTCGAGGCGCTGGACACGCTGGTGGAAGAAGCGCTGGAACAGGCGGGTGTCACCCTTGCCGATGTCGATGCCATCGCGGCCACGTCCGGCCCCGGCCTCATCGGCGGTCTGCTGGTGGGCCTAATGACCGGCAAGGCGATTGCGAAGGCTGCAGACAAGCCGCTTTACGCCATCAACCATCTCGAAGGCCATGCGCTGACGGCGCGTCTGACCGAAGGTCTTTCCTTCCCCTATCTGATGCTGCTGGTCTCCGGCGGCCACACCCAGCTTGTGCTGGTTCGCGGTGTGGGTGAATACGAGCGCTGGGGTACGACCATTGATGACGCGCTTGGAGAAGCCTTCGACAAAACTGCTAAGCTTCTGGGATTGCCCTATCCCGGCGGGCCTGCGGTTGAAAAGGCAGCAGCGAAAGGCAACCCTGACCGTTTTGCACTGCCGCGCCCGATGGTCGGCGAGACGAGACTCGATTTTTCCTTCTCCGGTCTGAAGACAGCGGTGCGGCAGGCGGCGACCGCGATCGCTCCGCTTTCGGATCAGGATATTGCCGATATCTGCGCCTCCTTCCAGAAGGCGGTGTCACGCACGCTCAAGGACCGTATCGGTCGTGGGCTTGCCCGCTTTAAGGAAGAGTTTCCGCATCTCGAGACGAAGCCCGCTTTGGTCGTGGCCGGCGGCGTTGCCGCCAATACGGAAATCCGCCAGACCCTCCAGGCGCTTTGTGATGTCCACGGGTTCCGCTTTGTCGCACCGCCGCACCGGCTCTGCACTGACAATGCCGCGATGATTGCCTGGGCCGGGCTGGAGCGGATGGCATGCGGCCGGGAACCCGATGCGCTGGAGATCGCGCCGCGCTCGCGCTGGCCGCTTGATGGCAGCGCGGAGACATTGATCGGTTTCGGCAAAAGGGGAGCCAAGGCCTGATGCAGCGGGAGAAAATCGTCGTCATCGGCGCTGGCGCCTTCGGAACCGCGCTCGCCGTCGTCATCGCGCTGGAGAATCGGCATGACGTGACCCTGCTCGGCCGTGATGCGTCCCTGATGGCCGATCTTAGGGCTGATCGCATTCACGAGGCTGTCCTGCCGGGTGTAGACCTGCCGGATGCGCTGGAATTTTCCGTTGTGCCGGATGTGCTGGCCGATGCAGGCATCGTGTTGTTTGCCATGCCCTCTCAGGCCCATGCCGATGCGGCGCGCCATTACGGTCCTTATCTGGCTAATGATTGTATCATCGTTACCTGTGCCAAGGGCATCGACCGGGTGTCCGGCCGGCTGCTGACGGAACTTCTGGAAGCGGAACTGCCGCATCATCCAATCGCCGTTCTCTCCGGTCCGGGGTTTGCGGCCGATATCGCGCGCGGACTGCCGACGGCGATGGCGATAGCGGCGGAAGACGCTGTCATCGCCGAGCGGCTGGCGACCACGATTTCCGGCAGAACCTTCAGGCTTTATGCCTCGACCGACCGCACGGGCGTGCAGCTTGGCGGCGCGCTGAAGAATGTGCTCGCCATTGCCGCCGGCATCGTTGAAGGTGCGGGCCTCGGCGATTCCGCACGGGCGGCGTTGATTTCGCGGGGGCTTGCCGAGATGTCGCGTCTGGTCGTTGCCATGGGCGGCAAGGCCGATACCGTGCGCGGTCTTTCCGGCCTTGGCGATCTCGTGCTGACCGCCACAAGCCACCAGTCGCGAAACCTGCGTTTCGGCATCGCGCTTGGCCGGGGCGAAGGCAAGGACATGTCCGGCGGGCTGGTGGAGGGCGCCTTTGCGGCAGCCGTTGCCGCCCGGCTCGGCGAACATCACGCTGTCGACATGCCGGTGACCGAGGCGGTTGCGGCCATCATCGACGGCAATCTAGACGTGGCGAGCGCCATGCAACAATTGATGACAAGGCCCATCACCACTGAATGAGTGTGGCCTTCGGATAGTTTTTACGCATGTCCTGGTCCCAAAACCGCTTACACTTTTGGGAGACATGCGCCAGCGAGGAGACGAAAATGCTGTTTGCCTTTATCTGCAAAGACAAGCCCGGCCATCTGAACGTGCGCATGGACACGCGCCCGGCTCATCTGGAGCACCTGAACAAGTTGAACGCCGAAGGCACGCTGAAGATTGCCGGACCGTTTCTGGATGCCGAAGGCAAGCCGAATGGCAGCCTTGTCATCGTGGAAGCCGCCGACATCGATGCGGCTAAGGCCCTTGCCGATGCCGATCCCTATGCAAAGGCCGGCCTGTTCGAAAGCGTGGATGTGAAGCCCTATAACTGGGTCTTCAACAATCCGGGGGCGTGACCGGCCATGGCGAATTACTGGCTTTACAAGTCTGAGCCGTTCAAATGGTCCTGGGAAATGCAGAAGGCCAAGGGCGAGGCCGGCGAAGAATGGACCGGCGTGCGCAATTATCAGGCCCGCAACAACATGCGCGCCATGAAAATCGGCGACAAGGGTTTTTTCTACCACTCGAATGAAGGGCTGGATGTCGTCGGCATCGTGGAAGTCTGCGCCCTTTCGCACCCGGATTCTGACCGCAGAGGGCGATCTGAAGTGGGATTGCGTGGATATCCGCGCCGTTTGCGACATGCCGAAACCGGTTTCGCTGAAGGATGTGAAGGCCAATCCGAAACTCGAAAAGATGTCGCTGGTCACCTCCATGCGGCTTTCGGTGCAGCCGGTGACGGAAGAGGAATATCTCGAAGTCTGCCGCATGGGTGGCCTTTCCAATCCACCGAAATCTCCGGACTGAGCTTTCGGTGAGGACCGATCCTGAACGCTTCATTCTCGACAATACCGGCATCATGCATCCACCACATGTGCCGGAATTGCGCCTCCATCTTGCGACCGAAGCCCATGAGCTGTGGCTGAAGACGGAGGAGGAGCTGGAAGAGATCGGCCTGCCGCCGCCATTCTGGGCTTTCGCCTGGGCTGGTGGACAGGGACTTGCCCGCTACGTTCTCGATCACCCTGAAAGTGTCTCCGGCAAGCGTGTGCTGGATTTCGCCAGCGGTTCCGGACTGGTCGCCATTGCCGCCGTAAAGGCGGGCGCCGCGGCTGTTGTCGCCGCCGATATCGATCCGTGGACGGAAACGGCCATTCGGCTGAATGCTGCTCTCAACGGTGTGGCCATCGATTTTACCGGCCGCAATCTGGTTGGGACGCCGGTTGAGGCGGATGTTCTGCTGGCCGGCGACGTGTTTTATGATCGCGCCTTTGCCGATCTCCTCGTGCCTTGGTTTCTGGAACTGGCGGATAGAGGCGTGACCGTACTCGTCGGCGATCCGGGGCGGGCCTACCTGCCCAAACAGCGCCTTTACGCCGAGGCAACCTATCAGGTGCCGGTGACGCGGGCTCTGGAAGACAGTGAAGTCAAAAAGACCACCGTCTGGCGTTTTGTCTGATCATATCAGGGCCTGATGATGCAGACGCCGTGCTGGTAATCGCAGGCGTCGCCTGTCGTTTCGGCGCGGACGTTGATGATTTTCGCCTTCGGTGCCAGCTGCGCGCCCATATTGACGGTTGCGCCTTGTCGCGAAAGCCCACCATTGATCGCGAAATAATTGCCGTTCCCACGGACCCTCAAGGCGGATATTCCACCCACATAAGTGCCGCCGGAAAGGGTGGAGGGCAGTCCGTCCGTGGAGAAGCTCAACTGTGACTGACGATGCTGATAATGGTGGCGACTATAAAAATCACCTGCCGCAGCAGGAGGCAGTGCCGTGAAAATAATGCCTGCAGTCATCACCGCCAGAGCTGCGATTCGATGCTGTAACATGAGCCTCATTCTCCGGATTTTTTCGGTTAACGAATAGTAAATTACATGATTTCGAAATTACGTAAAGGTAAATATTTTGAAGGCGTAAATCTTGGAAATGCTCGTTTTTTTATTTTCGAGCAAAAAAATTCCAAAAAAAATTCGTGAACCAATCGATTAAATTGGAATCGGTCATGAAATGTGCTTGTCGTGATGCTCCCATGTGATTAAACGTCGCGGTTGGTGCAATGCACATTCTTTCGTCATGTGCTGTTGCTTGGGGGCGCCCGATCTGACGGGTGCACGGGAAAACGCCGCGAGGTTCTGATGGCGAACGTGACAAATAACCGGCCTCTGTCGCCGCATCTTCAAATTTACAAGCCGATTCCGACGATGGTCGCATCCATCGTGCACCGCATCACGGGTGCGGCGCTTTATTTCGGAACGCTTCTTGTCGCCTGGTGGCTTATCGCACTTGCTTCCGGCCCTGCCTATTACGACTGGGTCAGCTGGGCAATCGGTACGATCATCGGCAAGCTTATCCTGATCGGATATACCTGGGCTCTCGTTCACCACATGCTGGGCGGCCTTCGCCACTTCATGTGGGATCTCGGCCATGGCTTCGAGAAGAACTTCAACACGAAACTCGCCAAGGCGACCTTTGTAGCGTCGATCTGTCTGACCGCGCTGATCTGGGTCATCGCCCTGATCGTGCGCTAAGGAGATAGCCTGTCATGGATATGCGTACACCTCTCGGAAAGGTTCGTGGCCTCGGCTCCGCCAAGGAAGGCACCGACCATTTCTGGCGCCAGCGCCTTACGGCCGTCGCCAACGTGCCCTTGCTGATCTTCTTCGTGGTCTTTCTCATCAAATATGCCGGCGCTCCCTATCCGGAAGTTGCGGCGGCGCTTTCCAACCCTCTCGTTGCGGTCATAATGGGTCTGGTGCTGGTTTCCGGCCTCATTCACATGAAGCTCGGCATGCAGGTCATCATCGAAGACTACGTTCACGGCGAGGTTTCGAAGCTCGTTCTTCTGATGCTCAATACGTTTTTCGCGGTTCTCATTGGCGGTCTTTGCATCTTCGCCATTCTGAAAATCGCATTCGCAGGATAAATCGGCCATGGCATCGATCAGTTCACCTTCCCAGAATGGCAAGGCTTACACCTACGTCGATCACTCCTATGACGTGATCGTGGTGGGCGCCGGCGGCGCGGGTCTGCGCGCAACGCTCGGCATGGCGGAACAGGGGTTCCGCACGGCCTGCATCACCAAGGTTTTCCCAACGCGCTCCCACACGGTCGCGGCGCAGGGCGGCATCGCCGCTTCTCTCACCAACATGACGCCCGACTGTTGGCAGTGGCACCTTTACGACACCGTAAAGGGCTCCGACTGGCTGGGCGACGTCGACGCGATGCAATATCTCGCCATGGAAGCGCCAAAGGCGGTCTATGAGCTGGAGCATTACGGCGTGCCCTTCTCGCGTAATGCCGAAGGCAAGATCTACCAGCGCCCGTTTGGCGGCCATATGCAGAACTACGGCGAAGGCCCGCCGGTGCAGCGCACCTGCGCCGCTGCCGACCGTACCGGCCACGCCATTCTGCACACGCTTTATGGCCAGTCGCTGCGCAACAATGCGGAATTCTTCATCGAATATTTCGCGCTCGACCTCATTATGGCGCCCGATGGCCGCTGCACGGGCGTCGTGGCGTGGAACCTCGATGACGGCACGATCCATCGCTTCTCCGCCAAGATGGTGGTGCTGGCGACCGGTGGTTACGGCCGCGCCTATTTCTCGGCGACCTCGGCTCATACCTGCACCGGCGACGGCGGCGGTATGATCGCACGTGCCGGGCTGCCGCTTCAGGATATGGAATTCGTTCAGTTCCACCCGACCGGCATTTACGGCGCGGGCTGCCTGATCACCGAAGGCGCGCGCGGCGAGGGCGGTTATCTCGTCAACTCCGAAGGCGAGCGCTTCATGGAGCGTTATGCTCCTTCGGCGAAGGACCTTGCTTCGCGTGACGTGGTGTCTCGCTGCATGACCATGGAAATCCGCGAGGGTCGTGGCGTCGGCAAGAACAAGGACCACATCTTCCTGCATCTCGATCACCTTGATCCGGCGATCCTGCATGAGCGTCTTCCGGGTATTTCCGAAAGCGCCAAGATTTTCGCCGGCGTTGACGTGACGCGCGAGCCGATCCCGGTCTTGCCGACCGTTCACTACAATATGGGCGGCATTCCGACCAACTATTGGGGCGAAGTGCTGAACGCCAACGCCGAGAACCCGGAACGCATCGCTCCCGGCCTGATGGCCGTTGGCGAAGCCGGTTGCGCCTCGGTTCACGGCGCGAACCGCCTCGGCTCCAACTCGCTGATCGACCTTGTGGTCTTCGGCCGCGCTGCCGCCATCCGTGCAGCCCAGGTCATCGACCGCGATTCGCCGGTTCCTGCTCTCGACACGGCTGCCTGCGACAAGATCATGGATCGCTTCGACAGCCTGCGTTATGCCAACGGCTCGACGCCGACGGCGGTGCTGCGTGACAAGATGCAGCGCGCCATGCAGGACGATGCCGCCGTATTCCGCACACAGGAATCGCTGGAAAGCGGTTGCCAGCGCATTTCCGCCATTTGGAAGGAACTGCCTGACGTCAAGGTTACCGACCGGTCGATGGTCTGGAACTCCGATCTGGTGGAAACGCTCGAGCTCCACAATCTGATGGCCAACGCGATCACCACGGTCTACGGCGCGGAAGCGCGCAAGGAAAGCCGCGGTTCGCATGCCCGCGAGGATTTCGTCGATGGTCCGTTCGGCGGTCGCGACGATGTGAACTGGCGCAAGCACACGCTTGCCTGGGTCAGCCCTGAAGGTGATGTCAAGCTCGACTACCGCCCTGTTCACACCGACCTGATCGCCGACGGCATCGATCCGAAAAAGATCGAGCCGAAGGCTCGCGTCTACTGATTTGAGGAACTGGATATGGTTGAACTCGCTCTCCCCAAGAATTCCCAGATCAGCGAAGGCAAAGTCTGGCCGAAGCCGGATGGTGCCAAGAACGTTCGCGAATACCGGATCTATCGCTGGAACCCGGATGATGGCCAGAACCCGCGCATCGATACCTATTATATCGATATCGACGATTGCGGGCCGATGGTTCTCGATGCGCTGCTGTACATCAAGAACAATATCGACCCGACGCTGACGCTGCGCCGCTCCTGCCGTGAAGGCATTTGCGGTTCCTGCGCTATGAACATCGACGGCACCAACACGCTCGCCTGCACCAAGGGCATGGAAGAGATCAAGGGAACGGTGAAGGTCTATCCGCTGCCGCATATGCCAGTGGTGAAGGACCTCGTTCCGGACCTGTCGAACTTCTACGCGCAGCACCGCTCCATCGAGCCGTGGCTGAAGACGGTTTCGCCGACGCCTGCCAAGGAATGGAAGCAGAGCCATGAGGACCGCCTGAAGCTCGATGGTCTCTACGAGTGCATTCTGTGCGCCTGCTGCTCCACTTCCTGTCCCAGCTACTGGTGGAACGGCGACCGTTACCTCGGCCCCGCCGTTCTGCTGCAAGCCTATCGCTGGCTGATCGACAGCCGCGACGAAGCAACCGGCGAACGTCTTGATGATCTCGAAGATCCGTTCCGTCTTTATCGCTGCCACACCATCATGAACTGCGCGCAGGCTTGCCCGAAGGGTCTCAACCCGGCCAAGGCGATCGCGGAAATCAAGAAGATGATGGTCGAGCGTCGCGTCTGAAGACGATTCGTTTGGACAGAAAATCTATCGGGCCGCGGTTTGGACCGCGGCCCTTTTTTACAACCGGGCGCGGGAAATTTCGGTAAAAATCGACCGAAATGGTAATTATCCCAGCCATCGCTTGCGCAAGATAAGGCTTTGGTAATAATTCAGCCTTCTTGTTTGATCATGGTCTTTCCGGAAGCGAGAGAATCGGGAGCTTGATATGCAATTCAGATATGTGGTGACGGGTCTTGCGGTTGTAATGAGCCTGGCCGGTTGCCAACGTACCTCCTACGATTACAACAACAACACCAGCAACAATCCCGGTTATACGCCGCCGTTGCAGGCACAGCCGGTTCCCTCCGTTCAGTCTGGCGCCCTGCCGCCACCCGGTGGTGCTTCCGGCAGTCAGTTCCCGTCAGCACCCGCTTCTGCGACGCCTGGCGGCACTGATATGGCGTCTGCCGCTCCGCCGACAACGGCGCTTGATGTCACCAAGGAATCCATGGTTGGCAACTGGCGCGTTTCCAATGGCGGCGCCAATTGCGACATGTTCCTGACGCTTACCAATCTCGGCAGCGGTTCTCGTGGCGGCACGCGTGGCTGCTCCGGCGAACTCACGGCGATGGGGTCCTGGGAAGTGTCCGGCAAGATGGTCCTCTTCAAGAACCGTTCCGGCGATACGATCGGCCGCGTCTACAAGAGCGCCGATGCGCGTTTTGACGGCACGACGAATAGCGGCCAGCCGCTGAGCCTCAGCCGATAGAGCATCTCCGGTGCATCCGGATCGCCTCGCCTGTTTCAAGCCATTCCATTCGTCGCGGGCGTCCGTCCGCGACCGGGGCGCTTTTCCATGAAGCCATTGCCTGACTACAACCATAGTGTCGTTGAACAGCTCAACGCATTGACGGCAGCTGGCACTTTGCAGGCGGATGCCGCGCAACGCGGCGTTGCGGCCCACCTCGACCGTATCCTTGCCGATTTGAAAGCGCGCAAACCCGCCAGGAAAAAAGCGCACTCGGCTGGATGTTCGCTCGCAAGGCTGGCCCGTCCGCCTTCGTCAAGGGACTGTATGTCCATGGCAGCGTTGGCCGCGGCAAGACGATGCTGATGGACATGTTCTACGAGATGGCGCCCGTCTCTTCCAAACGGCGCTGCCATTTTCACGAATTCATGGCTGATGTCCATAATCGCGTGCACGCGCATCGGCAGAAGCTCAAGAATGGCGAAACCAAGCAGGCCGATCCCATTCCTCCAGTGGCAGCCCAGCTTCTGGCGGAAGCGGAGCTTCTTTGCTTCGATGAGTTCACCGTCACGGATATTGCCGATGCGATGATCCTCGCCCGGCTGTTCAGCGAGCTTTTTGCCAATGGCTGCACATTGGTAACAACGTCCAATGTTGTGCCCGACAATCTTTACAAGGACGGGCTTAATCGCGGCCTGTTTCTGCCCTTTGTCGATTTGCTGAAGAAGCATGTGGAAGTGGTGACGCTGGACAGTCCCACCGATTACCGCATGGAAAAGCTGGAAAGCCTGCCGGTCTATGTCACGCCACTCGACGGTGCGGCGGATCAGGCGATGGATATGGCCTGGCGGCACATGACCGGTGGCCATCTTGTCGCGCCAACCGAAATACCGATGAAGGGCCGCTCCATTCTGGTGCCGCGCGCCAGCGGCCGTGTGGCCCGCTTTTCCTTCTCCGACCTTTGCGAAAAGCCGCTCGGCGCTTCTGATTTTCTCGCGATAGCCAATCGTTTCGATACAGTCTTCATCGACCACATCCCGTTTCTCAATGCCGACAAACGGAACGAAACCAAGCGTTTTATCATTCTCATAGACGCGCTGTACGATCACAGCGTCCGCCTCTTCGCCTCCGCTGCGGCCATGCCCGAAGACCTGCTCGGCAAGCGCAAGGGCACCGAAGGTTTCGAGTTCGATCGCACCGCCTCGCGCCTGTTTGAGATGCGCAGTGCAGATTATCTGGTGCTCCACCATGAAAAACGGCAGAAAGTTTGACACTTTCGTGACGCATTCTCTTACGTTTACGTAAGAAAATAATGATCTAAACGATTGAAAATATTCATGCCAAAAGAATCTGTTGCCAATTTTTGTCAATGGGGCTAATCGAAGTGCGACAATTTGGCTGCCGGTGGCGTGGTGAAATTGAATTGAAGCTCTAGAGGAAGCATTCGATGGCTCGCAAAAAGATTGCACTTATTGGTTCTGGCATGATCGGCGGCACGCTGGCGCATCTCGCCAGCCTGAAGGAACTGGGCGATATCGTCCTCTTCGATATTGCCGACGGCATCCCGCAGGGCAAAGGTCTGGATATTGCCCAGTCCGGACCGGTTGAAGGTTTCAATGCCAAGCTCACTGGCGCGTCCGACTACGCTGCCATCGAAGGCGCTGATGTCTGCATCGTCACCGCAGGCGTCGCCCGCAAGCCCGGCATGAGCCGCGACGATCTTCTCGGCATCAATCTCAAGGTCATGGAGCAGGTCGGCGCCGGCATCAAGAAATATGCCCCGAACGCTTTCGTCATCTGCATCACCAACCCGCTGGACGCCATGGTCTGGGCGCTTCAGAAGTTTTCCGGTCTTCCGAAGAACAAGGTCGTCGGCATGGCCGGCGTTCTCGACAGCGCTCGCTTCCGCCTGTTCCTCGCCGAAGAGTTCAACGTTTCGGTTCAGGACGTAACGGCATTCGTTCTCGGCGGCCACGGCGATACGATGGTGCCTTTGGCGCGTTACTCCACCGTTGGCGGCATTCCGCTGACCGATCTCGTCAAGATGGGCTGGCTCACCGCCGAGCGTCTCGAAGAGATCATCCAGCGCACCCGCGACGGCGGTGCGGAAATCGTCGGCCTGCTGAAGACCGGCTCGGCCTATTACGCGCCAGCCGCTTCGGCGATCGAAATGGCTGAATCCTACCTCAAGGACAAGAAGCGCGTTCTGCCCGCGGCTGCCCATCTGTCGGGCCAGTACGGCGTGGACGATATGTATGTCGGCGTGCCCACCATCATCGGCGCCGGTGGTATCGAGCGCATCATCGAGATCGAGCTGAACAAGGATGAAGAAGCCGCCTTCCAGAAGTCCGTCGGCGCTGTTGCCGGTCTCTGCGAAGCCTGCATCAACATCGCTCCGTCGCTGAAGTAATAGCCTGACGCATCGGCGCAAAACCGGATTGGATTTTTGCAAGGCACGATGCGTAGATTCAACAGCTTGAAGCGCCCTGCGTCAGATAAGGATGCAGGGCGCTTCAAGCGGCTCCAAACAGGGATTATTCCATGAATATTCACGAATATCAGGCCAAGGCTCTTCTGAAGGGCTATGGTGCGCCGGTCGCTGAAGGCGTCGCCATCCTCAAGGTTGAAGAAGCCGAAGCCGCCGCAAAGCAGCTTCCCGGCCCGCTCTACGTCGTCAAGAGCCAGATTCACGCCGGCGGCCGCGGCAAGGGCAAGTTCAAGGAACTCGGCCCCGACGCCAAGGGTGGCGTTCGTCTCGCAAAGACGATCGAAGAAGTCGTTTCCCACTCCAAGGATATGCTCGGCAACACGCTGGTAACGGCGCAGACGGGCGATGCCGGCAAGCAGGTCAACCGCCTTTACATCGAAGACGGTGCGGATATCGCTCGCGAGCTTTACTGCTCGCTGCTGGTCGATCGCTCGGTCGGTCGCGTTGCTTTCGTGGTTTCCACCGAAGGCGGCATGGATATCGAAGCTGTTGCCCACGACACGCCCGAGAAGATCCACACCATCGCCATCGACCCGGAAAAGGGTGTGAGCGACGCTGACGTTGCCGCGATCTCCAAGGCGCTCGAGCTTGAGGGTGTTGCTGCGGAAGACGCTAAGGCGCTGTTCCCGATCCTCTACAAGGCCTTCAACGAGAAGGACATGGCTCTCCTCGAGGTTAACCCGCTGATCGTCATGGAAAACGGTCATCTGCGCGTTCTCGATGCCAAGATGTCCTTCGACGGCAACGCGCTGTTCCGCCATGACGACGTCAAGGCGCTGCGCGACGAGACCGAAGAAGACGCCAAGGAAATCGAAGCCTCCAAGTGGGACCTCGCTTACGTTGCGCTCGATGGCAACATCGGCTGCATGGTCAATGGTGCCGGTCTCGCCATGGCGACGATGGACATCATCAAGCTTTACGGCAAGGAGCCGGCAAACTTCTGTGACGTCGGCGGCGGCGCCGGCAAGGAGAAGGTTGCTGCAGCTTTCAAGATCATCACTGCTGACCCGAAGGTCGAGGGTATCCTCGTCAACATCTTCGGCGGCATCATGAAGTGCGACGTCATCGCCGAAGGTGTTATCGCCGCGGTGAAGGAAGTCGGTTTGCAGGTTCCGCTCGTTGTTCGCCTCGAAGGCACCAACGTCGAACTTGGCAAGAAGCTCCTGAACGAATCGGGCCTTGCGATTACGGCTGCTGACGACCTGGACGACGCAGCCAAGAAGATCGTCGCGGCG
The DNA here is from genome assembly GCF_030758035.1 of Rhizobium sp. AN68. Classification (NCBI taxonomy): domain Bacteria; kingdom Pseudomonadati; phylum Pseudomonadota; class Alphaproteobacteria; order Hyphomicrobiales; family Rhizobiaceae; genus Rhizobium; species Rhizobium sp. AN68. The sequence continues at coordinate 2,534,184 of NZ_JARWMI010000003.1, read as the reverse complement.
ATCAACGGCTAATTGAGGGACCGGAAATAATGTCTATTCTTGTTAATAAAGACACCAAGATCCTCGTTCAGGGTCTGACCGGCAAGACCGGTACCTTCCACACCGAACAGGCGCTTGCTTATTACGGCACGCAGATGGTTGGTGGTATTCACCCGAAGAAGGGTGGCGAAACCTGGACCGGCTCCAAGGGCGAAAGCCTGCCGATCTTCGCAACGGTTGCCGAAGCCAAGGAAAAGACCGGTGCAGACGCATCCGTGATCTATGTTCCGCCGGCAGGTGCAGCCGACGCCATCATCGAAGCCATCGAGGCTGAGATCCCCTTCATCACCTGCATCACCGAAGGTATTCCGGTGATGGACATGGTGCGCGTCAAGGCTCGCCTCGACCGTTCGAACTCGCGCCTGCTCGGCCCCAACTGCCCGGGCATCATGACGCCTGAAGAATGCAAGATCGGCATCATGCCGGGCTCTATCTTCCGCAAGGGTTCGGTCGGTATCGTTTCGCGCTCCGGCACGCTGACCTATGAAGCCGTATTCCAGACATCCAACGAAGGCCTCGGCCAGACGACGGCTGTCGGCATCGGCGGCGACCCGGTCAAGGGCACCGAGTTCATCGACGTGCTGGAAATGTTCCTGGCCGACGAAGCCACGCAGTCGATCATCATGATCGGCGAAATCGGCGGTTCGGCTGAAGAAGATGCGGCACAGTTCCTGATCGACGAAGCCAAGAAGGGCCGCAAGAAGCCGATGGCTGGCTTTATCGCGGGCCGTACGGCTCCGAAGGGCCGCACCATGGGCCACGCCGGCGCTGTCGTTTCCGGCGGCAAGGGCGATGCGGAATCGAAGATCGCGGCAATGGAAGCTGCAGGCATCAAGGTATCGCCTTCCCCGGCGCGCCTCGGCAAGACGCTGGTTGAAGTCCTCAAGGGCTGAGACCACATGAGACCGGTAACGGGCGGTGCGGCTCTAACGCCACGCTGCCCGAAGCCGCAAAGAACGACAGACAGACGGCATACCGCTCCGGCGGCAGACAGCAATAATCAAGCGGCAGGCCGATAAACGGCCCTAACGGCATCGAGGAGGCGGACGGACAAGTCCGCAAGAACACAATGGCAAGGCAAGAAGCGAACGAGCAGTTTCAGATCACGTCGTTTCTGGACGGCGCGAATGCAGCCTATATCGAGCAGCTCTATGCCCGGTACGAAGAGGATCCCTCTTCCGTGTCGCCGGAGTGGCAGAGCTTCTTCAAGGCGTTGTCCGATAATCCGGAAGACGTGAAGAAGGCAGCCAAGGGCGCCTCCTGGAAGCGCGCCAACTGGCCGATCCCGGCAAACGGCGACCTGGTATCCGCGCTTGATGGCAACTGGGCTACGGTCGAGAAGGCCATCGAGAAGAAGGTTCAGGCGAAGGCCGAGGCCAAGAGCGCCGATACCGGCAAGGCCGTCAGCCCAGCCGAAGTGCTTCAGGCGACCCGTGACAGCGTCCGCGCCATCATGATGATCCGCGCCTACCGCATGCGTGGCCATCTGCACGCCAAGCTCGACCCGCTCGGCATCGCCAGCGCCGTTGAGGACTATAACGAGCTTTCGCCGAAGTCCTATGGCTTCGAGGAAAGCGACTACGACCGCAAGATTTTCATCGATAACGTCCTCGGTCTCGAATACGCGACCGTGCGCGAAATGGTCGATATTCTCGAGCGCACCTATTGCTCGACGCTCGGCGTCGAATTCATGCATATGTCCAACCCGGAAGAAAAAGGCTGGATCCAGGAACGCATCGAAGGTCCGGACAAGGGTGTGGACTTCACGCCGGAAGGCAAGAAGGCGATTCTGTCCAAGCTCGTCGAAGCCGAAGGCTACGAGCAGTTCCTCGATGTGCGTTTCAAGGGTACGAAGCGTTTCGGCCTCGATGGTGGTGAATCGCTGATCCCGGCACTTGAGCAGATCATCAAGCGCGGCGGCCAGGACGGTCTGGAAGAAGTCGTGCTCGGCATGGCTCACCGCGGCCGCCTGAACGTTTTGACCAACGTGATGGGCAAGCCGCACCGCGCCGTGTTCCACGAGTTCAAGGGCGGTTCATTCAAGCCTGATGACGTCGAAGGTTCCGGTGACGTGAAGTACCATCTCGGTGCCTCCTCAGACCGCGAATTCGACGGCAACAAGGTTCACCTCTCGCTGACGGCAAACCCGTCGCACCTTGAAATCGTCAACCCTGTCGTCATGGGCAAGGCCCGCGCCAAGCAGGACCAGCTTGCCAAGACATGGGACGGTGACATCATTCCGCTGTCGGAACGCGCCAAGGTGCTGCCGCTCCTGTTGCACGGCGATGCCGCTTTTGCGGGTCAGGGCGTGGTTGCCGAAATTCTCGGCCTTTCCGGCCTGCGCGGTCACCGCGTTGCCGGTACCATGCACTTCATCATCAACAACCAGATCGGCTTCACGACGAACCCGGCCTTCTCGCGCTCGTCGCCCTATCCGTCCGACGTTGCCAAGATGATCGAGGCGCCGATCTTCCACGTTAACGGTGATGATCCGGAAGCGGTGGTTTATGCGGCAAAGGTTGCAACCGAATACCGCATGAAGTTCCACAAGCCTGTCGTCATCGACATGTTCTGTTACCGTCGCTTCGGCCATAACGAAGGCGACGAGCCTGCGTTCACGCAGCCGAAGATGTACAAGGTCATCCGTGGCCACAAGACTGTCGCCCGCATCTATGCTGACCGCCTGATTGCGGAAGGCCTGATCACCGAAGGCGATTTCGAGAAGATCAAGGCCGATTGGCGCGCCCATCTCGAGCAGGAGTTCGAGGCAGGCCAGTCCTACAAGCCGAACAAGGCCGACTGGCTGGATGGTCAGTGGTCCGGTCTGCGCGCCGCCGACAATGCCGATGAGCAGCGTCGTGGCAAGACCGGCGTGCCGATGAAGCAGCTGAAGGAAATCGGCAAGAAGCTGTCGACCATTCCGGAAGGCTTCAGCGCACACCGCACGATCCAGCGCTTCATGGAAAACCGTGCTCAGATGGTCGAGACCGGTGAGGGGCTGGACTGGGCGATGGCTGAGGCTCTGGCCTTCGGTTCGCTGGTCGTAGACGGCCACAAGATCCGTCTGTCCGGTCAGGACTGCGAACGCGGCACCTTCTCGCAGCGCCACTCGGTTCTCTATGATCAGGAGACAGAAGAGCGTTACATCCCGCTTGCCAATCTTTCGCCGACGCAGGCCCGTTACGAAGTCATCAACTCGATGCTTTCGGAAGAAGCGGTTCTCGGTTTCGAATATGGCTATTCGCTTGCCCGCCCGAATGCACTGACGCTCTGGGAAGCCCAGTTCGGCGACTTCGCCAACGGCGCCCAGGTTGTGTTCGACCAGTTCATCTCTTCGGGTGAACGCAAGTGGCTGCGCATGTCCGGTCTCGTCTGCCTCCTGCCGCATGGTTATGAAGGTCAGGGTCCGGAACATTCGTCCGCCCGTCTGGAACGCTGGTTGCAGATGTGCGCCGAGGACAACATGCAGGTTGCCAACGTTACGACGCCGGCTAACTACTTCCATATCCTGCGCCGCCAGATGAAGCGTGACTTCCGCAAGCCGCTCATCCTGATGACGCCGAAGTCCCTGCTGCGTCACAAGCGCGCCACCTCGTCGCTTGCGGAGCTTGCAGGCGAGTCCTCCTTCCACCGTCTCCTGTGGGACGATGCGGAGGTCATCAAGGATGGTCCGATCAAGCTGCAGAAGGATTCGAAGATCCGCCGCGTCGTCATGTGCACGGGCAAGGTCTACTACGATCTGCTCGAGGAGCGTGAAAAGCGCGGTATCGACGACATCTACCTGCTGCGTGTCGAACAGCTCTATCCGTTCCCGGCCAAGGCGCTCATCAACGAGCTTTCCCGTTTCCGTAACGCGGAAATGGTGTGGTGCCAGGAAGAGCCGAAGAACATGGGTGCGTGGTCGTTCATCGATCCCTACCTTGAATGGGTTCTGGCGCATATCGACGCCAAGTACCAGAAGGTCCGTTACACGGGCCGTCCGGCTGCCGCCTCTCCGGCGACCGGCCTGATGTCCAAGCATCTGGCGCAGCTTGCTGCGTTCCTGGAAGACGCGCTGGGAGAGTGAGAACTCTCCCGCATCGCCCCGCAAAAAAGACACCCGAATAACGGAACTAGATCATGGCCACTGAAATCCGCGTACCAACCCTCGGCGAATCCGTCAGCGAAGCGACCGTCGGCACCTGGTTCAAGAAGGTCGGCGATACCGTCAAGGCCGACGAACCTCTCGTTGAACTCGAAACCGACAAGGTTACTGTCGAAGTTCCGGCGCCCGCCTCCGGCGTGCTGACCGAAATCGTCGTGCAGAACGGCGAAACCGTCGGTCTCGACGCCCTTCTCGGCCAGATCGCCGAAGGTGCTGCCGGCGCTGCAACTTCTGCACCCGCGGCAAAGCCTGCTGCGCCTGCTGCTGCACCGGTACCTGCCGCAGCCGTGGCCGCCGCTCCGGCTGGCAGCGCCATGCCGCCGGCACCTGCCGCCGGCAAGCTGCTTGCTGAAAACAACCTTTCCGCCGATCAGGTCGACGGTTCGGGCAAGCGTGGCCAGGTTCTGAAGGGCGACGTTCTCGCCGCTGTTGCCAAGGGTGTTTCGGCACCTGCCGCCGCTCCGGTCGCTGCTGCTGCTCCCCGTCCGGTTTCGGCCGAGCAGGATCAGGTTCGCGAAGAGCGCGTCAAGATGACCCGCCTGCGCCAGACGATCGCACGTCGCCTCAAGGATGCACAGAACACGGCCGCCATGCTGACCACCTATAACGAGGTGGACATGAGCGCCGTCATGGATCTGCGCAACCGCTACAAGGACGTTTTCGAGAAGAAGCACGGCGTCAAACTCGGCTTTATGGGCTTCTTCACCAAGGCCGTGACCCACGCGCTGAAGGAACTGCCCGCCGTCAACGCTGAAATCGACGGCACGGACATCATCTACAAGAACTATTGTCACGTCGGCATGGCTGTCGGCACCGACAAGGGTCTCGTCGTTCCGGTCATTCGCGATGCCGACCAGCTCTCCATCGCTGGTGTCGAAAAGGAACTCGGCCGTCTCGCCAAGGCAGCGCGCGACGGTTCGCTCGGCATGGCCGACATGCAGGGCGGCACCTTCACCATCACCAATGGCGGCGTCTACGGCTCGCTGATGTCCTCGCCGATCCTCAATGCGCCGCAGTCGGGCATCCTCGGCATGCACAAGATCCAGGAGCGTCCGGTCGCCATCGGCGGTCAGGTTGTCATCCGTCCGATGATGTATCTTGCGCTCTCCTACGATCACCGTATCGTTGACGGCAAGGAAGCCGTGACCTTCCTCGTTCGCGTCAAGGAAAGCCTCGAAGATCCGGAACGTCTGGTTCTCGATCTCTGATCGGTCTTGCTTTTCGTTTCAGCGGGGTTTCAAGTCGATCCCGCTGAAATGCCATCAGGAGAGCGAAAGTGCAGCCGACATTTCTTGCCGCGTCACCCTTTTTGCCGCTGATCGGGCTCAGCGTCCTGCTGCTGGCCGCCCACATTGCGCTGCAGGGAATGACGGCAACGCGTGAATTCGGGCTGGACTGGAATGCCGGTCCGCGGGATGCTGAAAAGAAGCCGGAGGGCAGGGTTGCCGGACGCGCCGCGCGTGCCTCGGCGAATTTTCGCGAGACCTATCCCGCTTTCATCGCGCTCGCCTTCGGTGTCATCATGGCTGGCGATCCGTCCGGGCTGGCCTTCACCGGCGCTTTGATCTGGCTGATCTGCCGGGTGGTCTATATTCCACTTTATCTCGCTGGTGTGCCCTATATCCGCTCGCTGGTCTGGCTCGGTTCGATGCTCGGTCTTGGGCTGATGCTTTTCGTGTTGATGTTTTAGAGGTTGATTTTCCCATGCATCAGTATCTGATCGAACTTGCATCCCTGATGGCGATCTTCTTTTTCGCGATCGTTTCTCCCGGCGCCGATCTGGCGATGGTCATGCGTCAGGCCATGGTGCATGGGCGCAAGCAGGCCATCATCACCAGCTTCGGTGTTGGCACATCCCTGATGTTCCACGTCACCTATACGATCCTTGGACTTGGTCTCATCATTTCCCAGTCGATCTATCTCTTCAACATCGTCAAGTGGTTGGGTGTCGCCTACTTGATCTATATCGGCATCAAGGCGCTGCGCGCCGGCAAGACCGAATTGCCGGCTGCGGAAGGCGAAGATGGCGTTCGGGCCAGAAGCGGCCAGACTGCATTGAAGGCCTTCACGCTCGGTTTTGCCGCCAACGCGCTTAACCCCAAACCGGTGTTTTTCTTCCTGTCGATCTTTTCGACGGTGGTTCACGCGCATACGCCTGTTGGCATCAAGTTCGGATATGGGCTCGTCATGGCAAGCTGCCTTATCCTGTGGTTCGTCGGCGTCAGCCTGTTCATGACGACGCCTCGCATGCGCGCAGCTTTTCAGCGCGCCAGCCAATGGATCGACCGCACCAGTGGCGTGGTCTTCATCGCTCTCGGTATAAAACTCGCAACGGAAAAAGCGGCCTGAGTTTCAGGTCAAACGGAAGCAGGGCGGTTCAAAATCCTGCCCGCAATCAATCAGGAACAGAAACATGGCATATGATGTAGTGGTAATCGGTACGGGTCCCGGCGGTTATGTTTGCGCGGTCAAGGCGGCACAGCTTGGCTTGAAGGTCGCAGTGATCGAAAAGCGCGCGACCTATGGCGGCACCTGCCTCAATGTCGGCTGCATTCCTTCCAAGGCATTGCTGCACGCTTCCGAAACCTTCGCGCATGTGGCCCATGGCGTTGATACGCTTGGTATCGAAGTCGCCGCTCCGAAGCTGAACCTCGAGAAGATGATGGGGCACAAGGACAGCGTGGTGAAAGCCAATGTCGACGGCGTTGCCTTCCTGTTCAAGAAGAACAAGATCGATGCCTTCCAGGGCACGGGCAAGGTTGTATCCGCCGGCAAGGTCTCCGTCACCAACGACAAGGGCGAGAGCCAGGAAATCGAAGCCAAGAACATCGTCATCGCCACCGGTTCTGATGTTGCTGGTATTCCCGGCGTCCAGGTGGATATCGATGAAAGCGTCATCGTTTCCTCCACCGGCGCGATTGCGCTTTCCAAGGTTCCGGAAAAGCTCATCGTGGTGGGCGGCGGTGTCATCGGCCTCGAGCTTGGTTCGGTCTGGTCGCGTCTTGGCGCGAAGGTCACCGTCGTCGAATATCTCGACACCATTCTCGGCGGCATGGATAGCGAAGTCTCCAAGCAGGCTCAGCGTCTGCTCGCCAAGCAGGGTCTCGATTTCAAGCTCGGTGCCAAGGTGACGGGCGTTGAAAAGACGGGAACTGGCGCAAAGGTGGTGTTCGAGCCGGTCAAGGGTGGCGCGGCTGAAACGCTGGAAGCCAACGTTGTGCTGATCTCCACCGGTCGCAAGCCCTACACCGAGGGTCTCGGCCTTGCGGAAGCCGGTGTCGTGCTCGACAGCCGCGGCCGTGTCGAAATCGACGGCCACTTCAAGACCAATGTGGATGGCATCTACGCCATCGGCGACGTGGTGAAGGGCCCGATGTTGGCACATAAGGCGGAAGACGAGGGCGTCGCTCTTGCGGAAATTCTTGCCGGCCAGCGCGGCCATGTGAACTACGATGTCATTCCGGCCGTGGTCTATACGCAGCCGGAAGTCGCTTCCGTCGGCAAGACGGAAGAAGAACTGAAGGCCGCTGGTATCGCCTACAAGGTCGGCAAGTTCCCCTTCACCGCCAATGGTCGCGCCCGCGCCATGCAGGTGACTGATGGGTTCGTGAAGATCCTCGCTGACAAGGAAACCGACCGGGTTCTCGGCGGCCATATCGTTGGTTTCGGCGCTGGCGAAATGATCCACGAGATCACCGTGCTGATGGAATTCGGTGGTTCCTCGGAAGATCTCGGCCGTACCTGCCATGCGCATCCGACCATGTCGGAAGCGGTGAAGGAAGCGGCGCTGGCAACTTTCTTCAAGCCGATCCATATGTGATTTTAGCCAATATTAAATTTCAGCCATAAAGCGAACCCCGGCTTGCAATGCAGGCCGGGGTTCAGCATATTTGCGCCATAGCCTGTCTAACCTTTTGATAAAAGGCAATAAAATGGCGTCCTCCACTCAAGTTTCCTTCTCCGTTCCGCAGCGTATCCTTCACTGGACGATGGCGCTTCTGATCTTTTTCAACCTTCTGTTTCCAGATGGCATGGCCCATGCGTATCGGTTGATGCGGCGGGGTGAAACGCTGACGCCGGAACAGATCTCCTCGGCCAATATTCACGCGTATGTCGGCTTTGCCGTCCTGTCCCTTGCGGTTCTGCGCCTCTGTCTGCGGTTTTTCCAGGGTGTGCCGCCGCATCCCGCCAATGAACCGCGCGCTTCTCAAATCGCCGCGAAGGTCGCGCATTTCACCTTTTACGCGCTGTTTTTTGCCCTGCCATTGTCGGGCATTGCGGCCTATTATTTCGGCGCGCGAGTAGCAGGAGAATTGCATTCCGGGCCGTTCAAGGGGCTGATGTGGGTGTTGATCGCCGGCCACGTCGCCGCAGTTCTGGTTCACCAGTTCTACTGGCGCACCAATGTTCTGAAGCGTATGACGCACGGCTAAAGCACTACGCTTTTCCAAAAGCGAAAACGCTCTATCTCTCTGTCTCTTCGTATTTTCTGAAGCTAAACCCGCTCGAATTGCCATTAGCGGCGGTTTGTCACGTTCCCGGATGATCGGAAATAGTGATGATGAGCCTCGCCACACAAGGCGGCAATGAGGTTATGGGATGCGGGACAGCGAAGACATATTGCCGGGCGCGGACTGGCGGGATTGCTTTGAAGGAGAGATGGTGACGGCCGCATCGAGTTCACTCGATGTGAGCAGACTTCTCCTCGATCATCCTCCGGCATGGATCAGCGGCCTTATGGCGCTTCGAAACCGTCTCGTATCGCTTTTCGGTCTCAGAACGGTCGAGCTGGCGGCGGGTACTTCGGCGGGCGGATTTCCAGTGCTGTCGTCTACTGCGGACCGGACCGTGCTCGGCTTCGACGACAACCATCTCGATTTCCGTATCGTCGTCGATGTGGAACAGGAGCCTGGTCGGCAGATCGTGAAGGTCACTACTATCGTCCGGCGCAAGAACCTGTTCGGGCGTCTCTATCTTTTCGTCGTCGGGCCGTTTCATCGTCGCATCGTGCCGGCGACGATGCGGCCGTTTTGCGCCAATGTCCGCCCCGTCAAGACCGGAGACGAGTGGATCAGTCGACCCGTGTGAGGGTAAAGCCCTGCGCACGCAGGAGTTCAATTACGCCTTCTTCGCCCGGCAGGTGCAAAGCGCCGACGGCCATGAAGACATTGCCTTTGGCAAGCTCAGGGGCCGATCGCTCCGCCATGACGTGGTTGCGATCGGTGATGATGCGTTGCTCGAAGGCGGCGTAGCCTTGGTCATTTTCAGACGCTTTCTTGGGATCGATGCTCTTCAGCATGGGCATGGTCATGCCGATATCACCGCTGACATAAAGATCGGTCATTGTCGTCATGATGTCGTCCATGCGGTCGCCCAATTCGAGCGTTTCGATCAGCGCCTGCAGATGAAATTCCATTGGCAGCTCAGACATGGCCGCAAGCTGCTCCACCATGGTCTCCAGCCCGACAAGATGCTTTCCGTCCGCGACTGCATCTTCAGCGAGCTTCTTGTCAAGGAAAGACAGGCCAGTGGCCTTGCGGGCAAATTCGCAGGCGGGAAGGGCGACGAAACTCGACAGCATCCATGGCTTCATGCGCGAAACGGCACTCAGCGGAATGCCGCGCTCCTTAAGACCTTTTTCAAGGCGTGCGACATTTTCGGGTGACAGGATGTCGGTGATCGACTTGCCGTCCAGAAACATGGTGAGGTCGGGTCTTGTCAGCAGCGATGCCGCAATTTTCTTGTCATCGACGATTTCGTCCGATTCCACGATGACCGTCGCGGCTTTTTCAAACGCGGGTGTTGCGGCGGCTGGCATGCCGAGAACACGTGGATCGGTGACATGCATGGTGCCGAGAAGAAAGGACGGCGCCGTTCCAGCTTTTTCGATGCGCCAGAAGTTGCCCTTGCCGTTCGGTATAGCTGCCGCTTCCTGTTCGATCTTCGCGAAGCTCTGCGGGTCGCTCTTGCGCATCTCCACGAGAATATCGCTGCCCGTGCAGCTTATCTCCTGTTCGGCGGCTTGCGCCTCACCCAACGATAGCAACGTTGCGAAGAGGATTGCGACAGCAGTGACGTGCAGCGCGGCGAGCAACCATAGCAGGGTGTCGCCGGTCTTGCCCATCAGGGTGGTGGTGAGATTTTGTGGCTTTATCAGGCTTTGCATAGGTACCATCCGGTTCTAGTCCACTTATAGAACGGCGGCTTGGACGTCTGATTAATGACTATGGTTAAGCATTTCCTGCTTCATGCGCGCGGGTGGGCATTATCGTAGATTTCCAGCAATCTTGCGGTATCGACGCCGGTATAGATCTGCGTGGTGGAGAGGCTGGCATGGCCGAGCAGTTCCTGAATGGTGCGCAGGTCGCCGCCGCCGGCCAGCAGATGGGTGGCGAAGGAGTGGCGCAGCGCATGCGGTGTGGCGTTTTCCGGCAGGCCGAAAGCGCCACGCAACTTCTGCATCTCGCGCTGGATGATGGCAGGTTGCAGCTTGCCGCCGCGCGCGCCGAGGAATAGCGGCTGGTCGGCAGCCAGATGATAGGGGCAGAGCTTTTTGTAGGCCTCAACCGCTTCCGTTACCACCGCCAGCAAAGGCACCATCCGGGTCTTGTTGCCTTTGCCGGTGATGCGAAGGCTGCGGGCGTCGGGCGTGAAATCGGCCGGAGCCAGCCCGAGCGCCTCGGAGATGCGAAGACCGCAGCCATAAAGAAGCGAGAGAACCGCAGCGTTTCGGGCGGCAATCCATGGCTCTTCATTCAATTGCGCCTCGGTGGTGGTTATTTTCAGCGCCTGCCGGTCCGTCAGCGGTTTCGGCAGAGATTTCGGCTGTTTCGGCGAGCGCATGGCGGTGGCCCCGGCCGCATTCACCAGACCTTTCTTTTGCAGATAGTGGAGAAAGGAACGCAGGCCCGCCAGATGCCGCCCCAGCGAGCGTGCGCCGGCGCCTTCCCTGCGACGACTGGCCAGAAAGGCGCGAAGATCGACCGGGCGCAGATCGGCGATATCGGCGATTGAAGCTGGCTTGCCGATGTAACCGGTGAGGAATGTCAAAAACTGGCGAGTGTCGCGCTCGTAGGCCTCGACGGTATTGTCCGCAAGGCGGCGTTCACCGGCAATCGCGGCAAGCCAGGATTGGCGCTCGTTCAAGAGATCGGGTGTGGCAAAAGTCAGAATTTCGGTCACGGGGCGCTCCATTCCTCTCCCAACGCTATGCCCTTATGGTCAGTATTTGGTTAAGGCTCGCGCCTGGGCTTCGCATCTGGCGTGGACTTTACCGGGGTCAGCCATTACATCCGGGCGGTTTCCTTTTTCATTCCGCCGGGGCATGTTCGCCACATCATGGCAAAAGATCCGTCCGATCTGTTTGGGGCTCTGTTCGACCCGCCGTCGCTCACGCGCACGGTGCCCGTTCTCGTGCCGATGCCGGCGCCTGGACCCTACAGTTATGCCGTGCCTGACGATATGGTGGTGGAGACCGGCTCCATCGTTCAGGTGCCGCTTGGACCACGGCAGGTCTTCGGCGTGGTGTGGGACGATGCAGGAGAGAAGAGCGTCGATCCGAAAAAGCTGCGGCCCATCACCAAGAGTTTCGAGTGCCCGCCGCTGAAAGCGGAAATGCGGCGCTTCATCGACTGGGTTGCCGCTTACACGCTTTCTCCGCCCGGCCTTGTGGCGCGCATGGCCCTACGCGCCCCCGCCGCCTTCGATCCCGAGCCTATGATCGAGGGGCTGCGGCTGACCGAAGGCAGGCCGGAGCGGCTTACTCCCGCCCGCGAGAGAGTGATGGAACTGGCGGCCGAGGGCCATGGCTGGACGAAGAGTGGCCTTGCCCATGCCGCCGGCGTTTCTACCAGCGTTGTCGATGGTCTGGTCAAGCAGGGCGTATTCGAGACGGTTTTTCTGCCCGCGCCGCCCGTTGTGGCCGAGCCTGATCCTGACTATGCCGAGCCGCGACTGGAAGGCCCACAGAAACAGGCGGCATCGGAAATTCTCGAGGATGTGCGCAAGGGTGGTTTCCATGTTTCACTGATTGATGGTGTGACCGGCTCCGGCAAAACCGAGGTCTATTTCGAGGCGGTGGCGGAAACGCTGCGACAAGGCAAGCAGGTCCTCATCCTGTTGCCGGAAATCGCGCTGACGGCGGCCTTCCTGGATCGCTTTCACGACCGCTTCGGCGCCAAGCCGGCGGAATGGCATTCTGACCTGTCGCCGCGCATGCGCGAAAAGGTCTGGCGACAGGCGGTGACGGGTGAGGTGAAGGTGGTGGCCGGCGCGCGCTCGGCGCTGTTCCTTCCCTTCGACAATCTCGGCCTCATCATCGTCGATGAGGAGCATGACCCGGCCTACAAGCAGGAAGACCGCGTCTTTTACAACGCCCGCGACATGGCGGTCGTCAGAGCCCGGATCGGGGATTTCCCGGTGGTGCTGGTCTCCGCTACGCCGTCAGTGGAAAGCCAGGTCAACGGCAGTTCTGGCCGCTATAACACCATCCATCTGCATACGCGCTTCGGCGATGCGGCGATGCCCGATCTGCATCTGATCGATATGCGTCGCCATCCGCCGGAAAGGGGAGGGTTTCTTTCGCCGGTTCTCCTGCGCGGCATCGGCAAAACCATCGAAAAGGGCGAGCAGTCCCTGCTCTTTCTCAATCGTCGCGGTTACGCGCCGCTGACGCTTTGCCGGGTCTGCGGTCACCGTTTCCAGTGCCCGCAATGTTCGAGCTGGCTGGTGGAGCACCGGTTCCGCAATCAACTGCAATGCCACCAGTGCGGTCACAACGAGCCGACGCCGGACCATTGCCCGGAATGCGGCACCTTCGATCATCTGGTGGCCTGCGGGCCGGGGGTAGAGCGGATCGCCGAGGAGGTGGAGAAACATTTTCCCGAGGCCCGCACCATCGTGCTCTCCTCTGACCTGATGGGCGTCAAGCGGCTGCGTCTGGAGCTGGAGGCGATCGTAAAGGGAGAGGCGGACATCGTCATCGGCACGCAGCTGGTTGCCAAGGGGCACAACTTCCCCCTTATGACGCTTGTCGGTATTGTCGACGCCGATCTCGGGCTTGCCAATGGCGATCCGCGCGCAGCGGAGCGAACGTTCCAGCTGCTCTCGCAGGTGACCGGTCGCGCCGGGCGAACCGGGCTGAAAAGCCACGGCCTGTTGCAAACCTACCAGCCGCAACACCCTGTCATGCAGGCAATCGTGTCCGGTGATGCATCTGCCTTTTACGAAAGGGAGATCGTGGAGCGTGAAAAAGCCGTTCTTCCGCCTTTCGGACGGCTTGCCTCAATCATCGTTTCCGCCGATACGCGTGCGGAGGCCGAAACCCATGCGCGGGGTTTAAGGGCGGCAGCACCGCAGGTTACGGGCATCATGCTGCTCGGCCCGGCGGAAGCGCCGCTGGCGCTTATCCGCGGCCGGCACCGTTTTCGCCTGCTGGTGCATGGGCGGCGCAATTCCGACATGCAATCCTTCCTTCGAACGCTTCTGGCCAATGGCCCGAAGGAACGGGGCAGCGTGCATGTGCAGCTCGATATCGATCCGCAAAGTTTCCTTTGAACTTTATCAATGGGGACGTTTTCCCGCTGTCATGACCGTGTCATAACGCAGCAGGCAAAAATGATTTGGGGAACGAGATGGAGTTTTATTTTCCCGCCGAATTCGGCGAGCAGCTGGCCTTCGGCGCTGCGGTGGTGTCGGTCGTGATCGGCCTCTTTTTCATGTTTGCACCAGGCGCTACTCTGCGTGCCTTCGGTCTGCAGGCGATCGGCGAGCGCCGGGATGGTTACGCGCTTGTGCGCTCGTCGCTTGCCGGTTTTTATCTCGGCCTCGGTGCTTCCGCCCTGCTTCTGGCGCAGCCCATGGTCTATCTCGCCTTCGGTGCGGCTTTCGGTCTAAGCGTGTTCGGCGGCATTCTCTCCATTCTCTCGGATGGAGGCGCAACAGTGCGGAATTTCATACTTCTGGTTGTACACCTTCTGTTGTCTGCACTGTCGTTGAGCTACGTGTTCGGACTGGTCTGAGACGGGCTTTTTGGCTTTTGTGCCGCACCTGCGGCGCATCCTGGGCGGAATCGGAAAATTTAAACGCATTCCCCCTTGCCCAAACGGCGCTTTCCGCTATTACGCGTGTTGCGAGTCCCGGCGTCCTATGCTAGACGGACCGCGAAATTGGGAAAAGGCAGGGGGGAATTCCGGTCTTTTTCGGGGAAATTGAAACGATTTCAAGAATTTGATGCGGAGGATCCCCCTCGCTGATGTTCTTGGACGATTAGCAGGGAAAAAGTGCCCGTGGCAGATACCTCCCATGGAACATCCGGTGTAGCCGAAAGGTATGCATCGTCGCTTTTCGAGCTTGCTTTGGAAGCGGGTGCGGTCGAGGCAGTTGGAGCCGATCTGGACAGGTTCGGCGCACTTCTCGATGGAAGTGACGATTTGAAGCGTCTGGTTGCGAGCCCGGTGTTTTCCGCCGAGGATCAGTTCAAGGCAATCACCGCAATCTGCGAGAAGGCCGGTCTTGCCGGTCTTGCTGTCAATTTCCTCAAGGTCGTTGCGAATAACCGCCGTCTGTTTGCCGTTCCCGGCATGATCCGCGCCTATCGCTCCATTGCTGCTGCCCATCGCGGCGAAATTACCGCCGAGGTCACCTCGGCACATGCGCTCGACGAAGCGCAAGAAACTGAACTGAAGGCGGCGCTGAAGAGCGTTACCGGCAAGGATGTGACGGTTTCCGTTACCGTTGATCCTTCGATCCTCGGTGGCCTGATCGTCAAGGTTGGTTCTCGCCAGATCGATACGTCTCTTCGCACCAAACTTTCCACCCTTAAGCTTGCACTGAAAGAGGTTGGCTGATGGATATCCGCGCCGCGGAAATTTCCGCAATTCTGAAAGATCAAATCAAAAATTTCGGCAACGAGGCGGAAGTCTCGGAAGTCGGTCAGGTGCTTTCCGTCGGTGACGGTATCGCCCGCGTCTATGGTCTCGACAATGTTCAGGCCGGCGAAATGGTCGAGTTTCCTGGCGGCGTTCGCGGCATGGCGCTCAACCTCGAAGCCGACAACGTCGGTGTGGTTATCTTCGGTTCCGACCGTGCCATCAAGGAAGGCGACACCGTAAAGCGGACTGGCGCTATCGTTGACGTTCCGGTTGGCCCGGAGTTGCTCGGCCGCGTCGTTGACGCCCTTGGCAACCCGATCGACGGCAAAGGCCCGATCAACGCCGCCAAGCGTTCGCGCGTTGACGTCAAGGCTCCCGGCATCATTCCGCGTAAGTCGGTTCATGAGCCGATGTCGACCGGCCTCAAGGCTATCGACGCCCTCATCCCGGTTGGCCGCGGCCAGCGCGAGCTCGTCATCGGCGACCGCCAGACCGGCAAGACCGCGATCATTCTCGACGCGATCCTGAACCAGAAGGCCATTCACGACAATGGTCCGGAAGGCGACAAGCTTTATTGCGTCTACGTTGCTATCGGCCAGAAGCGTTCGACCGTTGCCCAGCTTCGTAAAGGTTCTGGAAGAGCGCGGCGCCCTGCAGTATTCGATCATCATTGCTGCCACGGCTTCCGACCCGGCTCCGATGCAGTATCTGGCACCGTTTGCCGGTTGCGCCATGGGCGAATACTTCCGTGATAACGGCAAGCACGCCCTCATCGGTTATGACGACCTTTCCAAGCAGGCCGTTGCTTACCGTCAGATGTCGCTTCTGCTGCGCCGTCCTCCGGGCCGCGAAGCTTATCCGGGCGACGTCTTCTACCTTCACTCCCGTCTTCTGGAGCGCGCTGCAAAGCTCTCCGACGAAATGGGTGCTGGCTCGCTGACGGCTCTGCCTGTCATCGAAACCCAGGGCAACGACGTTTCGGCCTTCATTCCGACCAACGTGATCTCGATCACCGACGGCCAGATCTTCCTTGAAACCGACCTGTTCTACCAGGGTATCCGTCCGGCCGTTAACGTCGGTCTGTCGGTTTCGCGCGTTGGCTCTGCCGCCCAGATCAAGGCGATGAAGCAGGTCGCCGGTTCGATCAAGGGTGAACTTGCCCAGTATCGCGAAATGGCCGCCTTCGCCCAGTTCGGCTCGGACCTTGACGCTTCCACACAGCGCCTGCTTAACCGCGGTGCCCGCCTGACCGAGCTTCTGAAGCAGCCGCAGTTCTCTCCGCTCAAGACGGAAGAGCAGGTCGCGGTGATCTTCGCCGGTGTCAACGGTTATCTCGACAAGATCCCGGTCGCGCAGGTCGGCAAGTTCGAGCAGGGTCTGCTCTCCTACCTCCGCTCGGAAGGCAAGGCGATCCTCGACACCATCCGCACGGAAAAGGCAATCAGCGACGATACCAAGAGCAAGCTCAAGGGCGCTCTTGATAGCTTCGCGAAGTCTTTCTCGTAATTAGGGCTCTTTTACTCGGACGGATAACGGATGCCTTCACTAAAGGATCTGAAAAACCGCATTGCCTCCGTAAAGGCGACGCAGAAGATTACCAAGGCGATGAAAATGGTCGCCGCGGCGAAGCTTCGGCGCGCCCAGGAAGCTGCGGAGGCCGCCCGGCCTTATTCTCAGCGCATGGGCGCCGTTCTTGCCAACATCGCCAAGGCGGTCGAGGCGGACGTCGCTCCGGCGCTGATGACCGGCACCGGCAAGGACAACGTGCATCTGCTCGTTGTCTGCACCGCTGAACGTGGTCTTTGCGGCGGTTTCAACTCGCAGATTTCCCGTTTTGCCCGCGATCAAGCCCGCAAGCTGATTTCCGAAGGCAAAACGGTCAAGATCATCACGGTCGGCAAGAAGGGTTACGACAGCCTTCGTCGCGAATTCGCAGCTAATATCATCGAGCGCATCGAACTGCGCGAAGTGAAGAAGGTCGGTTTCGAAAACGCCGACCAGATCGCCAAGAAGGTGATCTCCCTGTTCAATGCGGGTGAATTTGACGTCTGCACGCTGATCTACTCGGAATTCAAGTCCGTCATCAGCCAGATCCCGACCGGTCTGCAGCTTATTCCTGCCGCAGTCCCTGTTGTGGAAGAGGTTGAGGCAACGCAGAGCGCCGTCTACGAATATGAGCCTGATGCGGCTTCTATTCTGGAAGACCTTATTCCGCGCAACATTTCGGTTCAGGTTTTCCGGGCTCTGCTCGAAAACGTTGCCGGTGAAATGGGCGCCAAGATGAGCGCGATGGACAACGCAACGCGCAATGCCGGTGATATGATCAACAAGCTGACGCTTTCCTACAACCGTCAGCGTCAGGCTCAGATCACCAAGGAACTCATTGAAATCATTTCGGGCGCGGAAGCGCTCTGAGGTAAGGAAAGAGGGTAAGGATAATGGCTAAGGCAGCTACCCCCAAGAAAACCGCAGCGGTGAACGGCGCGGGCAAGGTTACCCAGGTTATCGGCGCTGTTGTCGACGTGGCGTTCGAAGGCGAACTGCCTCCGATCCTCAACGCGCTCGAAACCGATAACAACGGCAACCGCCTCGTTCTGGAAGTCGCTCAGCATCTCGGCGAAAACGTCGTACGCACGATCGCCATGGACTCGACCGAAGGTCTCGTCCGCGGTCAGGTCGTCGCTGATACGGGCGCCCCGATCGAGGTTCCGGTCGGTCTGGAAACGCTCGGCCGCATCATGAACGTCATCGGTGAGCCGGTTGACGAAGCAGGTCCGATCGTAACGGCCAAGAAGCGCGCCATCCACCAGGACGCACCGTCTTACGTCGAGCAGTCGACTGAAGGCCAGATCCTTGTTACCGGCATCAAGGTCGTTGACCTTCTGGCTCCTTACGCCAAGGGCGGCAAGATCGGCCTGTTCGGCGGCGCTGGCGTTGGCAAGACGGTTCTCATCATGGAACTGATCAACAACGTCGCCAAGGCGCACGGTGGTTACTCGGTATTCGCCGGCGTGGGTGAGCGTACCCGCGAAGGTAACGACCTCTATCACGAAATGATCGAGTCGAACGTCAACAAGCTTGGCGGCGGCGAAGGTTCCAAGGCAGCTCTCGTTTACGGCCAGATGAACGAACCGCCGGGCGCCCGCGCTCGCGTCGCTCTGACCGGTCTGACGATCGCTGAAAACTTCCGCGACGAAGGCCAGGACGTTCTGTTCTTCGTGGACAACATCTTCCGCTTCACGCAGGCTGGTTCGGAAGTTTCGGCTCTTCTCGGCCGTATTCCTTCGGCTGTGGGCTATCAGCCAACGCTCGCAACCGACATGGGCCAGATGCAGGAACGCATCACCACCACGAACAAGGGTTCGATCACCTCTGTTCAGGCGATTTACGTTCCCGCCGACGACTTGACCGACCCTGCGCCGGCCACTTCGTTCGCGCACCTTGACGCAACGACGGTTCTGTCGCGTTCGATCGCAGAAAAGGGTATTTACCCGGCTGTTGACCCGCTCGACTCCACCTCGCGCATGCTCGACCCGATGATCGTCGGTGAAGAACACTACGAGGTTGCCCGTAAGGTTCAGTCGACCCTGCAGCGCTACAAGTCCCTTCAGGACATCATCGCCATCCTCGGCATGGACGAACTGTCGGAAGAAGACAAGCTGACGGTTGCCCGCGCCCGTAAGATCGAGCGCTTCCTGTCGCAGCCGTTCTTCGTTGCCGAAGTCTTCACCGGTTCTCCGGGCAAGCTCGTCGCACTCGAAGACACGATCAAGGGCTTCAAGGGCCTGGTCAACGGCGAATACGACAGCCTGCCGGAAGCAGCTTTCTACATGGTCGGTTCGATGGAAGAAGCCATCGAAAAGGCAAAGAAGCTGACTGCTGAAGCTGCCTGATTATGAATTGGCGGGCGCGCGGTTCGACCACGCGCCTTGCCGACGATGACGGTGAAACCGGAACGGCTTTGCCGGCGTTTTAATAAAAGTCCGTGACGCCCGCGTAATTGAAAAGAAGTGAATAGCCATGGCTGACAGTTTCAAATTCGATCTCGTTTCCCCGGAACGTCTGCTCGTTTCCGAAACGGTTACGGAAGTCGTCATTCCGGCTACGCTGGGTGAGATGACGGTTCTGGCCAATCACGCGCCCACCATGACGACGATCAAGCCGGGCTTGGTGACGGTGAAATTCGCCTCTGGCGAAACCCATAAATACGTCGTTTTCGGTGGTTTTGCCGATATTCTTCCGACAGGTTGCACGCTTCTCGCCGAATCCGCTGTTTCGGCTGACGATATGTCCCCTGACACGCTGCAGAAGCGCATCGATTTGGCCAAGGCCGAAATCCAGGAAGGCAATCATCACCACGAACATCTGACCAAGCTTGAAAAGCATCTCTACGAACTGACGAACCTGCATGAGGTTCTCGTCGCCGCTTGAAAGCACCGGGCGGGTTCGAAAGAATGACTGTCCACACAATACCCAAAACAGAAAGCGGCCGTTTCGGTCGCTTTTTTGTTCTCGGCCACTGCCTGTTTTCTTAAGCAGGCAGAAAATCTGAGTTGTCGTTCCAGTAGAAGCGCCTCGGTCCGCTCATTACGTTTGCGGAAATCGATTCCGATTTTCAGGGCGATAGGCTAGACATGAGGGTGAAAAGTAACATCGCTGTTGTCGATCGAGAGCAGACGAGAAGTCATGTTTCTTGTCATGGAGGGATGATCGCCGTGTCGATAGAAGCCAGTTATCGAAGGGTCGCAAGATCCGCGCTGCGACAGGGCGTCCTTAGCACGGGTGAGCGCGCCGTGCCGGAGGAGGTGCCGGTTGCCTTTTCTTACGGCGGCAGCACCCATGCCGTGATGATGGCTAGTCCCGCTGATCTTGTCGATTTCGCCGTCGGCTTCAGCCTGACAGAGGGCATCATTTCGGCACGCACCGAAATCCGGGCGATAGAGGTCATTGAAGCCGGGCAGGGCTATGATGTCCAGGTGGATCTGATGGACGCCGAGGCCGATGCCCTGCGGGCGAGACGGCGGCATATGGCAGGTCCGGTTGGTTGCGGTCTGTGCGGGATCGAATCCATAGAACAGGCGGTTCGCGTGGTCCCCGATCTCAGCGGCGTGAGAATGTCGATCCACGGTGATGACATCGTTGCTGCGGTGAAAGCACTGAGCGACGCACAAAGCCTCAACCGCGAAACGAGAGCCGTTCACGGTGCGGGTTTTTATAGTCCTCAAGATGGTTTGCTTGCGGTGCGCGAAGATGTCGGTCGCCACAATGCGCTCGACAAGTTGGCCGGTGCTGTCGTGAATGCCGGTATTTCCGCCAAGACAGGCATTGTTGCCGTCACCAGTCGCCTGTCGGTGGAGATGGTTCAGAAGACAGCGATCCTTGGTAGTCCGGTTATGGCAGCAATTTCGGCTCCTACCGCGCTTGCCATCGAAACTGCCGAGAGTGCGGGCATCACGCTTGTTGCGCTGGTGCGGGGTGAAGACTTCGAAATCTTCACCCGTGCGGACCGTGTTATTTTATAATGCCAGTTGCCGGTCGGCATTGGCATCCGGGGTTCGAAGCATACTAAAACTCCGCCCATTCGGGCGCAGCATTTCCGTGAGACCTTGCCGTTGCGTATCGCGGCTGTGGTGCTGTCAGCCTCGTTATTGCAGCGGGTCTTTTATTGATCTGCTGGGCGGATGATATCTGTCCTTCGCGCGATATTCTAAACTGCCGCAACAATTCGTGCAGGTTGTCCGCTTCATTGGCGAGGCCGTGGCTGGCGGCAGTGGTTTCTTCCACCATGGCGGCGTTCTTCTGAGTCGCCTGATCCATAACGTTGACGGCTTGGTTGATTTCTCTCAGACCGTTGGCCTGTTCGCGCGAGGCCTCGACGATGGCCGAGACGTTGGCATCGATTTCGCCCATTTGCGATTGAATATCCCGCAGCGCACCGCCGGTTCTGCCAACCAGATCGACGCCATTGGCGACCTGTTCGCGGGAGGTGTTGATGAGGGACTTGATTTCCTTGGCAGCAACGGCGGATCGTTGCGCGAGTTCCCGCACCTCTTGGGCGACCACAGCGAAACCCTTGCCCGCTTCACCGGCACGGGCAGCTTCCACGCCGGCATTCAGCGCCAGAAGATTGGTCTGGAATGCGATGTCGTCAATGACGCCGATGATGTTGGTGATTTCACCGGAGGAGCGCGAAATCGCGTCCATAGCGGAAATTGCCTGCTGAACGACTTCACCGGAATGTTCGGCATGTTCTCTCGTGCGCAACACCAGTTTCCCGGCCTCGCCGGCGCGCTGGCTCGCATCGGTCACGGTGGTGGTGATTTGCTCCAGCGCCGCTGCTGTTTCTTCCAGCGAGGCCGCCTGCTGTTCGGTTCGCTGCGAGAGCTGATCGGCGGCTATGCGGATTTCACCCGAGCCGGATGCGATTGTCGAGGCATTGTGAGCGATCGTCTGCATGGTGGACTGAAGTTTGCCGACCACGCCGTTGAAGTCCTGGCGCAATTTCTCCATGCTGGGCACGAAGCTGCTATCGAGGCGCTGCACCAGGTCACCCTCGGCCAGTGCCTGCAAGGCATCGGCGAGAAGGGTGATGGCGCTCATACGCGGCGTCACGTCGGTTGCGAATTTCACAACCTTCACCACCTTGCCTGTCTCATCCAATACCGGGTTGTAAGCGGCCTGGATCCATATCTCCTTGCCGTTCTTTCCATAACGAACAAATTCGTCTGAGATGAATTCTCCGGATGCCAGCCGCGGCCAGAAATTGGCATAGGCTGGCGATGCTGCATAGGCCGGATCGCAGAACATACGGTGGTGCCGGCCTTCGATTTCCTTGAGGTCGTAGTTGACAGTGGCGCAGAAATTCGGATTGGCGGTAATGATCGTACCATCCGGCAAAAATTCGATGGTGGCCTGGGAGCGTGAAAGCGCTTCGAGTTTGCCAGCATCTTCTACAGCCTTGATCTTCTTGGCTGTGATGTCGGTCGCTATCTTGACAACCTTATAGGGTTTGCCTGACCTGAAGACGGGGTTGTAGGAGGCCTCGATCCATATGGTCGATCCATCCTTGCGTATGCGGCGATATTCCTTGCCCTGAAATTCGCCGCGCGCAAGAGATTCCCAGAATTCCTGGTATGCGTGCGATGCGACAAATTCCCGGTCGCAGAAGATACGATGATGCTTGCCGACGATCTCTGCGAGATCATAGCCCAGCGTCACACAGAAATTGCTGTTTGCCGTAAGAATATTGCCTTTAAGATCGAATTCTATGACTGCCTGCGATCTGGATATCGCATCGAGCATATTTCGATTGTCTGCGCTTTTCCCTAACCCCAGCATTAACGTCCCCCAAATAGCGGCCTCGGCGCGCGCTGCCGCACAGGAGGTGTGGTCGGCGCCGTATCATGTTGAACAACGAACAGGTTCTGCCGCCAAAGGCAGCAATGCAGGCACTTGCGACTTGTCAGCCTCGGTCAGGTATCGGAACCCGCGTGATGTGATGTAGGCGCGATACTGTTCGTCGGCTTTTAATATTAGATATCTATAATATTAAAATGTTCTTATTTAATAAAAGAGACGGTCATGAAAACAAAAACCGCCGGGCAGGTGCTCCGGCGGTTTGGTTCAATGGTCAATAGTCTCGTATTTGAGCCTTTGTTCTTAGGTTGCCTAAGAACGCGAACCGGCCGTCATGCAAAGGAATTGCAACGATCAGGCGGCGAGATCTTCCGCTTCGGTTCCCTTGAACATCTTTGCAAGGTTCAGGAAGCAGATCATGCCATGTTCGTTGGCAATGATGCCTTCGGAGTAGGACTTGTCGAAAGAGGCCGAGATTTCCGGAACCGGCTGGACCTGATTTGCCGGGATCGTCAGAATGTCCGAAACGCGATCGACGAGCATGCCGATGACCATGTTGTGCACTTCGGCCACCACGATGGCGCTTCTTTCATTTGCGACGGTGCTTTTCATTCCGAGTTTGTGTGCGAGATCGATGATCGGAATAACCGAACCGCGCAGGTTCATGACGCCGATGACGTCTTTCGGCGCGTGGGGAATGGGCGTTGAAGGCGCCCAGCCGCGAATTTCGCGGATAGTCGTCGTCTTCACGCAGAATTCCTGATCATGCAGGCGGAATGCGATGATTTCGAGCGTCTCGCCGCCAAAGTTGGTAGAGTTTATCATTGCCATCAGAATTCTTCCCAATGCTCGCTGTGGAGGCCAGCGCAAGTGCACCGACACTTGCATATGCGAATTTGGCGTTCTGCCTGGTGCCTGAACAGCCGGAAACAATATTTTCCGCCTTCAATGGAAGATTCGTAGCATGAGATGGTTTCGCAAACCTAAATGCGAAGACTTCAATATTCTTTCTCGTAAAATATACCGGCTGCACCTTCGCCATTACCGCCCGCTTCACCGCGCAGCTTCACGCCGCGCCCGACATCGAGGTTGATGATGGCCTTTGCGCCGGAATCGCCGCTTTGCTGCAGTTCGAGATAGGTTCGCTCGTTGAGATATTTGCCGGCGGAAACGCGGGCCTGGCCTTCCGAATCCGTCGAGATGTCGAGATCGTCGACACCGAGATTGCTTCGGAGCTTGTCGAACAACGAGGTGGAGCGCCCACCGGCAAGCTGGGCTGCCGCATCCGCCAGCCGCGCGATCTGCAAGGCCGAGAGCTTGGACATGGATTGGCCGAAGATCAGCTGTGCCATAACCTCATCCTGCGGCAAAGCCGGGGTTGAGGAGAAGGCGAATGTCGGGTCGTTGGCATTGCCGGAAACCGCAACGGTGATGGTGGCGGAACCAGCGGTGGACTGCGCCTCCATATCCAGAACCGGCACGAGGCCGCCGCCGAAGGTTATCTTGCCCGTATTGAAATCGAGACGGCGGGTGAGAATTTCGAGCCGTCCACGGCGCATTTCAAAACCGCCGGAGATGACGGGAACAGCCGCCGTACCGCGAATGGTCAGATTGCCGGTCAGTTCTGCGTCGATGCCGCGTCCGCGCACGAAGATGCCGCTCGGTGCGTTTATCTGAAGATCGAGATTGATGGTCGATGAACTACCACTGCCGCCCTGATCGTTGCCGAGTGCCTTTACCTGCGCCCGCACCTGCGGCGGGGCGTTCTTGTGCTTGACGTCGATTTCCGTCAGCGAGGCTGGAAGTTTCTCCGGGATGGTGATGGCGCTTCTGTCCAGCGTCAGCTTGCCGCCAAGCACGGGCGAATTCAGAAGCGGACCCTTCAGCGTCAGCGTGCCGCTCACGATGGTCGTCACCAGCGTGCCATCATTGTAACCGGCGCGGTCCAACGTGATCGTGATGTCGGCTGGAAAGCCCGAGCCGCCCGTTATACCGACGCTACCCGTTCCCGAGATCGTTCCACCGCCGGCAAGCTTTCCCGTCAGCCGGGAGATGACGGCGCGATCACGATCGAAGGTGACCGTTGCTGCCAGCCCGTTGACCGTGAGGTTACGGCGCACATCGGTCAGGCGCGTACCATCGGTTGTGATGCTGCCGGTAACGACAGGCGCGGAAGCGCTGCCGGAAATCTTCACATCGATGGCGGCGGTGCCGTCCACATCGAGGCCCTGTGCTGCGGTTTGTGCGGCAACGGCGGAGAAGGGCAACCTCCCGGAAAAGGCCATGGAAAGCGGACGGTTACCGGCAATGCCGAGGGAGCCGCCGCCCGAAAGCGACATGCCGCCCTGACCGGTTACATTCGTATCGATCTGCAGGGTGCCGCCGGCGAAACGGCCGTTTGCCTTGATGCCGAGCGCTGCAAGCCCTGCCGCACGCGTCTGGGCAACCTCGGCATTCGTCCAGTTCAGATTATAATCGACCGCCGGGTCTGAAGCCGTGCCCTTGGCGCTGACCGTCCCGGATATACTCCCCGCCGCATCCAGCCCGGTGGCGAAGGCATTTGCGAGGTTCGCGGGAAGCGAGCGGATATTGGCGGTGATGTCGAGTGTCGAACCTGCCGTGCCGTTTACCTCGACGCGCCCGTCGCCGGTGATGATAGTCAGACCGGAGATGCGGGCCGTGCCGTTCTCGATCGCAATTGTACTCGGCTTTTCAAGCCGTACGGCAATGCCCTTGGGGGCGGCCGAGAAGGCATCGAGCCGCACGGTCATCGGCGATCCTGCGGTATTGGCACTGCCCTTTACCACGAGCGGCGCATTGTCGTAGCGTCCGTAGACATCGAAGTTGGTGGTCGTGCCGGAATGGCCAATGGTTGCATTCAGCGCCGAAATCGCCGCGGTGCCAGCATTGACGCTGTCGGCGCTGACCTTGCCGTTGATGGCGAGCGCCTGAAGGTCGTCAATGGAGATATCGGCAGCGAGCTTCGAAATAACCGTTGTGCCCTGGCGGATACTGCCGCCATTCGCCTTTATCGTCGCGGCAATCCGGCCGTTATCGTTACTGAGTACGATGTCGCCGGCAATATCGCCATCTGCCTGTTGCGCGGCAAGTGCCGCCAGCAGGGCCAAGTCCGGGAAATTGAACGACAGATTGCCAGATGGCAGGAATTGTTGCGAAAATTGCAGCTTGCCGTTCAAGATGTTGCGACCCACTGCCACATGAAGCTCGGGTATTGCCGTGCCGTTTTCTGTCTGCACCACATTGGCGTTGGCGTCGATCTTCTGCCGGTCGAGGCTGCCGCTGGCGGTCAGTTTTGCCTGCGGTGCGGCCGGATCGGCCTTGCCTGCGGCATTGACCTTCAGGGCTTCAAGCTTCCGTCCGGCAAGAGTGGCACTTTCGGAGCTTAAGGTGACATTGAAGTCGGGCGCGGCAAGCGCGCCGCTGGCTTCAATTGCAAAATCGGCAACGCCCTTTGCCTGTGGCGTCAGTTTTTCGAGAGCGGGAAACTTGCCCGTCAGATTGGCGCTCAACACGTCGTCTTCGAGACTGACATCACCTGTCGCTTCAATTGTTCCGGATTTGACCACGAGGTTCTGAACGCTTGTGCGCCCGCCAATGATCAGGTCGATATCGCCCTGCAAAGCTATGGTGGTATCGAATTTTTCCGCCAGCGCTGGCGGCAGGGTGGCGGGCAACGCGAAGAGCTGCACGCTGGATGTCAGGCGATTGTTGGCGAGGTCGAAACTGCCGTTCAGCGTTCCGCCGACACTGGCGCTCTCCAGCGTCGCGCCGTCAAAGCCGATGGTCGACGAGGTGAGGCTGACCGGCGCCTTGATGGTGACCGGCGCACGCACCAGCCGATCGATATCCGGGCTGACGAAGGACGATTGCGCCACGGAGAGAATGGTGTCGATGGTGCCGCTGCGATCGGCAATGTTGAGATTGCCGCTCCTGGCCGTCAGCTTGACATCATCAAGCCTACCCTGTGGGAGGGAAAGGCTGCGCAACGATGCCGTGGTGTTGAGATGAGCGGCATCAGCGTTGCCTTTCAGGGAAAGATCAATGCCATTGACGAGGGCCTGGATCTCGCCATTGTTCAGCGGCCAGCGGAAATCCACTGGCCCGGCGGTGCCGATGAGGTTGGCACTAAGATCGTTCTGGCCGTTCGGATCCACGGTGCCCGAGGCCGTCAGCAGCAATGTGCCGGTTTCCAGCGTGCTGCTGCCGATTTCGATGCGGCCCTGTGGTGAGAGCGTGGCGTTTGCATCAAGTTTCGTCTCGCCGGCAAAAAGCTGTCGGAAAGCGGGGGGCAGAAGCAGATCGGGCTGGCCGCCGCCTGCGACCTCGATACGCCGCGTGCCGTCTTCTCCAAGTAGATGGTGGCCGGTGACGTTGAGCACGGGGTTGCCGGCGACGTTGCCGCGCAGAGTGCCGGTCCAGTCAGAAAGCGGACCTTCACCGTTCACATCGATCGCCACGGCGGGTGTGCCCGGAAGCGAGAGCAGCGTGGCCAGAAGCCCGCCCTCGGGCTCCTTCATTTCCGCTTTCAACTTCAAGACATTTTCATTCGGCAGAAACGCGATGTCCGCATTGATGGCAGCTTCCGGCGTGCTCTGCCGGTGGGCGGTGAGCGATAGCCTGATATCGTCCTGCGCGGCCTTGAGATTGCCCTCGGCGGTCAGCTCGAAGTCGCGGCCAAGAAGAGATTGTCCGAGGCTAATATCGGGGAAATTGAAACTGTCGATGCCGATTTCAATCGGCAGGGACGAACTGCCGGAGCTTTTGGTCGATGTTTGCTCAGCGGGAAGCGGTTTGCGATCGACATCAATCGATCCGGCCGACACCCGGTCGGCGTGGAAGGTTCCGGCAAGAAGCGAGAGCGGCGACCAGTCAACGGCGATCTGGTTCACGCGGGCGTAAGGTCCCTGCCGATCCGAAAGGGTGACATTGTCGAGCCGCAGGCGACCGGTCAAAAGACCGCTGGGTGGAGAGATTTCGATTGTCTGGTCGGGCGTGGAAACGAGCGATGAAATCTGCTTTGCGGCAATTCTTGCACCCATCGGGGTAAGACCGACGAACAGAACCGCAAGCAACACCAGCACCACGCCGCAAAGAGCAGCGTAGCCCAGCCATTTCAGCAATCGAATCAACGTTGTCATCAAGCGTAATCTACACTCTGTTGCTAGGGTGTTCGATGGCGGCGTTTAAAAAGACTGGCCGATGCCAGCATAAATGCCGAAATTGTTGCCACCATCATATTTTTCAAGCGGCATGGCGACATCAAGACGCAAAGGCCCAAAGGGCGTTGCGTAACGCAAACCAATACCGGCGCCAGCCCGGATATCGGAGAAATCAGGGGTCACGCTGTCGGATACCACACCCGCATCGATAAAGGGCACGATTCCGATCGTATCGGTGACCTTGATACGGGCTTCGATGGAGCCAACCACGTAAGAGCGGCCGCCAGTTGCATCACCGGCTGCATTATAGGGCGATATTTCCTGGTAGCTATAGCCGCGGACGGATCCGCCGCCGCCGGCATAAAAGCGCCTTGTGGTCGGTATGTCCTGCAGATTGCTGCCGCCGACGAGCACGCCGCCGGAAAGCTTTCCGGCCATGATCAAGCGATCTTCGGCGCCGAGTCCCTTATAACCCGAAATAGAGCCTTCAAAGGAGGAAAAGAAAGTGCCGTTCAGCGCTTCGTAGCTGGGCTTGGCGGCCACCGATGCACGAAAGCCTTCAGTGGGGTTGAGCTTGTCGTCGCGCGTATCGCGAACGAATTCCAGCGGTATGGAGGTGGTCAGATATTTGTTCTTGCCGAATGCGTCTTCGGTATCTGCCCACTGCACCTCGAGACCGGCGGCTGCGGTATCGGTGTCGTTCAGCTCATAACTGAAACCGGCGGCTCCCGTTATGGTCTTGGCCTCATAGGTATCGGGATGTTCGGTCTTGGCGATCAGGCTGGTCTTGAATGTGGTGCGCGGGTTGAACATTCCGGGCTTTGTGAAGGTGATGCCCGCCGAATAGTCCATGCCTTCGACGCTCGATGCTTCGGCGATGCGTGAAACCGAACCCTCGATCCGCAGCGATTCCGCCTGCCCGAACAGGTTCCTGTGGCCCCAATACCCCTGGAGGCCAATGCCTTCCGTGGTGGAATATTGTGCGCCGACGCCGAAATAACGGTGCTTGCCCTCTGACACCTCGATGGTGAGCGGAATGGAGCCATCGCGTGACAGCGTTCCTGCTTCCTTGATTGTCAGGCTGGAAAAGACCCCGAGCTGGCGTAGCCGATCTGCGGCCTTGCGCAGTTTTTCCGGCGAGTAGGGTTCGCCGCCATTGAGGCGCGAATAACGGCGGATGAAGTCGCCGTCGACGGTTTTTTCGCCGGTGACGGTGACCGCGCCGAGGGGTGCCACAGGGCCACCTTCGGCAGCCATGGTAATATCGACCGTGTTCGTCGCGTGGTTTGCAACGGCCTCGCGTTTCGTCAGCTTCGCAAGCGGGCGGCCTTCGGCTTTCAGATCGTCGATCAGCTTGTTGCCAGCGCGGATGATTGCCAGAGATCCGGCATCGCCGCCGGTGACGAGACCGTATTCTTCAAGGTTGCGGCCCGTCACATCGCCCTCGAGCCTGATATTGCCGAGCGTGAAGACAGGGCCGGGGGTGACGGTTATGATCACAGGCACCGGAGCGGAGTGATCGAAGACCGGATTGGGTGGCAGATCGTCCACATCCTTGCCGGCGACCGTGACCTTGACGATGCCGCCATATCGGGCGTTTTCGTAAAGCGCTGCGATCAGCCTGTCCCTGTCATCACGTGCCTTGATCAGAAGGCCGAGATCGCCGGAGGCCGGTTTGTCCTTGTCGGCCAGAAGAAGCGAGCTGTTTTCCAGGCTGCCTTTGAGAGATTTGTCTGCATCGGCAGCATTCAGCGTCACGGCATATTTGACCGGATTTATAACTTCGATCTCCGGTTCTTCCGAACCCCAGAGACGCACGCCGAACAGCTTGAAAGCAAAGGCATCGCGAGTAAACGCCGGGTACAGGGCGAACGTAACGGCAACCGCAAGAGCGGTGCCAGCTTTCCGATACGCAATACCTGTCTTCGGGTTAGTCCGTGTTCTTCGCATAAGCTGCTTTATGGTTGAGCATTTATTATGGCTCTGACCCGTTTCCTGTCCGTTAACAGTGCAGTTTAATCATAAATAAACGGCGTTGAGGACCCTTCGGACTGTGTTTTGCCCGCCTTAACGCAAAAAGCCCCGGATGACCGGGGCTTCTGTGCAACGGTATCTCGTGCAACTATTAACGGCAACGCGCCGTGTAACGCTGACCGTACTGGTCGCGATAATAGCAATAGCCCGGTTCGGATGCATTGCCGATCAACGCGCCGCCAACGCCACCGATCGCCGCGCCCACTGCCGCGCCACGAACGTTGCCCGTGATAGCGCCGCCCAGGACCGCACCGGAAACGGCACCGATCGAAGCACCCTTTTCAGTCTGCGTGCAGCTTGCAAGCGACAGGCCGACCAGCGCAAATATGATTGCCTTTTTCATGAAACTCTCTCCAACGTTACAATGAGCTCTTCGGCTCGGTAGGCGTCCCATATTTATCTGCGGCGACTGCTACCTCCGACCGCCACAGATAACTAACAATTCGATACCGTTTAGGGAAGCCTCCTCTTTCAGGCGTTCTTCCGCGCGTAAATCGATTGCGTCCCAAACAACGGCGCCGTTTGAAAAAGGTTCCAAATTTCCGGGTTTTTTGATGTGAATCAATTTTGTACTTTTCATCGGCGTCTATAAACGGTTTATTGGAATGGTTCAAAACAACGGCGAATTGACGCAGACGTGGTTAAAGCAGCTCGCAAGGGTTGACGGTCCCGGTGTCGAGGCAGAAAACGATCTGGTCAATTCTGGAGCATGGCATGGACTTCGAGGCATTTTTTACGACGGAACTGCAGAGCCTGCATTCTGAGGGACGCTATCGCGTTTTTGCGGATATCGAACGCCAGCAGGGCAATTTTCCCCGCGCGACACGGTACAACGCCAATGGCGAGCGCAAGGACGTAACCGTCTGGTGTTCCAACGATTATCTGGGCATGGGCCAGAACCCCAAAGTCATCGAAGCCATGAAAGCCGCCATCGATCACTGTGGCGCGGGTGCGGGAGGCACCCGGAACATTTCTGGGACCAACCATCATCACGTCCTGCTGGAACAGGAACTTGCCGATCTGCACGGCAAGGAATCGGCGCTGATCTTCACGTCGGGTTACGTTTCCAACTGGGCGACACTCGGCACACTTGGCCAGAAAATTCCGGGCCTCATCATTTTCTCCGATGCGCTCAACCATGCCTCGATGATCGAAGGCATCCGTTACGGCCGTTGCGAGCGGGTGATCTGGAAACATAATGATCTCGAAGATCTCGAGGCGAAGCTCAAGGCAGCCGATCCAAGCGCGCCGAAGCTCATCGCCTTTGAATCCGTCTATTCGATGGATGGCGATATCGCCCCGATCAAGGAAATCTGCGATCTTGCCGATCGTTATGGCGCCATGACCTATCTCGACGAAGTCCATGCCGTTGGCATGTACGGACCGCGCGGCGGCGGCATTGCCGAGCGCGAAGGCCTGATGGATCGCCTGACGATCATCGAAGGAACGCTCGGCAAGGCTTTCGGCGTGATGGGCGGTTATATTGCCGGGTCCACGGCGGTCTGTGATTTTATCCGTTCTTTTGCCTCCGGTTTCATCTTCACGACGGCCCTGCCGCCGTCGCTCGCTGCCGGCGCAATCGCCTCGATCCAGCATCTGAAGGCAAGCCCCTTTGAGCGCGCCCGCCATCAGGACCGGGTGCGCAAGCTGCGGGGGCTTCTGGATGCACGCGGCATTCCGCATATGGACAATCCCAGCCATATCGTACCGGTCATGGTGGGCGATGCCGCCAAGTGCAAATGGATTTCGGATATCCTGCTCGACAATCACGGCGTCTATGTGCAGCCGATCAACTATCCGACCGTGCCGCGCAAGACCGAGCGTCTGCGCATCACGCCGACACCGCTGCACACCGATGCCGACATCGAACAGTTGGTCGGCGCGTTGCACCAGCTCTGGTCACATTGTGCGCTGGCGCGGGCGGTGGCTTAAGGCCGCAGTTCAAACAAGAGAAAATCTGGCCGCGTTTACGCGGCCTTTTCTTTGCTGGCGATCAGTTCCCGCGCGTGGGTGCGGGCTTCCCCGTCCGCCGAAAATACGTCTTCGATGCTGTTGGCTGATCGGCCGTCATGCATGCGGTCCATGACCGTTTCGACGATTTCGGCCATATCGAGAAAACCGATGCCGCCTTCGACGAAGGCGTGAAAGGCGGTTTCTTCGGCGGCATTCAGGGCCGCGCCCTGCAAGCCTCCGCGCTCCAGCGCCGTGCGCGCCAATCGGAGTGCTGGAAACCGGGTTTCATCAGGCGCTTCGAAATCGAGCCGCGCCAGCTTGGCAAAATCAAGGCGCTCGACATTGAGATTGCCGCGCTCAGGGTAGGTGAGGGCATAAGAGATGGCGGTGCGCATATCGGGCGAGCCGAGCTGGGCGATATAGGAGCCATCCGTGTAACCCACCATCGAATGTATGATCGACTGCGGATGGACGATCACTTCGACCTGCTCGGGCCTGAGATCGAAGAGATATTTCGCCTCGATCATTTCCAGGCCCTTATTGAACATGGAGGCGCTGCCGATCGATACCTTCAACCCCATAGACCAGTTGGGATGGGCACGGGCGATATCTGCCGTGACATTGGCCATCTGCTCACGCGACCAGGTGCGAAAGGGTCCGCCGGATGCGGTGAGTACGATGCGCTCCACGGCCTGTTTGTGATCGCCCGTCAGGCACTGGAAGATCGCGCTATGTTCGCTATCGACCGGGATCAACCTGCCGCCGCCCTGTTTGACCGTGCGCAGGAAAACATCGCCTGCGGAAACGAGGCATTCCTTGTTGGCAAGCGCTATGTCTGCGCCGCGCCGTGCGGCTGTCAATGTCGGGGCAAGACCAGGTGTTCCGGCAATAGCTGCCATTACCCAGCCGGCCTCCATCGAGGCCGCTTCTTCGAGGCCGGATTTGCCCGCCGCAACTTCAATGCCGGTGCCGGCAAGGGCCGCTTTCAGCGCTTCGTATTTGCCATCCTCGGCGGTTACCGCAAGCTGCGCGCCGAATTCACGCGCCTGTTGCGCCAGAAGATCGATGTTTCCGGCGCCGGTGAGCGCCAAAACCTCGAATTGTCTGCGACCACCCAGCTGACGGACGACATCCAGTGTGTTCGTACCGATCGAACCCGTCGAACCCAATATCGTCAGCCTGCGTGGCATTTCACTGGTATCTGTCATCTTCCGTCCGTCGGTCGTTTCCGGTTGCCCGAAACCGATGCATAGTTTCTGGCGACATGCACTAGCCTCTACTCGTGAAAACCGGTCATAACAAGGACACAGCCGGGCTATTGTTTTTGCGGATGGCAAAGCCATATGCAAGAAAAACGATGAGAGAATATTGATGCGACGTTTTCTGGTTTCCAGCGGTTGGATTTTTGCGGCAAGCCTTGTGCTGGTTCTGGTCTTTATTCCTTTCGACCCACGCCTTTCGGAACATGCTCAAGCCCTGCCGGGAAGGATAGTTTCCTTCAATCGCTCCATTACCGATTTCGGTACGTTCAGCTGGATGCTTTATTCCACCGGCGCTCTTGCCATCCTCGCCTATGTCGGCGCGCGGGTCCTGCAGGCGCGGACCTACGCCGGGCGGCTGAGAACGGCATGGCGGCTTCTCGCTTACTTCTTCCTGACGATCGGAACGGCGAGCATATTGG
Source organism: Rhizobium sp. AN68 (assembly GCF_030758035.1). NCBI lineage: Bacteria > Pseudomonadati > Pseudomonadota > Alphaproteobacteria > Hyphomicrobiales > Rhizobiaceae > Rhizobium > Rhizobium sp. AN68. The sequence continues at coordinate 2,500,926 of NZ_JARWMI010000003.1, read as the reverse complement.
TCCACACGCTGAAATTCCTGATCGGGCGGGCGCGGCCGGAGCTTTTTCTGGAACTGGGTGCCTATAGCCTCACGCCTTTTACCGGTGACAATCTTTATGAGAGCTTCCCGTCAGGCCATTCGACGGCTGCCGGAGCGTTTTTCGGTGTTTTCGCCATGCTGATGCCGCGCTTCCGCTGGGCGTTCCTGCTGCTTGCGCTTGTCATTGGTGTTTCACGCGTCATCGTCGGCGCGCATTATCCAAGCGATGTGGCCGCCGGGCTGTTGCTTGGCATGTGGACGGCCATGGCCTTCGCCTTTATCTTTGCCCGGTCCGAAATGCTTTTCCGTTTCGATGCACATGGTTGGCCACAGCCGAAAAATGCAAACCTGCCGCCGGCGGATGCACGATAGAGACGTTTAACGGATAGGGGGGCGGTGATGGAAGAAGCGAAAGTCGTGCCGGAGAGTGACGGCAGGGCCGTTCAGCACATCCGCACGTCCGTTGTCGTGGCCGGTGGCGGGCCGGCCGGCCTGATGCTCGGCCTTTTGCTTGCCCGCAGCGGTATAGACGTAACGGTTGTCGAGAAACATGGAGATTTTCTGCGCGATTTTCGCGGCGACACCATTCACCCCTCCACGCTTGAACTGATGGAGCAGTTGGGTTTCGCCGAGGAGTTCCTGAGCCTCCCGCATACGCGTGCGCCACGGCTGAACGCAGTCATCGGCGGCGAGCGTATCACGATCGCGGATTTTTCGCGGCTGCCGGTCCATCATCGTTTCATTGCCTTCATGCCGCAATGGGATTTTCTCAATTTTATCGTCGGCAAGGCCGGGCAATATGAGAATTTTCGGCTGCTGATGAATGCGCCGGTAACCGGCCTGATCGAGCGCGACGGGCGTGTTGGTGGCCTCATGGTCAATACGCCGGAAGGCGCAATCGAGATCGCCGCTGATCTGGTGGTGGGCGCGGATGGCCGCAACTCCATCGTCCGCGAGGCGGCGGGGCTTGAAGTACAGCGCTTCGGCATCCCGACCGAGGTGCTTTGGATGCGCCTTTCGAGACAGCCGGGTGATCCGGCCGACACCATGGGCCATGCGGGTTCGCGGCAGGGTTTCGTGATGATCAACCGCGGTGACTACTGGCAATGCGGGTACGTGGTGCGCAAGGGCTTTTTCGCTGACATGAAGATTGAGGGACTTGAAGCCTTCAGGAACCGGGTTGCGGAAATCTGCCCTTTCCCGCGCGAGAGGCTCGACGAAATTACGAGCTGGGATGACGTGCATCTGCTCACCGTCCGTATCGATCGGTTGAAGCGCTGGTGGAAGCCCGGCCTGATCTGCATCGGCGATGCGGCCCATGCCATGTCGCCCGTCGGCGGTGTCGGCATCAATCTTGCCATTCAGGATGCGGTTGCTGCGGCCAATGTTCTGGTGCCGGTATTCACATCCGGCCGGACCATTGCCGATGATGACCTCGCTGCCATAGAGAGACGGCGATCCTTTCCAACCAAGGCCACGCAATTCTTGCAGCGGATGATGCGTGTCGGTCGCAAGAAAGAGCAGGCGGAAACGGCGGAAAAGCCGAAAGGCCCACCCGCCATCGTGCGGGCGATCATGCGGTTTCCACTTTTTGCCCATCTGACCGGCAGGTTGGTGGGGTTGGGCTTTCGTCGGGAAAAGATCGAGACGGTGTGACACGGCTTAAACCGCATTCACGATTTCCTTCGCATATTTCAGCCCGATAACGGCGGAACCGATGAGCCCCGGCTCGATCCGGCAAATGGCAGGCACGACGAGCGGCCTGTCGAAGCGCCTGAGAATGCGGCCTCTGACGGCTTCGTCCAGAGCTGTCACGAGTTCCCTTGAATTCGAAAGCCCGCCGCCGACGGGCACGATGGTTGCGCCGGTGACATTGATCACCATCGCCAGCGGTGAGGCGAGAATATCAATGAGTACATCGATGGTTCTTGCGGCTTGCGCATCGCCTGCCTGCCAGGCGGCAATAATATCCTCACTGGTCATATCCTTCCCGTGAAGATGCAGATGCAGCTTTTCCATGCCGCGCGCGCTGCCGATCGCGTCGACACAGCCGGTAAGGCCGCAACCGCATTCGAATCGCGGCAGCGATACCGGTGGATTGCCGGCCAATGTCGCGGCCACTGGCCCATGTCCCCACTCGCCAGCGAAGCCGCCGTCGCTGTTGATGAGCTTGCCGTCAATCACCAGCCCGCCGCCGACACCTGTTCCAAGGATAACGCCGAAGACGACGCGATGTCCTTGTCCGGAGCCGATTTCCGATTCGGCGATCACGAAACAATCCGCATCGTTCGAAACGATAACAGGAAGGTTCAGGGCTTTTTCCAGATCGTCTTTTAACGTTCTGCGGTGAATGCTGGGAATATTGGCGACTGTCGCCTTTCCCGTATCAAGATCGATGACGCCCGCGATCGACAGTGATACGCAGTCGGGTGTGCCGCCGCTGTTGTCGATGACGGATTTCAAGCCGGCAGCGAAGTCTTCAAAGCTGGTTTTGGGCGTTGGTATACGCGGTACGGGGCGAATATCGTCCGGGGCATTGGCAATCGCGCCCTTGATGGTCGTTCCGCCGATATCGAAACAAACGATCATGGTTCAGACTCCGGAACGTGTGGCATCGTAGATTTTTTCTCCGCCAATCCATGTTGAATGCATCTGGAGGTCTGGTGTCAGCATCACGAAATCAGCATCGAAACCGGCCAGGAGTTTTCCCTTGCCGGAGGCGCCGATTGCCTGCGCGGGATAGGCGGATGCCATTCGCAAAGCTTCTTCCAGCGGCATTTCCATCTTCTCACGCATGAAGCGGATGCAGGAGAGTATGTCTATATCCGCTCCCGCCAGCGTGCCGTCGGCCAATGTTAGCCGTCCACCGTTGCGATAGACGCGCCGGCCGTTCAGTTCGAAACCGTCATCATCCGTGCCGATGGTGGACATGGCGTCGGTGACAAGGAAGATGCGGGCCGGGCCATTCTTGGCGCGCAGCGCAATGCCGATTGCGGCCGGATCGACATGGAATCCGTCGGCTATAAGCCCGCAATGCAACTTGCCGTTCGAAAGTGCGGCCCCGACCAGCCCCGGCTCGCGGTGGCCAAGCGGGCTCATGGCATTGAAGAGATGCGTCACCATGGAAGCGCCTGCATCAGCATAGGCCGTCGCAACATCGAGACCGGTGTCGGTATGGCCGAGGCTGACGACGATGCCGGCGTCGCTGAGTGCTGCAACCTGCTCGACAGTAACATTTTCCGGGGCAATGGTTGTCAGCACGAAGGGGAGTTCCGCCCTGCAGCCGGTCAGGACCGCGAGGTCGTCTGTCTCCATCTTGCGGATCAACGCCGGATCATGCGTGCCCTTGCGCGCGACGGAAAGATGCGGCCCCTCGAAATGCAGGCCGAGGAAACCGGCCACATGCTCCTTGCCCGCGGCAATCCCCGCCTGCGCCGCCCTGAAAGTCACGTCCGACCGGTCGGTGATGAGCGTCACCATCAAAGCCGTCGTGCCGAACTGGGCGTGGGCGGAGCAGATGCGGGCAATGCCAGCCACATCCGGCTGGTTGTTGAACATGACGCCGCCACCGCCATTGACCTGAAGGTCGATGAAGCCCGGCGCGATCAATAGTCCATCTGTATCGATCACTTCGGCGTCGGCAGGCACGCTGTCCAGGACAGCGGCAACGCGCCCTTCGCGGATCAGGAGCACCTTGTCATCATGCCATTCGGCGCCATCGAAAATGCGGGCGCCGACAAATGCCTTTATGCCGCTCATTGGGTTTCAGTCACCTTTTTCAATGCCACTGGAGCATCCGGGTTGAAGCCTCTTGCGCGCGACAATTGCTCGATGAAGCCGTAAAACGGTGCGATAAGCAGCAATGCATCGGTCAGGGGATGGTTGGTTTCCACGAAGGGCAAGGGCTTGGCCGGGCTACCCTTGGCGGATGTGACGAAAACATTGGCGCCTTTGTGGGCAAGGCTTGCGGCAATATCCGTAACGGAGGTCTCGGCGCGGTCGCGCGCGGCAAAGGCGATTACCGGAAATTTCGGTGCGACCAGCGAAACCGGGCCGTGCATGACTTCTGCCGACGAATAGGCTTCCGCGTGCAGCTCGCAGGTTTCCTTGCATTTCAGCGCGGCTTCCGCGGCAATCGCAAGGGCGGGGCCGCGGCCCAGCATATAAAGTGAATCCTCACCCTTTACAGCCTCGCCAATATGGCTCCAGTCAAGCGCGATCGCCTTGGCGAAATTCTGCGGCAGGGTGCTGACGGCCTTCGCGAGCAGGCTGTCTTCCGTCCATTCGGCAAGTATGGCCAGACCGGCGACAATGGAGTTGACGAAAGACTTGGTTGCGGCAACTGCCTTTTCCGGTCCCGCCTGGATGTCGATGGCGTGATTGGCTGCGTCTCCAAGGGGGGAGGGCAGGGTGTTCACGAGGGAGAAGGTAAGCGCTCCGCCCTTGCGGGCACTTTCCGCCAACGCGACGATGTCAGGGCTTTTGCCCGATTGCGATACGGCGAAGGCTGCCGCCCGTTCCAGCCGCAGTTTCGTCTGGTAGATCGAGGCGAGCGAAGGGCCGAGCGAGGCGACTGGAAGCCCCGTCTGTAACTCGATCGCGTATTTCAGGAAATGCGCGGCGTGATCGGACGATCCGCGGGCAATGGTGACGATAACGGCCGGGTCACGGGCTTTCAGCTTGTCTCCGGCCTGCCGGAAGTCGGCACTGGTATTGTCCAGCAGACGGGCGACGGCATCGGGAATCTCGTTGATTTCCTGGCGCATCAGGGTTGTCATCGTTTTCTGTCCTTGGTCGATGTGTTTCAGTCGGAGGTCATCGTCAGTTCGGCGACGAGGTCGTAGGCGTCGCTGCGATAAAGGGCGCGCGATATTTCCATGAGGCGGCCGCTTTCGAGATAGGCCATGCGCTGGACGGAAAGTGCAGCAGACCCGGGGGGAACTCCAAGCAGCATCGTTTCCTCATCCGTAAGGTTGCGCGCGGAGATGCGCTGGATGGCGCGGACGGGGCGAATATCGCTTTTCGCAAGCTCCTGATAAAGCGAGTTTTCCACCAGCTGTGGGTCCGGCAGAATATCGCCCGGCAGGCTCGTGACTTCGAGCGCGATCGGCTGGTCGTTGGCAAGGCGCAGTCGCGTCAACCGGGCAACCATGGCGGATTGGGAAAGGCCGAGAGCCATCATCTCGTCACCGGTCGGGTAAAACAGGCCTCTTTCAAGCCAGCGCGTGCTCGCCACCATTCCCCGGCGGCGCATATCCTCTGTAAACGAGGTAAGCTTGGTCAACGGCTGCTGCATACGGGTGATGGGTTTGACGACAAAGGTGCCCGACCCATGCCTGCGCACGAGAAGTCCGTCGCGAACGAGATCGTCCACAGCCTTGCGCACCGTGACGCGGCTGACGCAGGCGCTTTCGGCAATGTCGCGCTCTGGCGGCAGGGCATCGCCATGTTTGAGGCGGCCGCCATTGATGGCGTCTTCAATCGTCTGACGCAGTTTCAGGTAAAGCGGGCCGCCGCCTCCCGATTGCAGGTCGTCCAGATTAAGCGCTGCCCCGTTCATCCATAACCTCTGTCACAATCGATGTGGCGAATTCCGGCTATACCATATGCGTCACAATCGGCAATACCAAAATAGAACCATTAGTGGATTTGTACGATTAATCGGTGGTTTTTTCGATCATTTGCCGAATAATAAGGCCTCTTGCTTGAAATTTCCGCATTAACCAAAAAAAATTTCCGGCAATTGGAATTGCTATAGACGATTGGCATTTTTTTGGTATTGTTTTTGTATCAGTGGCTGACGGCGCTCTGTCTTGCGCCTGTCTCCGCTGGGGAAATCGGTCTCCGGTCCTCACGGGGATTTGCGAGATCGAATTTAACTTGACCGTTATGAAAATTAATTTCATCGTGGCGGAAAATTATCGCAGATATCAGAATAACCAGCACAGAAATGGTTGCCTCTGCGAAAATGAATTACGAATGAACAGGGAACAAAGTTCATGAAGGTGGGAATTATCGGACTCGGATTCCGTCTCGGTTATCTGGGCTACGTTTTTCACGAGATCGACAAGGATTTCGAGATCGTCGGTTATGTCGATCCTGCCCCGGCCGGTCTGCCGGGTCTTGAGGAAAAGGGCATTTCGGCTGGCAAGGCCTATGACAGCCCCGAGGCGCTGATTGCCGGCGAGACATTCGACCTTTTGATGATCGGCTCACCGAACCATATGCATCTGGAGCATATCCGCATCGGGCTTGAAGCCGGTTGCACCATCTTCTCGGAAAAACCCATCGTCGTCAGCATCGAGGAAAGCCTCGAACTCGCCCGGTTGCTCAACAAGCATGGACATGAGCGGCTGCTGGTCGGTCTGGTCCTGCGTTACTCGCCGCTTTACCGCGATCTGCGCGCCGCGCAGGCCGAAGGCAAGTTGGGTGACGTCGTCTCCATCGAGGCTTCGGAACATATCCCGCCCTATCATGGTGCGTTCTTCATGCGCGACTGGCGGCGTTACGAGAACTATTCCGGCTCCTTCATGCTGGAAAAATGCTGCCACGACCTCGATCTCTATAATGGCGTGGTGGGTGCCCGGCCGCGTTTCGTGTCGAGCTTTGGCGGGCGCAAGAGCTTCACGCCTGCAAATGCTCCGCAAAATGACGGCATCAACGACATGGAAGTCTACCATCGCAAGCCGAGCGGCTGGATGGGTTCCGACAAGGTTTTCGACAGCGACGGCGATATCATCGACTACCAGACCGCGATCGTCGAATATGAAAATGGCGCATCGCTCGCCTTCCATACCAATCTGAACGTTCCCGACGATTTCCGCCGTTTCTGCGTCATCGGCGCCAAGGGCATGGCCGAGGGCGATTTTGTGCGCGGCTTCCTGAACGTGCACAATGCCCGCACCAACGAAAAGACCGTTGCCAAGACCTATTCGGCGGCAACCGTGCTCTCCCAGCATTATGGCGCGGATGAGCAGATGGCCGAGGACGTGATCAACCATGTCGTCAAGGGGACGCCCCTGCCGGTTTCCGCGCTCGATGCGATCGAGGCCGGTATTCTGGCGCTCGCCATGGACGAGGCGCGCCATGGCCGCAAGGTGGTCGATCTCAAGCCGGTGTGGGAGGAATATGATCTGGCACTCCACGGGCAGTTGAAGTCGCCCGCCGTGAAATCGGCTTAAGGGGGCGCTGCGATGGATGCGAAACGCAGCGCGGTCATCTTTGCCTGGCTTCTTCTTTTGCCGGCGCTTTTATACATCACTGTTATTGTTGCTTATCCGCTCGTCGATACCTTCATCCTGTCCTTCACGGACGCGTCGTTGAAAAAGACGACGAACTGGGTGGGTTTCATCAATTACGAGAAGATCTTCAACGAGACTTTCGCCGGGGTCATCACGCGGACCTTTATCTGGACGTTCTTTTCCGTCTCGATAAAGATGATCATCGGCACCTTCGGTGCGGTGTTGCTGAATTCGGCCGTTCCCGGTCGGGCCCTGTTTCGCATCCTGACGATGCCGCCATGGATCGTGCCGATGGCTATCGGCATCTTCATGTGGGGCTGGATGTATAACGGCCAGTTCGGCATGATTTCCGGTGTTCTCCAGAATCTTGGCCTGGTGGACGGCCCAGCCGCCTTCCTCGCCTATGGCAGCACGGCTTTCTGGGCGACCATCATCACCGACGTATGGATCGGCGTGCCGATGGTGACGCTTTATCTGCTGGCGGCAATTCAGGCCATTCCGCAAGATCTTTACGAGGCAGCCTGGACCGACGGCGCCAGCCGCACCTACCGCTTCCGCCGCATCACGTTGCCGCTGATGCTGCCGGCCATGATTACCATGTCGATGATCTCGCTGATTTCGACCTTCAATTCCTTCGACATCATCTGGATCCTGACACAGGGCGGACCGACGGGCCAGACGACGACCATGATCATCGACACCTACAAGACGGCGATCGGTTCCTACAAATACGGTGAGGGCGCTGCGCGTGCAGTGCTGATCTGCATCTTCCTGTCCATATTCACCTACTTCTACTTCCGTATCACCAGCCGTATCTCGCAGGAGACCAGCCGATGACCGACAAAAATGCGATGATCAACCGTTACAGATGGTATGAGATCGTCGGGATTTATTGCGGCATCGCCGTATTCCTGACCTTCGTGCTGGCGCCTTTTGTCGAAGGGTTTCTGGTTTCGCTGAAACCGCTCAGCCTGCTTTTTTCGTCACCGTATAAGTTTTGGCCGGAAAACGGCTCCTTCGAAGCTTATCGGACCATGTGGGTCAGCGTTCCCGGCTTTGCCCGCTATGTCTTCAACTCCTTCTTCATCTCGACGATATCGACGATCATCGTTCTGCTTCTGGTGGTGCCGGCGTCCTATGCTTTCGCGCGGTTCCAGTTTCGCGGTCGCGGGCAATTGCTCGGCGCGTTTCTGGCGATCAACATGTTCTCCGGTGCGGTGCTTCTGATCCCGCTTTATCGGCTGATGCGCAATATGGGCGTGCTGAACACCTATCTGGCGATGATCATTCCCGGCGCCGCCTTTTTGATCCCCACTGCCATCTGGCTTTTGCGAACCTACATGCTGCGTATTCCGCGCGAACTGGAAGAGGCGGCCTATGTGGACGGCGCGAGCTATTTCTATACCTTCCGCCGGGTGATCCTGCCGCTTGCGATGCCTGGCATCGCCGTCGTGTCCATCACCACCTTCATCGGTGCTTATGCGCAGCAGTTCATCTTCGCGCTCACTTTCAATTCCAAGACCGAATATATGCCGCTGCCCATCGGCCTGTTTGCCTATTTCGGTCGTCAGGAAGTCGTCTGGAATGAGTTGATGGCGGCCAGCTTCGTCGGCATTGCGCCGGCCATGGTCGTCATCTTCTTCATGCAACGCTATCTCGTCAGCGGGCTTACCGCCGGCGCGGTGAAATAATCAACAATAGGAACGACCACCAGAAAACGGGAGACTATCTATGGCACTGAAACATTACGGATTGGCGCTTTGCGCCTTCGCATTTGCCGGTTCTACTGCCCTTGGCACGGTGGCGGCACACGCCGCCGACAAGGAGATCAGCTGGATCTATTGCGGCGACAAGATGGACCCCATCCATGAAAAATACATCAAGGAATGGGAAGGCAAGAATGCCGGCTGGAAGGTCGTTCCTGAAGTCGTCGGCTGGGCGCAGTGCCAGGACAAGGCAACCACGCTCGCGGCCGCCGGCACTCCGGTCGCCATGGCCTATGTCGGTTCGCGCACGCTGAAGCAGTTCGCACAGAACGACCTCATCGTTCCGGTGCCGATGACCGAAGACGAAAAGAAGACCTATTACCCTAACATCGTCGACACGGTTACCTTCGAGGATACGCAGTGGGGCGTGCCTGTCGCCTTCTCGACCAAGGCGCTCTATTGGAACAAGGACCTCTTCAAGCAGGCCGGTCTCGATCCGGAAGTGCCGCCGAAGACCTGGGCTGAAGAGATCGCCTTTGCCAAGCAGATCAAGGAAAAGACCGGCGTCGCCGGTTATGGCCTGCCCGCCAAGACCTTCGACAACACCATGCACCAGTTCATGCACTGGGTTTACACCAATAACGGCAAGGTCATCGACGGCGACAAGATTACCGTCGACAGCCCGCAGGTTCTTGCAGCTCTGAAGGCCTACAAGGACATCACGCCTTACTCCGTCGAAGGTCCGACGGCCTACGAGCAGAACGAAATCCGCGCCATCTTCCTCGATGGCAAGGTTGGCATGATCCAGGCGGGATCGGGTGCCGCAACTCGCCTGCAGGAAACCAAGATCAACTGGGGTATCGCAACCCTGCCGCTCGGCCCTGAAGCCAAGGGTCCCGGCACGCTGCTCATCACCGACAGCCTCGCGATCTTCAAGGGAACCGGTGTCGAAGAAAAGGCGACCGAGTTCGCCAAGTTCATCACCTCTCCCGGCCCGCAGGGCGAATACGAACTGCAGGGCGGCGCTGGCCTGACCCCGCTTCGTCCGTCGCCGAAGGTTGATGAGTTCATCGCCAAGGACCCCTTCTGGAAGCCGCTGATCGACGGTATCGCCTATGGCGGTCCCGGAGCCGCTCTTCACTGACTACAAGGGCTTCCAGGACACGATGATTGAGATGGTGCAGTCTGTCGTTACCGGCAAGGCGACACCGGAAGATGCCGCAAAGAAGGCATCTGCCGCTCTCGAGCAGTATAAGTAATCCACATTTATATGGTTGCGGGCGCAGGTCGCCCGCAACCTCATAATTCGTTGCGAGAATACCCGCCGCTATGACGGCAGGAGCTTCTCGTGTGTTTTAACGGTTCCGATAAGGCGCGATTTTTCCGTGTCGCGGAACGTCTCTGAACGCAGCCTGATGTCGGCTGGTGACGGGAGAGGCAAGTTTTGGGTCAGCTTTATCTCAACAACGTCCGCAAGAACTATGGACATTTCGAAGTCATCAAGGGCGTTCAGCTCGACATCAGGGATGGCGAGTTCGTCGTTTTTGTCGGTCCCTCGGGATGCGGTAAATCCACATTGCTGCGCATGATCGCCGGCCTTGAGGATATTTCCGCCGGCGACATCGTCATCAACGGCGTGAAGGTCAATGACTTGCCGCCGGTTAGACGCGGCATCGCCATGGTGTTCCAGTCCTATGCGCTCTATCCGCATATGACAGTTTTTGAAAACATCGCTTTTCCCCTCCGTGTCGAAAAGATGGAAGAGGGCAAGATCAAGGAAAAGGTCGAGGCCGTCGCCAAGATCCTGCAACTCGACCAGCGCCTGCAGCAGCGTCCCGGCATGTTGTCCGGCGGCCAGCGCCAGCGTGTAGCGATCGGCCGCGCCATCGTTCGCGAGCCGAAGATATTCCTGTTCGACGAGCCGCTTTCCAACCTTGACGCCGCACTTCGCGCCGACATGCGTATCGAGCTCACCAATCTGCATCGGACGCTGAAGGCGACGATGATCTACGTGACGCATGACCAGGTGGAAGCCATGACCATGGCCGACCGCATCGTGGTGCTGAATGCGGGCGAAATCTCCCAGGTCGGCGCGCCGCTGGAACTTTACCACAAGCCCGCAAACCTGTTCGTCGCCGGTTTCATCGGCAATCCGAAAATGAATTTCCTGAAGGTCACCTGCAAATCCGTCAGCGCCGATGGTGTGACCGTGGAGTATGAGGGCCAGACAATCACCGTGCCGGTGGAGCCGCGCGCCGGTCTTGAAGGCACGCAACTGACGCTCGGCATTCGCCCGGAACACACCGGTCTCGAAACGGCCGACCTGAATATCAAGGTCGCGCCCAGCGTTATCGAGCGGCTGGGTGTGAATACGATCGCTTATGGCGTCGCGCCCACGGGTGAAAATTATTGCGCGCTTCTTTCCGGTTCTGCGCCTGTTGTCGTCGATGAAACCATCGTCACCGGTATCAAGGCGTCGGATTGCCATCTGTTTGATGAAAGCGGCACATCGCTCGAACGGCGTGTCGACCTTTCTGTCCTCAAACTGATACAATAAAGGGCGGGAACCGGGCCATGAAATCTGTCTCGCCATGCCCGGTTTTCTGCGACGCTATCGTTTTTCAGCGGTCTTCGTCTTCCAGACGAAAAAGCAACGCCGGGCTTTCGGCCCGGCGTTCAAATCGGTCTGGCAGGTCCTCTGGATCACGGCATGGGATTGGGCATGTATCCGGTGAAACCGCTGATTTTCCAGCGGCCCTCATGCAGTCGGCAATAATAGAGCGTCTGCCATTTCATGATGTCGAAGCTGCCGTCGGCCTTGCGAAGCCCGCCGTCGAACTTCTTGCGAACCAGCGCGGTCTCACCTTCCACTTCGATTTCTTCCAGCGTGGTGGTGGTGAAGATCGCATTGCGCGGGTCTTCAGCGAATTGCTGGGTCTGGAAATCCTGCGCCTGTCGCAGCCATTCGTCGCGATAGGCGTCAAGCGAGGGGAAGGACAGGCGCCAGTTGTCCGGGTTTGCATCCCGGTTGGCGTTGATGCCGAGAAAGCCGTCCTTTACGAAATCATCCGCGACTTTCGACCAGTCGGCAGTGAGGAAGGCGTCGATATCCCGCGTTACCAGCATGTCCCAGATGGAGTGGCGGGCGACGTCTGTTTCGGGAAAAGGGTTTTTGAATGGGTCGCGCATGATTCAGGTCCGTTGTTGAAATTATTTTCAAGATTTGGATATTTCTCTGGCGAAGATTGTTGGCATATGCTCATCTCGCAATCAACAGAGAAAATAATTTTCAAATCAAAGGTGTCCGGCGTGTCGTCAACGGGGCGAAACATGGTCGATTCAGGGGTGTGTACGGTTGACGGGCGTCTCGGATTAGGGTGCATCGGAAACGGGGCCAAGCCTTAAGTTTTGGCGGAACGGAGACCGGTGAGCATGGATATTTTCGCAAAGATTCAAGACGACAGGGGACAGTTCTCGCAATCGGAGCGGCGGATCGCCGATATCCTGGTTTCGGACTTCGAGTTTGCGGTCAATGCATCGATCATTGAGCTTGCCGCCCGCGCCGAGGTTTCCCCGCCAACCGTGACGCGGTTCTGCCGCCGTCTGGGTTGCCAGAGCTTTTCGGATTTCAAGGTCAGCCTTGCCAAGACCGCTTATGTCGGCATCCGCTACCTCACCTCGGAACCGACCAGCACGGGCCCGTCGGACGTCGCCGAGGAAGTGCTTGCCAAGGCGCAGGAGGCGCTTTTCCTGCTGCACAAGACGCTCGATCCCGCCCTCGCCGACGAAGCGGCCGTCCGGATTGCTAATAGCGGCATGATCTACGCGTTTGGAGCCGGTGGTAATTCCTCTATGATCGCCTCGGAAATTCAGAACCGGCTGTTTCGCCTTGGCCTGCGCGTTTCGACCAGCGCCGATCACAGCATGCAATTGATGATGACTGCCGCTGCGCGGAAGGAAGACGTCATCATCGGATCCTCCTTTTCCGGCCGCAACATGGAATTGGTGAAGTGCTTCAGGCTGGCGCGGGAAATGGGGGTTACCACCATCGCGCTGACCCAGAGCGATACGCCCGTCGCCTTGGCCGCCGATATGGTGGTGGCCGTCAACGTGCCTGAGGGAAACAATATCTTCCGCCCAACATCATCGCGTTATGCCTATCTGGCGGCGGTTGATGTTCTGGCGACGCTAGCTGCATATCACCACCGGCAGCGGTCGATGGTGACCCTGCGGCACATCAAGCAGCAGCTTGTGGAGCATCGTGATCCGGACGACCGGCAATTGCTGGGTGACTAGAGCATTTCCAGTGAGCCCGCGTAGCGGTTTCACGCCCGGAAAATGCATAAAAACAAAGATGTAGAGCGGCTTGACCTCAAAACCCGCTCTGGAAAGCTTCGAAGGAGTAGCATGAGATGCAGGACAGGAAAGACCAGGTCGCCGTCGTAACGGGCGCGGCGGGCGACATCGGCCGGGCAATTGCCGCGGCGCTTTCTGAAAGCCACGCGAAGGTGGTGTTGGTCGATATCGATCCCGACGCCCTTTCCAATGCGCTTTCCCTGCTTTCCGGTTCCGCCTTCGTTTCGAAAACCTGCGACGTCACCGATCCGCAGGATCTTGCAAGGCTGGCCTTGGAGGTTGCGGAGCTGGGTGATGTCGCGACTCTCGTCAACAATGCTGGTGCTGCAAGGGCCGTCAGCCTGCACGACACGACCGCAGAGATATGGCGCAAGGACAATGCCCTTAACTTGGAAGCACCGTTTCTCTGCTTCAGGGCTTTCGAGGACGCGCTTAAGCGCACGCAAGGGTCTGTCATCAATATCACCTCCGTCAACGGCATGGCTGTGTTCGGCCATCCCGCCTATAGCGCGGCAAAGGCAGGCTTGATCCATCTGACGAAGCTGATCGCTGTCGAATACGGAAAATTCGGCATCCGTTCCAATGCTGTTGCTCCAGGAACCGTGCGCACGCAGGCTTGGGAAGCGCGGGCGGCAGTCAATCCTCAGGTCTTCGAGGAAGCGAAGCACTGGTATCCGTTGCAGCGCATCGTGAGGCCTGAGGATGTCGCCAACGCCGTCGCTTTTCTAGCCGGGCCACAGGCAGCGGCCATCAGCGGCGTGTGCCTGCCGGTGGATTGCGGCCTGACGGCAGGGCAGGCGCCGCTCGCCCGCACTTTCTCACAATCCGAACACTACTGACCGAAGTCCTCTCGGGCTTGAAGCACAATAAAGGGGAGCATCATGGCGCTCGCACAATTTCGTCTCGAAAACTCATGGCATCCGCTCGAAGATTCCGCATCGGGTGGCTTCACCTTCACCCTGTTCAATCTTTCCAGCGAGCCGGTGAAGGATTTCCGGATCGTCTATACGTCGCTGACGCGGACCATCGACAAGCCCGTCTGCGGCAATGCCGTCTATCTGCGCCGCAATGCCAATTTCCATGAATTTGCGCCGCCAACGGGTTTCGTGCTCGAAGCCGGGAAATCGTGGCGTTTTACCGTTGACGGCCTGCTCAGGCCTGCCCGCCATCGCACAGACGGTGCGAAATCCGCCTATATCAGCCTTGCCGACGGCACACATCGCGCGGTTGATGTCGCTGACCTGATGCTTGACGGGCGCCATAGCGAGCCGGCGCCAGCCCTGCTTCCCGAAGGAAAGCTCGATCTGCCCTTCGCCATCCAGCCCTGGCCTGCAGAAATCGATGCCGCGCCGGGCGAAGACTTTCCCGTCGCACTCTTCCCGACGGAAGAGGCAGGCAAGGAAGAAGTGCTTGCGGTGGAAACTGTTTCGTCGCTGTTCCGCAGGCTTTTTGCCGTTGGTCACGTGGCTTTCAGCCTCGCGCCTGTTCATGGGGGCAAACCGCTTCGTTTCAAGCAACATAGCGGTCTGGAAGCGGAAGGTTATCGCCTGTCTTTCTCTGATGACGCCGTCGTCGTGGAATATTCGGCCGCTGCAGGTCTGCAATACGGCCTGACTGTGCTTGCGCAATTGCTGCACGGCGCGCGCACCGATACCAAATTCCGTTTCCCGGTTTCCGGCACCATCGCTGATGCGCCGCGTTACAGCTGGCGCGGTTGCCATCTGGATGTCTCGCGACAATTCTATCCGACCGGTGATGTCGTGCGGCTGATCGACATTCTTGCATGGCTGCGCATGAACCGGTTCCATTGGCACCTGACGGATGACGAAGCTTGGCGTCTCGAAATCAAGGCTTACCCGCTGCTGACGACAGTCGGCGCGACGCGCGGCCCGGATGCGCCGCTTCTGCCGCAGCTCGGCAATGGGGCTGAGCCGGTTTCCGGTTATTACACGCAGGATGATGTTCGCATGGTCGTCGCGCATGCGGCGGCACTGAACATCGAAATCGTGCCGGAGGTCGATATTCCCGGCCACAGCACGGCGGCTCTCGTTGCCTATCCGGAGCTGACGGATGGGCAGGAAGCGCCGGACAGCTATCGCTCTGTACAGGGCTATCCCAACAATGCGCTCAATCCCGCCATCGAGCCGACCTATGAATTCCTTGGCAAGATATTCGACGAGATGGTGGAGCTTTTCCCCTCGCGGCTGATCCATATCGGCGGCGACGAGGTAGCAGATGGCTCCTGGCTTGCCTCGCCGCTTGCCAAGTCGTTGATGGAAAAGGAAGGCCTCGACGGCACCTTCGGCATTCAGTCCTATTTCATGAAACGTATTCAGGGGATGCTGCATGAGCGCGGCCGCCAGCTTGCCGGCTGGGACGAAGTTTCGCACGGCGGCGGTGTCGATCCCTCGGGAACATTGCTGATGGCCTGGCAGAAGCCGGAAGTTGGCCTGGAGCTTGCAAAGCAGGGCTATGACGTCGTGATGACGCCGGGACAGGCCTATTATCTCGACATGGTGCAGGATGAAGCCTGGCAGGAGCCGGGCGCAAGCTGGGCCGGCACCGTTCCGCCGTCGCATACATATGCTTACGAGGCAGTCGGTGAGTTCCCCGAGGAATTGAAGGAGCGAATGAAAGGCGTTCAGGCCTGCATCTGGTCCGAGCATTTCCTCAATCGCGCCTATTTCAACCATCTGGTTTTTCCGAGACTGCCCGCCATTGCCGAGGCGGCGTGGACGCCGAAAGCGCAGAAGGACTGGCTGCGTTTCTCCGCCATCGTCCGCTTGAGCCCGGTCTATTGAGAGGAAGGCGAGATGCGTATTGCCGTTGGTGGAATTCATACCGAATGCAGCACCTATTCGCCGGTGCTGATGCGTCAGGAAGATTTTCGCGTCTTTCGCGGGACAGAGTTGCTGGAAGCCGAATATTTCAATTTCCTCGGCGAAGGCGGGGCGGAGGTGTTGCCGCTTCTGCATGCGCGGGCGGTGCCGGGTGGTCCCGTGTCGCGCACGGCCTATGATGCGTTCAAGCAGGAATTCTTGGAGCGTCTCAAGGCTTGCCTGCCGCTCGACGGGCTTTATCTCGCCATGCATGGCGCGATGAATGTCGAGGGAATGGACGATGCGGAAGGGGACTGGATTTCCAGCGCCCGCGCCGTAGTCGGACCGGATGTTATCATTTCCGCCAGCTACGACCTGCACGGCAATGTCAGCCAGTCGATCATCGACCAATTGGATATTTTCGCCGGCTACCGAACTGCGCCGCATATCGATGTGCGCGAGACGATGGTGCGGGCGTGGACTATGCTCATCAAGGCTCTGAAAACGGGCGAGAAGCCCGGTGTGGCCTGGGCGAAAATCCCCGTTCTACTGCCGGGTGAAAAAACCTCCACGGAAGATGAACCGGCCAAAAGCCTCTATGCCGTCTTGCCGGACTACGACGCGCGGCCCGGCATTTGGGATGCGAATTTCATGATCGGCTACGTCTGGGCCGATGAACCAAGGGCGACGGCCTGCGCTGTCGTGACCGGGACGGACAAAGATGCCGCGCAGGCGGTCGCCTCGGAGATTGCGCAATCCTACTGGAATGCCCGACAGGATTTCCGTTTCGGTCCCGTGACCGAACCGCTCGAGGTCATCATGGATATTGCGGAAAAAACAACAACCGGGCCGATCATTCTGGCGGATTCCGGCGACAATCCGACCGGCGGCGGGGTGGGCGATCGCGCCGATGTTCTGGCGGCGTTGATTGCGCGCAATTGGCAGGGCGCGTTGATCGGCGGCATCACCGACAGGCCGGCGGTCGAGGCCTGTTTTGCGGCGGGCGAGGGCGCGGCGCTTTCCCTGAAGATCGGCGGCAGTCTCGATCCCGAAAGCCCTTCCATCACCGTCGAAGCCAAGGTCCTGAAACTGGACGATCCAGGTGCTTCCGATCAGCGGCAGGCGGTCGTCGTCATCGATGGCATTACCGTCATTCTGGCTGCAAGGCGCAGGCCCTATCACATGATCGCGGATTTCACCCGTCTGGGCTTCGATCCGAAGGCGGTAAGGCTGCTGGTCGTCAAGTCAGGTTATCTTTCGCCGGAGCTTGCGCCCATCGCCAATCCCAATCTCATGGCGTTGACGGAGGGGGTTATCAATCAGGATATCGAAAACCTCCCCAATCGCCGCCGGGATGGCGATTTTTACCCATGGAAACCGCATTTCAACTATATCCCGAAACCCATCCTTTCGGCCCGCTGGCGATGACAGCGGTTTGATAGCATTTCATTCAGCGATCCGGCCGCGCCGGATCATCTCAGGCGAACCTTCATGCCGTCGGCTCTTTCCATCGTTTTCAACAATCCGTCGATCCGCATCGGTGCGCTCGCCATCCTGTTCTTCGGATTTTCGAATGCCGCCACCGCCCCCTATCAGGCGGTGATCGGCATTCGCGAAATCGGGCTCAGCAACACCGTCTATTCCCTACTGATGCTGTTTGCCGCCATCATCAATGTCAGCGCCAGCGTCCTGATGGGCATCGTTGCAGACCGGCTCGGCGAATATCGCAAACCCATGCTGCTGATCGCGCTTTTCGGCGTCAGCGGCTATTTGCTGGTTTATCTCGTTGGCAATGCCACCGCCTTCGTGACCGCGAAGCTGCTGCTCCTGCCGATTTTCGGGGCGATGAACTCTCTGATTTTCGCGCATGTGCGCGCCGATGCCCGCAATCTTTCGACGGGCGACATGATCGCCGTTAATTCGATCATGCGGGCCACCATCTCGCTGTCCTGGGTGCTGGTGCCTGGTATCGTCGGTATTTTTCTGGTGAATTCCGGCAATATGCTGCTGGCTTTCCTGTTCTCAGGCATCTGCGCGCTTATCTGCTTTCTGCTTGTGGCCTTTTGCCTGCCGCGCACGGCCACTCCGGCATCGGTGAACACGCAGGCACGCTTCGGTGTCCGCGCTTCACTTGCGGAAATCGGGGAGCGACGGGTGCTGCTGCGGATCATCGCCATCGCGCTCATCTGCTCGATGCTGCATCTCAATGATTCCATCCGCTCGCTCATCATAACGGGTCAGGCAAAGGGAACGGTCGCGGATATCGGTATCGTCGCGGGCATCGTTGCCGCGCTGGAAATCGTCTTCATTCTGCTGTGGGGCTGGATCGAAAAAAAGGTGCCGCAAACGCTGACCCTTGCGGCTGGAGCGGGGCTTTATGCCATCTACCTCATCCTGCAGGGTCTCGCGACGGCACCTTGGCATATCTATGCGCAGACCTTGATCAGCGCGCTCGGCGCAGCCGCCATCATCAGTATCCCGATCACCTATCTACAGGAACTGATTGCGGATCGGCCGGGGCTTGGAAGCTCGCTGATTGCCGTCAACATCTTCCTCGGCGCGGGTTTGGGTGCGCTGATTTTTGCCGTCGGCACGCTCGTCACGAGCTATTCAGGCACTTCAGTTCTGGGAGCGGTTGTGGGTCTCGGCGGCGTTTACATGCTCTACGCGCTTGATGGGAAGGGCCGCCGCAGGTAGAGCGTCGGACCGAAAAGTGTGGGCGGTTTTCGGATAAGCCGGCGCGAAAACACGGCACATTCAAAAGAAAGAGGTTACGATGATTCTCGAGATTTGCGTGGACGACGTGGCCGGTCTGGAAGCGGCGGTCAGGGGTGGGGCCGACCGAATAGAACTTTGCGCGGCATTGTCCGGTGGCGGTGTGACGCCGTCTGCGGGTTTCATGCACCGGGCGGCGGCCTACGCCCTGCCTGTGAGCGTGATGATCAGGCCGCGCGCCGGGGATTTCGTGTTCACGCGCGACGAAGCCGATGTGATGAAACGCGATATCGATGCGGCGCGCGCGGCGGGGCTTTCCGGCGTGGTGCTCGGTGCCTCGCTTGGCGATGGCTCGCTTGATATTCCCCTGCTCGAAGAACTGCGCCGCCACGCCGACGGGCTCGATATGACGCTGCACCGGGCGATCGACGTTGTTCCCGACATGGATGAAGCCTTGGAGGCCGCTATCGCGCTGGGCTTCCCGAGAATTCTGACCTCCGGGGGCGCGCGTTCGGCGCTTGAGGGCATCGAGACCTTGGCCCGATTATCCGAGCTTGCCGCCGGGCGGATTGTCATCATGCCGGGGGCCGGGGTGCGTCCACCAGTCGTGCAGACGTTGCTGGACCGCTTTCCCATTACGGAGATCCACGCATCCTGTTCCGCCATTCCGTTTTACGATCCGGAAAGCCGGGTGGCGAAACTCGGTTTCACCGGCGCGGGGCGCAAGGGCACGGATGAGGAGGCCGTTCGAGAGTTAAAGGCGATCCTCACCGCTCATCAAAAAGGCGGCGTAAAGCTCTAGCCGTTCCTGCGGCGCCATCGAGATCGAGGTGGATCACGTCCGGTCCCGGCAGGGCCAATGCCGCCCTGATGGCATCGGCCATGGATTGCGCAGAGATATGCTTCTCTTCCAGCACCTGTGCCAGCCCCAGCCGCGCCAGCCGTTCGGCGCGGGCGCTCTGTTCCGTTTCGCCATCGGCCGCAAACGGGATCAGAAGCGAGCGGCATTTTGCCTGTAGAATATCGCAGACGGTGTTGTAACCGGCCTGCGAAACTGAAAGCCGCGCGCCGGCGAGCAGGCTTGCGAAATCCTTGCGGAAGCGGAAGATGGACACATTTTCGGGCGCCTGCGCCGAGATCGCATCGAAATCTGCCTGCGGCATGTTGGGGCCGGTTATGAGGCACCAGCTTTTGATCTCTTCCAGCAGAGGCGATGCCTCAAGTGCGGCCCGGATAAGGGCTGCACCAACGGCACCTCCGCCAGCGGAAACGACGATATCGAATTCTTCCGCCGGTTCCGGCGATGGCAGCGGCGCGACGAGGCCGGTATAGACAACGCGCTGGCTGATTTCGCCGGCAAGGGGAAAGGTCTCCTCCAGCCGGACGAAATCCGGATCTCCGTGGACCAGCACCGCGTCGAAATGTTTCTTCACCAGCGACACGGTTTCTTCGTCCCGGCCGGGTTTGGTTTTTTCCTGCAGAATATCGCGCAGCGACGTCATGACGAGCGGGCGTGGTTCACTGTCCTCGATCTCGTGCAGAAGCGGCAGCAATTCGAAACGCACCTGCCTGCGGCCGAAGGGGAAGGCCTCTATGATGACGATATCCGGCTTTGCGCCGTGATAAGCGCCGATCAGCATATCCGTTCGAAGCTTCTTGAAGTCGTCATCGACCGGTTTGCCGGAACTATCGACAAGGCCGGAAAAGCTGCCGTCGCTAACGGCGATCGGCGGTAATTCGACATGGCGGATGCCTTCGCCCGGAAAGCCGGGAACCGGGGTGCCACCTGTCACCAGAACGACATCGAAACCATCAGCCTGAAGGGCATTGGCAACGCGGCTGGCGCGGGCGATATGGCCGATGCCCAGAAGGTGCTGGACGTAGAAGAAAACGGAAGGGCGCTTTTCCGTATCGGTCATGGCGTTTTTTCCCACTCGGTTTCGAACAGCGTCGTCAACTCGGCAATGCTGGTGCGGTTGTCGAAGGCGGTTCGCACACGGTTTTCCGCCGCACTACCCAGACGCTCACGCAATTGTGGATCGGTAATCGCCGTGCGCAGAGCCTCGGCGAAGGCAACCGGATTTTCGGGCTCCGTCAGCAGGCCGTTTTCACCATCCACGAAGAATTCCGGAATGCCTGATATATTGGTGGAAATGCAGGTCAGCGCCTGGCTGGCGGCCTCGACCAGCACATTGGGAAGACCGTCGCGGTCACCATCGCTGGTGATGCGGCAGGCAAGGGCGAAGAGGTCGGCCTCGCGGTAATTCTCCAGCACCTGTTTCTGGTCCATGGCGCCGGTCCAGAAGATCCTGTCGGCGATGCCAAGCTCGTCGGCGAGTTTTTTCAACCCGGCAAGTTCGTCGCCGCCACCTATATGGGTGAAACGCCAATGGATGTCCTGTGGAAGCGAGGCCAAAGCCTGCAACAGAATATCGATGCCCTTTTTCTTGACGGCCCGTCCAACACTCAAAATCCTGACCGGATCATGAGCGTCCGATCCATCTCTTTGCGGACGCGGCGTGTCGAAATTCGGGAAGCGGGTGAGATCGAGACCGTGATAGCTCAAATGCACATTCTGCTTGACGCCGGAAAGGGTGCGAAGATGCTGAAAGCCGCTTGCGGTGCAGGTCACGGCCCAGCGGGCGCTTTCCAGCTTTGCGGCAAGGTCCCGGTCGCTGGAGGTCCAGATATCCTTGGCGTGGGCCGAAATCGTCCAGGGCGTGCCGGTGATAAGATGTGTATAGGCGGCGACCGAGGCGGGTGTGTGGATGAAGTGGACATGCAGCCACCCGGCATCTACAGGCCATTCGTGCGCCAGCACGGCCGCCTGCCCGAAACGGCGGAAGCGGTTGCGGCTTAGATCATGCGGCAGATCGCTGAAAAACCGACGCAGCGCCTTGGTGAAGCCTGGCTTTTTGCGGCATGCCCACAGGGCCTTCAGCACGCGGATGGGCTCGTCATGCAGATATTCCGGCAGGTAGGTCACGGGTGCGCGGATTTCATCGTGAACGGGGTGGCGTTTTTTATCCGTCGGGCGGCGCATGGACATGAGTTCCAGCGTAAGGCCAGCCTTTTCAAGCCCCAGAAGTTCCTGGGCAATGAAAGTCTCGGACAGGCGCGGATAGCCCTTGAGGAGCACCACGATTTTTTTTGTGTCGGTCACGTTGCGCGTGTCTCTTTTGAAGCGGTGGTTGTCGGGGAGCCGGTCACGCCGTCAGCGTTATTGGCACCTTGTCGCCCTCGGGCGGCAGCCATTCGGCTATCCGTTTCGAAATGTTTTCCAGACCATCGAGCTTCAGGTCCTGCGAATTGACGGAAGGCGGCGCGCGATTCGGCAGCGCTTTAAGAGCTGCCGCCATTTTCGCCGGATTCTCGGCATCCTCAGGTAAAAGCATGTCGAAAAGGCCGAGCTCCGACGCGCGGCTTGCGCGGATAAGCTGCTCCTCCCTCGGCACCGTGCGCGGCACGACGAGGGCAGGCTTGTCGAACGACAATATCTCGCAGACGGTGTTGTAGCCGCCCATCGACACGACGGCCTGAGCGCCGGCAACGAGGTCTTCCATGCGGTTGTCGAATTCGATGATCTCGATGTACGGAATATCGGCAACACTGCTCATGAATCGCTGGCGCTGGTCTGCCGGCATGTAGGGGCCGAGCACCACGAGCGCCTTGTGCGTCAGTTCGCTATCATGACGGTAGGCGTTGATGACGTCATCGATCAATTCGCTGCCGTCACCGCCGCCGCCAGTGGTGATGAGAAGATAGTCGCCCTCCGGCCGGTGCGCCACGGTTTCCGCCTGCGTTTTGGAGCGTTGCAGGAAGCCGACGAAATCCATCTTGTCGCGAACGGTCTGGGGAACGTCGAGCCCCGTCAAGGGGTCGTGGAAATCCGGTGGGCCATAAATCCAGACGTGGTCATAGAACTTGCCGATCTTGGTCATCACGTCATTGCGCTTCCACTCCGCTTCAAGCAGCTGCGGTGCGTCCATGACGTCACGGAGGCCGATGACAAGCTTGGTTCCCTGTCCCTTGAGATACGCAAGCGTTTCCTCCACCTCGCCACGAAGACCCATGGGCTCCTTGTCGACGATGAAGATATCCGGCTGGAAGCTTTCGGCAGTGTGATAGATGATGGAGCGGCGCATCTTCAGTGTTTCCTGAAGATCGATATGCCGGTCCATGGAGGTGTATTCGCCGTTGCGCAGCTTGATGACGCTCGGGATTTTCACGAAATCGACACGAGCGCGATAATCGAAGGCGCCGGCGATAGTTGCGCCCGAAATGATAAGCACGTTGAGGCCGCGATAATCCTCCACCAGAGCGTGAGCGATCGTGCGACAGCGCCGCAGATGTCCGAGGCCAAAAGAATCGTGGCTGTACATGAGGATGCGTGCGTCGTTCAGACGGGAGGTCATCGGCCACACCTCTTTTTGCCTTTCCCAAAAAAGGCGATGGCGGAAGAGCAGTTTATCAAGGCGTGTTCCATTTTATCTGAAGGGATCCGCAGCATCACGTAGTCCGTCACCGAAGAAATTAAAGGCCAGAATGACGAGAACAACCGGAATCGTCGGGATGAGAAGCCACGGATATAGCGCAATGACGCTGACGCTGCGCGCCTCCGTGAGCAGAATTCCCCAACTTGTGATCGGCGGCCTGAGGCCGAGACCAAGGAAGCTCAGCGCGGTTTCGCCGAGAATCATGCCCGGTATCGTCAGCGTCGCCGAGGCGATCAGATGTGACATGAAGCCGGGGATAAGGTGCCTGCCGATGATGCGCGGTGTGCCGGCGCCCATCAGTTGTGCAGCCAAAACATAGTCTTCCTCGCGCAATGCCAGCAATTTGGAGCGCACGGCGCGCGCCAGTCCCGTCCAGTCCAGCATGCCGAGAATGATGGTGATGCCGAGATAGACGAGGATCGGACTCCAGGTCACCGGCATGATTGCTGCGAGTGCGAGCCACAGCGGAATGCTCGGAATGGATTGCAGGACTTCGATGATACGCTGGACGATGAGATCGAAAGTGCCGCCGCGATAACCTGCAAGTCCGCCGATCACAATGCCGAGAACGAAGCTCATGGCGACACCGAGAAGGCCGATCGTCAGAGAGATGCGCGCGCCGTAGATGATTCGCGACAGCACGTCTCGTCCAAGCCGGTCGGTGCCGAGCAGGAACATTTCACCACCTTCGGCCGGACATACGAGGTGGGTTCTAGCCTCGATCATGCCCCAGAAATGATAGGTATCGCCCTTGCAGAAGAAACGCAGCGGCTGGATATCCGTCGGCACATCCCGGTAGACGCGCCGCAGATTGTCCATGTCGAGCGTCATTTCCCGACCATATACGAAAGGCCCGACAAATTTTCCGTCATTGAAAAGGTGAATGGCCTGGGGTGGGGCGTAGATATGCTCGATATTGCGGGTGTGAAGATTGTAAGGCGCGAGGAACTCGCTGATCAGGATCGAAAGATAAAGCACCACCAGAAAGGCGCCGGACCAGACGGCGATCTTGTGCTGGCGGAACTGCCACCACATGAGCCGCAGCTGCGACGCCTTGCTGAAGGCCGCCATTCCGGACGTATTGGGTTCGATGAGCGACGGGTCGAACGGCGCCGTCGAAACGTAGTGGGGCAGCGCTTCGCCGGATGTCGGGATGGATGAAGTCATTTGACGTTACCACCTCCGAAGCGGATTCTCGGGTCAAGTATGGCAAGGGCGATATCCGACACAAGAACGCCGATCACCGTGAGGAAAGCAAGGAACATCAGGAAGGAGCCGGCCAGGTACATGTCCTGGCTTTGCAGCGCCCGGATGAGCATCGGACCGGTTGTTTCGAGTGACAGCACGACGGCGGTGATTTCCGCGCCTGATATGATGGCGGGCAGGATCGAGCCGATGTCCGAGATGAAGAAATTCAGCGCCATGCGCAGCGGATATTTGATCAGCACTTTGAAAGGGTGAAGCCCCTTGGCGCGGGCGGTTACGACATATTGTTTCTGCAACTCGTCCAAGAGGTTGGCGCGCAGGCGGCGGATCATGCCGGCCGTGCCCGCCGTTCCGATGATGAGGACGGGTATCCAGATATGTTCGAGAATCGATTTGAACTTTGGCCAGCTCATCGCCTGGTTCAGATATTCCCGATCCATCAGATGGCCGATGGAGATACCGAACCAGATATTGGCGAAATACATCAGGATCAGCGCCAGCATGAAGTTGGGGATGGCGATGCCAAGCAGACCGAGGAAGGTCAGGCCGTAGTCGCCCCAGCTATATTTGTGCGTGGCGGAGTAGATGCCGATCGGGAAGGCAAGAATCCAGGTGACGATGATGGTGACGAAGGACACCAGAACCGTCAACCACAGACGGTCTCCCACAACCTCGTTTACCGGGAGCTGATATTCGAAAGAATAACCGAAATCGCCAACCAGCATGCCGGTTGCCCAGCGGAAGTAACGGATCGGCGCCGGCTGGTCGAAGCCATAGCGGACGCGCAACTCCTCGATTTCGGCAAGGTTTGCGGTCTCGCCCATGGCGCGCAGTTCGGCGACGTAGCTTTCGAAATAATCGCCCGGCGGCAATTCGATGATGGTGAAGACCAGCATCGAGATCAGGATCAGCGTTGGGATCATGACGAGGATGCGCTTGAGAATATACCGCAGCATATCAGGCGTCTCCGTCATACCAGAAGGCATCCGGCATGTAGATGCCGAGATACGATGTGGGTTCAAAGCCGAAAAGCGCCTTTTCCGGCACGTTTCGCATGCGTTTGACATGGACGACGGGTTGCAGCGCGCCGTTGACGATGCCGATGGAAAATACCTGCTGCGTGTAGATACCAAGCATTTCCAGCCAGATTGCCTCGCGCTCTTCCTCGGTGACGCTTCGGCGCCATTTTTTCAGGAGATCGAGCAGATGCGCTGCTTCCGGCAGGTCAGGCTCCTTGCCCTCGCGCCCGCCGGACAGATAGTGGATGCCCCAGACCGGCCATTGCAACTGGTCGTCGCCGGTGGGCGCAAGGCCCGAAGGCAACATGTCGGGGGTCGGCACGCCATTGTCCATGCCCATCCACACCGACATCAGCACCTCGCCGCCCATGGCACGCTTGCGGAAGACATCGCGCTGGGTCGGGCGGACCGAAACCGCAATGCCGATATGCCGCCAGTGGTCCGTGACCAGTTCCATCACGTCCGTTTCGAGCGTGCTTTCGCCTGTGGTCTCGACGATGATATAGGCTGGACGGCCGTCCGGCAGAAGCCGGTAGCCGGCGCTGTCGCGCTTATCGAGACCTGCTTCGTCAAGCAACCTGTTGGCCATCGCCCGGTCGAAGGCACTCCAGGCCTCGGCAAATTCCGGTCGGTAAAGCGGGCTTTCCGGCAAGACGGTGTCGGCGCTTTCCTTGGCCAGCCCGTAAAAGCAGACCATGTTGATTTCGTGCCGGTTTATAGCGAGCGACATTGCGCGGCGCACGCGCACGTCCTGGAAACAGCTCCGCCATACAGGATCGGCGCAGTTCAGATTGGGCAGAAGCGCAATGCGCGACCCTTGAGAGCGTTTGTAGAGGTTCACCTTCAGAGGAAAGCGCTTTTCGGCATCCTTCAGGAAGGTGTAGTCGGCGAAATCGAGGCCGAAATATTGCAGATCGCTGTCACCCGACGCCGTCTTGGCCGAGATGATGTCGGAGGAGGTGACGTTCAGCAGGAACCGGTCGAGATAGGGCAGTTGAAGGCCGTTTTCGTCGACACGGTGATAATAGGGATTGCGTTCGAAAACGAACTGTTCGGCCGGTGGCGAAGTCGTATTGCGCCAGGCGTCCAGCGTCGGCAGAGCGGGATTTTCTGGACGGACCTGCCGCGACATCTTGATATGCAGACCGCTCCAGTCATCCGCCTTGTTCTTCTTGATGAGCTTGGCGAGGTTTTCCGCGGTCTGATATTTGATGTGGAACTGCTTCATATAGGCGGCGGGCAGGAAAAGCCGCGCGGGCGATGCTGCTGCGAGCTTTGCCAGAAAATCGGGGTTCGGACCTTCCCAGGTATAGCGCACCGTCAGCCGGTCAATGACTTCGATCTGGGGAGGATTGTTGTTGACCAGCAGTTCGATTGGCGGGCCGCCCTTGTGAATTTCGTTGTTGAGAGCAACATCCTCCCAGAAATACCGGAAATCCTCGGAGGTTAAATCGCTGCCGTCGGACCATTTGTGGCCTTCTCGCAGCTTGAAGGTGAAGATGCGTTCGTCCTGAACGTCGTAGCTTTCCAGAATGTCGGGATGAAGCTCGAATTTTTCGTCGTAACCAACCAGGCGGGCATAGTTGCTGATGGGCATAAGCCGGATATCGCGCTGGCCGCCGATCAGCATGCGCACGGAACCGCCGTGTTTTCCGGGCTCCCGGCCAAGCGCCTTCATATCGATGACGCGCGGGTTTTTCGGCAAGCGCTCGGCAATATCAGGCAGCTCACCTTTTTCCCGCTTTTCCTTGAAGTAGGCGGGGTCGGTATAGGCAGCGCGCGCATAGGTCGGCAAAAAGACGGAGGCCATCAAGGCAAGGGTGGTGCGGCGCGTAATCACGAGCGAAGCTCCCTGATGTCGGCATTGCCATTTGCGAGAACGAAATGGCCATCGCCAAGATCGGCAGAGATCATTTCGCCGTCACCCTCGTCGCGGAATTGCTTGCCCCAGTCGAACTTGCCCGTCGCGCTGATCTTGCCGATGGTGCGGAAATCGAGCGGACGGTCGAGATCGGGAAAAGGCACGGCCGCCAGCAACGATTTTGTATAGGGGTGAACCGGAGAGCGCATCATGATTTCCCGCGGCGCCAGCTCGACGATGCGGCCCTCGCACATCACCGCCACGCGGTCCGCCATGTAATCCACCACTGCCAGATTGTGCGAGATGAAGAGGTAGGTAAGTCCGAGGTCCTTCTGCAAATCCTTGAGCAGGTTGAGGATTTGCGCCTGCACCGAGACATCTAGGGCAGAAACGGGTTCGTCGCAGATCAGCAGTTCGGGACCCAACGCCAGGGCTCTGGCAATGCCGATACGCTGCCTCTGGCCGCCTGAGAAACTGTGCGGATAACGGTTCAGCGCGCTTTCTCCAAGGCCGATTGCCTTGACGAGATTACGGACTTTTTCCGCGCGGTATTTCGCATCGCCCCGTCCATGGATTTCAAGCGGCTCGCTCAAAATATTGCGCACGGTCATGCGCGGTGAAAGCGATGAGATCGGGTCCTGGAAGACCATCTGTATCTTCGACCGCAATTCCTTTAGATCGCCGTCCCTTGCATTGAGGACGTCGATATCGCCCTGCGGCCGGTGAAAGGTCACGGAGCCTTCATCCGGGCGAACGGCGCGCATGAGGATTTTGCTGACGGTTGTCTTGCCGCTGCCGCTTTCGCCGACGAGGCCAAGGCATTCTCCCCGGCGGATTTCAAAACTCACGCTGTTGACCGCCTTGGTGGCATTGGCATCGCGGCGGCTAAACCAGCTGGACTTCCGGGTCGTGAAGGTCTTGCTGATATTCTCCACGGTCAAGAGCGGGCCGGGGGTCTTGTTCACTGCGGCGGTCTTCTTGCCGACAAGGCTTTCGTGGTCGACGGTGATCTCACGAAGCGCCTTCAGCCTCTCACCCGGCTTCATGTCGAAATGCGGCACGGCGGCCATCAGGCCCTTGAGATAGGGGTGGCTCGGTGCCTTGAAAATATCGTCGACCGTTCCGGCTTCCATGATCTCGCCCTGATAGATCACGGCAACCTCGTCGGCGATGTTTGCCACCACGCCGAGATCGTGGGTGATGAGCAGCATGCTCATGTTCAGCCGGCTCTGGAGATCGCGCAGGAGTTTGAGGATTTGCGCCTGTATGGTCACATCAAGAGCCGTCGTCGGTTCGTCGGCGATCAGAAGCGCGGGGCGACAGATCAGTGCCATGGCAATCATGGCGCGCTGGCGCATGCCGCCCGACAATTCGAAGGGATACATGTTCACGACCTTCTTTGGGTTGGAAAACCCTACAAGGTCGAGCGTCTCATGCATTTTTTCCGCGCGCTCGGCCGGCGACAGGATGCTGTGGATTCTCAGCGCTTCGTCAATCTGGTTGCCGATCGTGTGCAGCGGCGAAAAAGACGTCATGGGTTCCTGAAAAATCAGCCCGATGCGATTTCCGCGTATAGCGCGGATTTCCCGGCCATCCTTCGGCAGTTGCAGCAGATCGACGGGGCCGGCTGCGGCATTGGCGGGATCGGTAAACAGCACGCGGCCGTTCACGCGCGCCGTCTTGGGGTGGATGCCCATGATCGTCTGGCCGATGACGGATTTTCCGGAGCCGGATTCTCCGACAAGCGCGGTCACTTTTCCCGGAAGAATGCGAAGGCTGGCACCCCTCACGGCGTCAATCGTGCCACCCATAAGAGAAAACGAGACCCGCAGATTTTCAATACGGAGCAAATCTGCGCCTGCGCTCATGCTAAAGGGTTCCTTGCCGTCTCTCTTTATCGTTGTCTTGTGACAATTTGCTCAGGAGGGCTTAAAGGCACGTTATCGTAGGGTTTGTTGTCTGTCTATGCCTCTGAAACATCGAATTGTTTAGCAAATTCAAAGCCGGCTTCCAAATTGCAATGGCTTGCCTGATGGCTTGTGTTTGGCGATATGTTAACGAACGTTCCCGGGTGAGGATCCATGTCCGACAAGAAATATTACGATGCCCAGCTGGATAGAGCCCGGCAGTTGCAAAACCAAGGACAATATGCGGAAGCGCATGCGCTTCTCTTATCGCTGGTTGCAGTAAAGGACGGGCACCTGATGGGTGAGCGGACAGTGCTCGGTCTGCCGCGCAGGCTGCATGCGGCACGGCTGCGTCTTGCCAAGGCTGAAGGCGATGTGGTCGCGAGGATCGGCTATCAATACACGCTGGTTCCGCCGCCGCAGGTGCTTGCAAAATATGCGCATTTTTCCCCGGAGGAGCACCGCGCTATCAATCTGAAAAGCAGGGAGGACGTGCCGAGGCGCATCCATCAGATTTGGATCGGAGACAAGGCCCCGCCCGTATCGGTCAAGGCCTGGGCCGCCCATGCCGCCTCGCATGGTTACGAATATCGCCTCTGGCGGGAGGCCGATCTTGAGCGGGAAGGCGTGTTTTCGAATGACGTCTTCAGGACGATGCTGGAAGACGGCGATTATCCCGGTGCTGTCGATGTGGCCCGCTATGTCGTGCTGGAGCGTTTTGGTGGCATCTATCTTGATTGCGACTGGTATCCGGCGCGGGATGATGCGAGTTTCGATGCTTTCCTGCCACTGGTAGGGCTGACGGCGTTTGATGAAGAAACACCGCGCGATACCGGGCAGGGCAGCATGCTTCTTGCCAACTCTTTCATTGCGACACCTGCCGGCCATCCGGTCTTCCGCAGGATGCTGGAGGCGTTTCCGAGGATTCTTGAGGAAATGCCGCGTGCGCCAGCCTGGTGGTCGACGGGTCCGCTGATCTTTACCGTCATCGCTCGGGCTGGGAGCATCAGCCTTGCGCCGGCGGGGTTTGTTGCCGCTTCTCTTGCCGATCGCGCCGCGTTGCATGAGGTTGAAGCTGTCAGGCGCGAACTTGCCACCAAGACGGGTGGTTTGCTGATTGCCTGGAAGTCATGGTGATATCTGGTTGATGAGTTCCGCCGAGGAACGCAAGCGCGCGGCAGGATGTTTGCCGGTAATTTCGAACAGCCGTTTCAGAAAACGCCAGACGTTGTCATCATGCACGAGATGATGGGTGAGGATGCCGGTCGTGCCGCCGTGCTCCGCAGTCTGCAGGATGCGGGCGGCGGTCTCGGCGAAAAGGATGTCGTCTTCGCGCCCACCGCGGCTGCCGTGCCAGTCAATCACGTCGACATGGGTGTTCAGGCAAGGTGGCACGGCGTCTTTCTCCGGGCCGAAAACCGAAAGCGCTCGATATCCGAGGTCTGCCAGTCCCTGCACCACATTGGCATCTATGCGGTTCCACGGCGGAACGAGCATAGGCACGAAACGCCTGCCATGCAGATCGTGCAGTTTTTCCAGCCCGGATTGCAACTCGTCGAGAACGATGGACAGGTCACGGTGTGATCCGAGTTCCTGTTTCTTTTCTTTCTCGGTGGCATAGTTTGTATGGGACCAGCCATGCACGGCGACATGGGCAATGTCAGTCGTATCCAGGTGCCGCGCGAGCTTGTCCGTCGTCATCTCGGGGATAACCGCAAGCGTGACCGGCGCGGAAAAGCTGCTGCAAAGATCGAGCAGCGTGTCGAGCGCCGGTGTCGGTTCCACCGCATCGTCGTCCCTGAGCCAGAGATCGGCCGTTATGCCGCGTCGTCCACATTCATCCAGTGCCGCTACGAGTGTTTCCAGACTCATGATGTTCGTGCCTTTGCTCGCAACAGGATATCGTTCAGTTCTCTTGCGGCGTTTTCCAGAGATCGTTCATTTTTTACGAACTGGCGGGCTGCACTTGCCAATTCCTCACGCCGCTTGTCATCGCCGAGCAGGGTTTCGATTGCTCCAGCATAGGCGGCTGTATCATTTTCCGGTGTCAGTAATCCGGTGGTTCCGGATTTTAACACTTCGGGGACGCCGGCCACCGCTTCGGCGATAACGGGCAGGCCCGCAGCCTGTGCCTCGAGATAGGCGAGACCGTAGGCTTCGCCATGCCCCGGCCAGACGTAAACCGATGCTTTTGAAAGAAGTTCTGCGATTTCGTTTGCGTTTTTTTCTCCGTGCCAGACAAGACGGCGATCGGGAAAAGAGCTGAACATGGCATGTACGGCAGCGCGTTCCGGCCCGTCGCCGATGATATCCAATGTCCAGTTCAAATCCTGCGGCAACAGCGCAAGTGCTTCGCGAAGCGCGCGATAGCTGTCGAACTTGTCGCCAGCCCGCATCATGGCGACGGTGATGAGTTTTCCCGGTGTGGGGCGCGGAGCAATTTCAAGAAAATTACTGGCATCGATAAAGGGCGCCAACATCGCCGAGCGGAGTGCGGGAGAGGCGCGGACAAGCCCGTCGCGATCACGCGCGGTGAAGCAGATATTGATGGCGGCAGCGTTCAATGCGGCCAGTAACTCGTCCTGAACCGCCTGCCAGCCCATGCCATTGCGCTTGGGGGAATAGGAGGCCTCGGCGGTGACGTAGGGAATACCGAAACGTGTGCCCAGTTCCGGCCCGAGCAAGTCCGGGGCCTTGTAATAGGGGTGATAACAAAACCACAGATCCGGCGCGCCTTCCCGCTGCCAGCGCTCCGTAATGGTCTCGATTTCATGCGTCGCCGCATCGGCAAGCAAGGACCGCGCCGGATCGTCAGCCTGTTTGAGAAAGCTGCGCAGCTCGGAAGCGACGGAAACATCGTGGCCGCCCATCGCCATCGCCTTCATCAGCAGGCGGGCCATCAGCCGGTCTCCGGAGGGAACGGGATGGTTGGGCGATTTGAGCGGTGAATAAAAAGCGATCCTCATCCGGATGGTTGTGCGTCGCCCATGGCTCCGGCGTCAACCGGAATTTGAGAGGGCCGAGCCTTGACAGCCTGACCATTCTTGCCCAACTGAAAGGCATCTTTTGCACATGCGCGGAGCGTGACACGCTTTGACTTCCCCAGTCGTTTCCCAGAACCTGCTTTCCAGCATCGAAAACAAAAGCGCCAAAGCGGCGGTGATCGGCCTTGGCTATGTCGGTCTGCCGCTAGCCATCACGATCGCCAAGGCCGGTTTCAAGGTCGTCGGTTTCGATATCGATCCCGGTAAAATGGTCGCGATCGATGCCGGCCGCAGCTATATCGAGGCGGTTTCGGACGAGGTGCTGGCAAGCGTCAGGCGCGATGATGGCTTCATCGCAACGTCTGATTTTTCCAGACTGGCTGAATGCGATGTGATTGCCATTTGCGTGCCGACGCCCTTGACGAAATATCGCGAGCCGGACCTCTCCTATGTCGAAAAGACCTGCCGGGACATTGCCGCGCATCTGCGCAGGGGGCAGCTTGTGGTGCTGGAATCGACCACCTATCCCGGCACGACCGACGGGGTTGTGAAGACCATTCTGGAAGGTACGGGACTTGTCTCCGGCGTCGACTTCTTCATCGGTTTTTCGCCCGAGCGGGAAGATCCCGGCAATCGCGATTTCGAGACCTCGACGATTCCGAAGGTCGTTGCAGGCGATGGCGAGGCTGCCGGGAAACTGATGGCGGCATTCTACGGCTCAGTGGTCAAGAAGATCGTTCCGGTCTCGACAAACGCCACGGCCGAGGCGGTGAAAATCACCGAAAACGTCTTCCGTGCTGTCAATATCGCGCTCGTCAATGAACTCAAGGTCGTCTACGAGGCCATGGGCATCGACATCTGGGAAGTGATCGACGCGGCGAAAACCAAGCCGTTCGGTTTCATGCCGTTTTATCCCGGCCCGGGTCTTGGTGGCCACTGCATACCGATCGATCCTTTCTATCTCACCTGGAAATCGCGGGAGTACGAGTTGCCGACGAGGTTCATCGAGCTCGCCGGCGAGATCAACACCGGCATGCCGCGTCATGTCATCGGACGGGTTGCGGAAGCCCTCGACATCCGTTCTGGCAAGGCGCTCAGCCGCTCCAAGGTGCTGGTGGTCGGTCTCGCCTACAAGAAGAATGTGCCCGATATTCGTGAAAGTCCTTCGCTGAAACTCATAGAACTTATTCAGGAGCGCGGCGGCGAAGCGGCCTATTATGATCCGCACGTGGCAGAAATCCCGAAAACCCGGGAATATAGCCACCTGATGGGCATGAAATCCGTGGCTTGGGACAAGCAGACCGTCAGCGCCTTTGACGCTGTTCTGGTCGCGACCGATCACGACAATGTGGACTATGCCGCTCTTTGCGAATGGTCGCCGCTGATCATCGATACGCGAAACGTCTTCGCGCGTCGGGATATCGCCGCAAAACACATCATCAAGGCCTGATCGCCTTCTCCCGGGCATTTTCGGCAACATCGCCATACGGTTTTACTGGAAATGCCCGGCATTCATGAACGGACGGACTATGAGCAGATTGGACAGTTTCATTCGCCGGTTGACCGCGCAGCGCGATATCCTCAACCACGTCAAGGCCGATCTCGATCTGCCTGACGAAGGTGCGATCATGGAAATCGGCCTTGGAAACGGGCGGACGTTCAATCATTTGCGGGAACTGTTTCCGCAACGCCGTATCGTTGCCTTCGACAGGGCCATGGGTGCACACGCCTCTTCCGTTCCGGCGCAGGAAGATCTCGTCATCGGTGAAATATCGGAAACCGCTCCGGCCTTCATCGGTGTGGAGGCGGCCATGGTGCATGCCGATATCGGCACGGGCTACCCCGAAAAGGATGCCATTACCCTGACATGGCTGCCGGACCTTGCCGCGGGCATGCTGGCAAAAGGCGGCGTTGCGGTCAGCGGTCTGCCTCTGGATCATCCCATGCTGAAGCCTCTGCCGGTGCCGGAAAGTGTGCCGACCGACCGTTATTTTCTCTATCGCAAGATTTGAGGCCGGATGGCCCGTCAGCGAGCGCGCCCGTGTTGCCTTATAGGTAGCGCTCGCTCTCTTCTTTCGAGAGCAGGAAAACTTTCATTTGCGAGTTTCTCCCGCGAATGGCGATTTTTTCGCTTCGCAAATCGGCAATCTCCTGTCCCGCCTGAATGATGGCGGGTTCGGAAACGACAATGGCGGCGCCGAATTCCTTGGCCTTGGATTCCAGCCTGCTCGCCACATTCACGGTGTCGCCGATGGCGGTCAGGGTTTTCGCTGCGCCATAGCCCATGACGCCGACGATCGTCGGGCCGGCGTGGATGCCTACTACCACTTCCAGCCGGACGGCAAATTGTTTTTCCAGTCCCTCATTCAGGATTGAAAGCTCCCGCAATATGATAGCGGCGGCCTTCATGGCGTTGCGGCAGGCATTTTCTGCATCGTCGCCAAGTCCGAAAAGAGCCATGGCGCCATCACCGATGAATTTGTCGAGATGTCCTCCGGCCTGTTCTACGGCCTGCCCGACGATGGTGAAGTAGCGGTTTAGAAGAAACACGACGTCATATGGCAGTTTCGCCTCGGAAAGCGCGGTGAAATTGCGGATATCACAAAAGAGGATGGCGATCTCCTCTTCCTTGCCCGGCCGTGCCGGTTGCGCATCCGCTGGCAGGTCGCTCTGTTGGGGCGGCGATACCAGAAGCGCTATTCCAATATCCTGAGTGGGCCGCAACTGGCAGCCGAGCCGCACATCTGAATCGGCATGTATGCGCCTCAAAGTGGTTTGTTCGATATCTCCAGGAGGCGGAAGCGGGCCTTTGCTTTCGACAATCCTGACCCGGCAGGTCGAACAGCGTCCTTTGCCGCCGCATACGGAATAATGCGGTACGCCCGCGAGTCTGCTGGCCTCCAGAATGCTGAGCCCGGCAGGGACGCGCGCTTGCGCGCCATGCTCATAACGGATTTCGATAGCCGTCGATCTCTGTCGCCAGCTGCGCACGCCGCGCAAGACGAACACCAGCATGACCGCGCCGACAAAAATCGCTTCCGTTGCGTCGGTAACGAAACGGATACGCGTCTCCATCTCCCGTTGTAACGGTATGTCGTCTCTTTGAACGGTGGTATCTGCAAGCCCGGGAGGAAGTGAGTATTTTCTGTCCACCTCCTCCAGCCAGCGGCCGGCATCGCTGAAGCCCAGAAGCGCCAACAAAGGCAGCATCACCGCCACAGTCATGAATATCCCGGCAATTTTGGGATACCAGTCCCGGTAACGCAACCAGAAAAACAGGCCGATACACCCGTGGGTCCAGATCACGATCAATGCGAGGCTTTGCCACGCGCCGGCCATGGGGTTGTTGATCCAGAGCCGGCGAACGACCGAGTAATATCCCACGTCGATGTTGTAGATCATGTGCGACACGCGAATATTGACGGCGTGGCTGATGATCAAAAACGGGATCGACAGGCCAAGTATGGCTTGCAGCGCTTCGCGAAGGGGCATGCGCAATGTTCGGCGCTGATAAAGCGAGCGCAGGACAAGACAGACGTGCACCACAACCGACCCATAAAACAGCAGGCTGCTGACGGGATTGAGCCAGATCAGGCTGAACCATTTTCGCGCCCGCTCGGCGGTATCGATGGAGATGAGAGCGAGCGAATGGTTGAAAAGATGGGAAAATACAAAGGCAAAAATGATGAGGCCGGACAAGATCCGGGCGCGTCTCAAATTGGTCTCCGAAAAGAAACGGATCATGCAAATCCCATCATGCGGTCATTTGGCGCAGAATCATCATTAAGTGTGCTCTGGTGTCTTTAATGCAGGGTATCTCGTGGCAATATCGTGGAGCAATGGGCCGGCGATGGTCAATTGTGCGTGTTCGAACGTCTGTTCGCCGCATGATACAAATCAGGCTTCAAAAAAGCGTCAAACGCAGGCCAGCAACACGAGATTTGTGACCGCGATCAGAGGTCGATGATCTGGCCGTCCATTGTCGCGAATGCACCGCTGAACTGGGCTTTTGCCTGTTTTTCGATATCGTCCAGCTCATCGTCGCTGCGGCTTGGGGCGTGGTGGATGAAGCCGACATTTTTTGCGCCTGCCAGTTTGGCAAGGCGGATCGCCTCCTGCCAGGACGAATGGCCATAACCGCGATAAAGGCCCATCTCCTCATCGGTAAACATGGCGTCGTAGAGGAAGAGATCGACGTCCTTGATCAGATCAAGCACGTTCTTGTCGATATTGCCCGGTTCATGTTCGGTATCGGTGATGATGGCGAATGACTTTCCCGCCCAGTCCAGGCGATACCCGATGGCGTTGCCCGGATGATTGAGCATTCCAGTTCAGATCGAGAGGCCCGGATGAACATCCAGGACGTCGCCCGGCATAAAGTCACGGGTTGCCATTTTTGCGCAGCAGACTTCCAGCGGTACGGGGAACCATGGCGGGCTCATGAAGTCCTTGAGCATTTCCCGCGTTGTCATGGTGCCGGCAAGATGACCCGACCAGATGGCGACATCGTTGGAGCTATTGTAGAACGGCTTGAAATAGGGAAAGCCGACGATGTGGTCGTAATGGCAGTGAGAGAAGAACAGGTTGACGTCGGTAATACCTTCCGCCCGCAACGCCAGACCAGCAGGGTGTAACCCCGAACCCGCGTCGAACAAAAGAACATGATCTCCGCATCGTACCTCGATGCAGATGGTATTCCCGCCATATTTTCGGAAGTTTTCACCTGAAACAGGAAGCGTTCCCCGCGCACCCCAGATCTTTACCCGAAAATCTTTATTACCTTCCCGACTTACTATGTCGGAATCGAACGCCATGACACACCCCGATTACAACGGAATCTTGCACGCTTCCTCCCATGAAGCCCGTTGTCTCTACAGATTATTATATCCGCTCTCTTTTGGCGGACGCCCTTACCCTTATTCAGTCAGCATTTCATTTATATTGCAATGGTGCGACATTTATTTTTCCAACATCGCCATCCACGGTAGCAAGAAATTGCGGCTCATGTTCTCGCGTTTGCACGCGCTTTGCTAAGCTCCGTCGTCGTCTGGGTGAGACGTTCGGCAAGAACGCGCATGACCTTGATGGTAATGTCAGGGAAATCGGACATGAGCTTGAAGAACTGTTCCTTGCCGATACGCAGGGCTTCCACGTTGGTGGAGGCACGCACGGTTGCGGTTCTGACGCTGTCGCAGAGAATGGCGATTTCACCGACGATCGCATTGCCGGTCATTTCGGCCACTTTTAACGTGCCCGACGGAGAATCGACCAGAACATCCACTTTGCCGGTCAAAAGGACGTAGGCCGCATCGCCGACATCTCCCTGCCGGAACAGCATGTCGCCGGTGTGATAGGACACGCGGTCGGATGCGAATGCGAGAAGTTTGAGCTTCGACGGTTCCATTTCCGAAAAAAACGGGACGCGTTTCAGCATTTGAATTTCGTCTTTGAAAAGCATTGCCTTACCCTGTTCTTGTTCCACCTCGGTCACTTTCTTGGATTTATGTTGCGACCATATCCTTGAATGTACCGTTTTCCTGCGCAAGAGTCTCGTAACTTCCATCAGCGCTGATAAGGCCCTGATGGACGACGATGACCCGGTCGAACATGCGCGAGAGCGTCGCATTCGACAGAACCCACACGATCGCCGGGTTATTATTGTTCTGTTTCAGGAATGTGATGACCCGTTCGACAATTTCCTCCTGTTGCCGCGGATCGAGGCCGGGAAGGGGGCGATTGAAGACGTAATAGTCGGACTTGCGGATCAGCGCCCTTGCGAGATTGAGCTTCTGCCGCTGGAGTGGCCCGAGCCGCTTGCCGCCGGCGCCGAGGTTGAAATCCAGACCCACCGCAAGCACACGCTCATAGACGCCCTGCTTGCGCATGACCTCGGCCACGATGTGGGTGATGCGCCGTGATGCGTCGGTATAACGATGGCTGACCTTGCCGAAGAGAATATTGTCCAGAAGGCTGGTGGCACTCATGTATTTCGTCGGATCGTAGATTTCGATCACGTTCTTCAGGCTGTCCGGCAGGTTTTCATGGAACATGTGCCGGACTTCAACTATCCGGTTCATGATTTCCGGTGACAGCAGGCCGAAACGCTGCCGGGGCTCGATGTAGAAGAAGCTCAGCCGCAGCATCGCGCGTCTTTCGCTTTCATTGGCCTCGTCGAAACTCCGGCTCTGAAGACGCTGCAGCATTTGCTGATAGACCGGAACATCGTCGGGCGTCATGAATGTCAGCTGCTGGAAGAAGGGGTGGTCACCCGGCAGGTCCGCGAAGATTTCCACGATGTTTTCGGCAATCGTATACCCCATTTCGAACAGGGTTTTGACGAGGCCTGTTTCGCGCATCAGCGAACGGAAATATTCGCTTTCTATGACGGTCCTGATCGACTGTGATGAGTCGCGCATGGTACCGAACAACAGGTTCTCACCCACGGTGGCCTCGCTGTTGTAGCTCTCCAGCTCAAACGGAGCGATGAGGCCGCTCAGGTTCTCCTTTTCCAGTTCGGCGCGCAGGACATGTCGCAGTTCCACAATGCGGGCCGCAAGATGCAGGTCGGTCAAAGGGTCGATCGTCGAGCGCAACGCGAATTCCAGAATATCCTGTGAAAGTTCCACGCTGTCGAGCACAGCCAGAACGGCCTGGATGAGGTTTTCCGGCTTGCCGTCACCGGCCGGGCTTGAAGCGTAGTCGATCCATTCGCTGTTGATGTCGATCGTCGGATTGCCCGCAAGCTTGGCTTCGCGGATCTCCCATTTGCGGTGTTCCAGCGCTGCACCTTCGTATTGCTTTTCGACAAGCGGTGCGTGCTTGAGACCGTAAAGCAGATTGTCCTTCAGGCTGGCGTGGAAAAAATAGCTGTCCGAGGACACATAGGAGATGCGACGGCCCGTCAGCGATTCAGGCAATTCCAATATGTCGACGTCGTTGATGCTTACCTTGCCGGAGGTCGGCCAGAGCGTGCGGCCGATAGCATCCGCGAGCGCCTCTGCTCCCGATCCGCCGACGATGGCGATCACCTCGCCTGCCTCGATCTTCAACGATGCCTGTTCCAGAAGCCGGCTGCCGCTATCGTCTTCCAGCGTCAGATTGCTGACGACGATCGGTGCGGCAATTGCCGCGACTGCTCCCGGTGACAGTTTTTGCACCTTGTCATCGATCATGTTCGACGCATCGAACTGCTCGAAGACCTGCTCGTATTTTACCTGAACATCCTGACGCGCCTGATCCCAGTCGATCAGCTCCTTCAGCGGTCCTGGCAGTTCCTTATAAGCGTTGATGACGGCAACCAGCTGCCCGACATCGAGGCTGCCCTTGAGCGTGAGATAACCGCCCAGTGCATAAAAGAAGAAAGGGGTGAGCTGCGCGAGGAAGTTATTGATGAATTTGACCAGGAACTTCCACTGGTAGAGATCGTAGCGGATCCTGAAGATGTCGCCGAGCCGGTGAGAGGCATCGGCACGCTCGAAATTGGAGGTGTCATAGGCGTGGATGGTGCCGATGCCGTCGACCATTTCGCCGATGCGCCCGGCAAGCTGGCGTGCGCTCAGCTGCCGCTGGCGACCGAGTTCGATGAGGCGACGGCGCATTTTGGGGATGATGCCGACCTGTATGGCGGCCATGAAAGCCGCAATCAGACCCAGCCAGAAATTCTGCACGAGAATGAAGAAGAGTGCCGAGAGCGCCTGACCGCCCAGAAGCGCCGGCTGCACAAAGGCGTCGCCGGTAAATCCGCCCAGCGGTTCGACCTCGTCCTTCACCATGCTGGAGATTTCAGCACCCTTGACCCGCTTGAAATGCGTGGGCGGGAACCGCAGGATCCGATCGATAAGTTCGAAACGGATACGCCTGAGAAGCCGCTCCCCGAGGCGGCCCTTGAAGGTGTTGATATAATATTTGAAAAGCCCGTTGATGACGACAAGCGCAAGGAAGGTGAGGCTGAGCGCCATCAGCATCGACATGCGGTTGAGTTCGAGCCCGGGGAAGAGCGTCACGGTGCCCCAATAGGGAATATCGACCGTGAGATGCATGAAAAGCTGTGTCGCGTTTGCCCCTTCGAAGCCGTCTCCCTGAATGGGCCCGTTGACGATCTGTTTGGGCAGATCGAAGGCGAGGAAATAGGGGATCATGGACAGGGCGACGATCAGCAGAATGAAAAGCTGCTGCCGCTTCGTATGCGACCAGATATAACGCGTAAGGCTTTGTTCCATATAAAACTTCTATGACCTGTCGGGCAGGGCCCGGCGTGTTGGTTTGCGCGGTGTCAAGACGGTCAGGCTGCCGGGTGGCGGGATCCCCTCCTGCAAATAGGTATGTGACTCGCTATTTATCAGTATATTCAAGCGGTTTCGAGCAAAATAGCGCCCGTGCCGAGGCTGGCCCACGATCCCCGATATTTGTTTTTGTAACGTGCATTCCACATTCGATATTGAGACGACTACATTTTTAGACTTCCCTAATGTTATTGGTTTTACTGTAGAACAGGACGTTAGGACGCTCCGGTATAGTTATCCCGCAAATGGTTGAGCCGACACAGGCGTAGTGATTGCAAGGTCGATGGCGATAGATATTTCAGAGCGTGCAAGCGGTGAACCGTCCCCTGACATGTTGTCGCTCTCGGGCATTGCATCCGATGGGTCGATCGCGCATCCGGTTTCTTTTCAAGGATGCACGGGTATTTTTCACCCGGCGCGCAAAGAGGTCAAACAGGATCATGCGGTTCTTTTCGTCAGCCCCTGGGGCATGGAGGAACTGTGCACTCGCAAGTTTCAGCGGGTTGTGGCTGAACGGCTGGCGGCGGCCGGCGTCGCCAGCCTGCGGTTCGACTATCATGGCGCCGGGGATGCGCTCGATCCGGAGGATGTCGACCGTGCGGCGGATTGGCTTTCCGACACGCGAGCGGCGCTCGATTATCTAAAACGTCTTTCCGGCTGTTCCAGGGTGGTCGTCATCGCTCAGGGTCTCGGCTGTCTGATCGCGATACAGGCGCTCGCCGATGCGGCGGCGGTCGGTTCCATGGCGCTTCTGGCGCCCGTCGTCTCCGGTCGGAGCTATCTTCGCGAACTGGCGATGTGGTCGTCCATGATTGACGATGGCCTTGGTCTTCGGCCCGGGCAGCGCATGGCGGAGGCGGGGGCAATTGCAGGCATGGCCATGCCGGTGGGTGTTGCTGATGCTATCAAGAAGGTCAATCTTGCAAAGCTGGATACTGCTCCTGCGCGCAGCATTCTGGTGCTGTCGAGACCGGGCCGGGCGAGCGACAGCGATTTTGCCAAACAACTCGCCGCGATTGGTGCCGAGGTGGGGGAGGCGGAATTTGAGGGATATGACGATCTCGTATCCAGTCCTACACTCTCGAAAATACCCGGCGATGTGGTGAAGCGGCTTCGGGATTGGGTCCTGTCCAAGACCCAGACCACGGATGCGGCAGGTCCGCAGGAGGATTTCATCGTCAACGCTCCGCAGCGCGGTCGCGGTTTTCTGGAACAGCCGGTGCAATTTGGCGAAGCCGGCCGGCTTTTCGGTGTTTTTTGCGAGCCTGACGATCGGGTGGCGGTCTCCTCGGTCCTTCTGCTGGGCGCAGCCTACGATCGGCATGCGGGTTGGGGCAGGCTTTCCGTGCAAACGGCCCGTTTGCTCGCACGGGAGGGTATCGCTTCGTTGCGGTTCGACGCGGCCAATATTGCCGACAGCCCCCCGGTCAAAAACGCGCCCGATCAGGTTCTTTACGATGTGACGCAGAATGACGACGTGGCCGCAGCGCTCGATTTTCTCAGTCGGCGTGGCAAAGGACCCGTCGTTGCTGCTGGGCGCTGCAGTGGCGCCTACCTCGCCTTCAATGGCGCGCTTGCCGATGACCGGATCAGCGGGGTGGTTGCGGTTAATCCGGTTGTGTTCCATTGGCGGAAAGGCCGCTCGGTCGATGAAGCGCTGCACAAACCGCCACGGTCCTTTGGGGAATACAGCCAGCGTTTTCGCCAGGGCGCTACGTTCAAGCGTCTCGTCAGCGGCGATGTCGATGTGGTGAGCGCTGGTCGCAATATCGCCAAGGCGACGCTCAAGAAGCTTTCGATAA
The DNA here is from genome assembly GCF_030758035.1 of Rhizobium sp. AN68. NCBI lineage: Bacteria > Pseudomonadati > Pseudomonadota > Alphaproteobacteria > Hyphomicrobiales > Rhizobiaceae > Rhizobium > Rhizobium sp. AN68. The sequence goes on along the minus strand of NZ_JARWMI010000003.1, from coordinate 2,458,512 downwards.
AAACGGCAAGGCTTTCCCGCCGGGGGAGCGAGGAAGGGCGTGCCGTCTACGGTGCTTTCGACAAGCTCAAGACAAGGGATGTGTCCATTAGCCTGCTTTACAGCGAGAATGACGACGGGCTTGAGCATTTCCGGTATTATTTCAACGCCGATGGCAGGGGCTTGTCGGCCTATCGGAATGTGTCGCTGACGATTGTTCCTGACGCCGACCATAATCTTTCAACGCCTGAGGCCAGAAAAGCCTACATCGATGCGGTGAAGCTGATGGCTCTAAAAGGAAAATCGCCGGCTGGAGCCTAGCGAGACGACATCGCCGGAAGGGGGCGTTTCGGATGTTGCTGTCTCCGGGATAAGGTCGATTTTTCTGGTTTCACCGGGTGCGAGATGGAACCAGCTTTCCGAGGCGCGGTAATCTTGCGCCGTGATATGGACGGATTGCGCCAGCCGGTCCGTGCCGATCTCGAGCGACCAGATGCCGTTCGCCTCGCTCACCCCCACCTGAAGGTTGGCGGCGTGCAGTGCTTTTTTCCGACCGAGAGGAAAATGGAATGCGTCGGCGATGACAGATCCGGTCGCGACATCGCGGAGCCGGGCTACCGTCACATCATGGGAGCGCGGGCCGAAACGATAGGCATAGGTCGTATCGAAAAAGGCGCCGAACAAATCGGTTGCGGCGATGGTCTGGCTCTGTCGCGGCGAGAGCGTGAGCGGCCGTTTGGCATGGACGACGGGTTGCGTGCCATCGCGCAGGCAGGTCAGTTCCAGCATGGCGTCAAGGTTGTCGCCGGTTTCGTTGATGACATGAATGTCCAGCCCGTTGGTGCCTTCATCGGAAAGGCTGACCTGGATGGGACGAAACGCTCTTTTCAGCGCATGCCAGACGGATTTGGGTCTGCCGGTGGCATCGATGATACCCCAGCCAGCGCCGGGAACGAGATCCTGCAAGGTCCAGACCAGGGCGCCCCGGCAAGAGGACGTGTCGCGACGCCATTCGGCGAAGGTTGCTTCCATGACCTCGGCAGTGACGGCACGAGACATGTCGAGATAGAGGCCGCCATCCTCCCGACGCAGCACGTCCGGCTCAACGTCGTAAAGCAGTTTCAGATAATGGTCGCGAATATCCTCGAAATCCCAGGAAGCGCCGCGATCGCGTGGCGTGCGCGCCTTCCAGCGCGGATCATGCACCGCCAGAGCGGGAAGATGTCTGTCCAGCGTTTCCTGTTCGGGAATATTGGCGAAGGCCAGGCACTCTGCAGCAAAGCGGAGATCGGCCCGGCGGGCATCTTCCAGCGGACGGCAATAGGCGCCCACACCGTAATAATGACCAACTCCGGCATTGGGAAAGAAGGGCAAGGCGCCGCCTGAAGGGGAATTCGCCACATAGGCCGCGTCTGGCCGTTTTTCGGTCAGGACTTCGGGCAAAATTGTCTCGGTGAGCGTTCCCTTCCATATCTGTTCCGGCAGACCGAGCATCGCGCCCTGCTGGTACATTTCGCTACCACCGCAAAAAACGATCAGCGAAGGGGAAAGGGCGGTCGCCTCGAGGAACTGCGAGACTTCCGTAACGATGTGCTGGCTGAGCGCCTCATCCTTTGCTGGATAATCAAAATTGGCAAGCATGGCGTCCTGCCAAACCATGATGCCGAGTTCATCGCAGAGCGCGAAGAACTCCGGCGTTTCATAGGCCATCGTGCCGCCGATGCGGATCATGTTCATACCGGCTTCGGCAGCTTTTCGAAGCCAAGGCTCATAGTCCGGTCTTGTTCCCGGCAGGCGCACGATGTCGGCGGTCGTCCAGACTGCGCCCCGGCAGAAAACGGGGAGCCCGTTTACCCGGATGCCGAAACCGTTGCCGTCTTCGCCGTAATCCACCTCCATGCGCCTGAAGCCGGTGCGCCCGAGTCTGTGTTGCTTACCATCCAGTTCCAGAATGACTTCATGGAGCGCCGGTCTGCCGTGGGTATGCGGCCACCAGGTCTCGACATCGGGTATCCGGAGTTCGCCCAAGAATTCGCCGTTTTCACCTCTGGAAAGATCGGTGCTGTAACCGGCGCAGGTGAGCCGTGCGGATGGAATGTCGTGGTTCGCCTCCAGGGCGATGTTGACCGTTCCCGTCCCGGTTTCGTCGAGCGAGGACCGGACTGTGCAAAGCACGTCTGCCTGTCTTATAAGGCTGATGGGTCGCCATGGGCCGGCGGCATGGATTTCCGGGCACCAGCCTGGCATATATCCGAGCGCCGTGGTGCGGATCAGCCGCAGACCTTGAGTGTTCATCATCTGCGGACGCCAGCGGGCGCGGGGACCGGTTTTTTCGAGCCTTGGCGAAAGTGCCCGGAAGCAGATCGAAAGTTCGTCCGCGCCCGTCAGTTCAACCGGCACTTCCAGCCTTTCGAACATGCTCTGGCTGGCGGCGATCAGTTCGCCGTTGAGGAAGATTTCTGCAATCGTCGACAGGCCGTCGAAGCGCAGGATCGCCCGCTCCCGCACATCGGAAATCATCGTCAGACGGTACCAGGCATCCCTGTCGTTCAATGGTGTCGGATTGAAACGGTCGAATTTCCCGGCCAGTTCCAGAGCTTGCGCCACTGTTCCGGGAACGGATACGTGAAAGCTTTCAAGAGTTGCGGGAATTTCCGAGGGCGTTTCGCAGGCATTGGCGGACGTCAGTGTCAGCGTCCAGCCTTCACTCAGCAATTTTTCGCTTTCGCGCGGAAGATAAGTCCTCACGCGGCCTCGCTGGTGTTCGACAATTTCGCCGCAAGGGCTTCCATCACACCATCCCATGCTTCCGCAGCCGGATCGAGCACCGAGGCGAGCGCGTCGAATTTACGGCGTGTGACGGCGCGAGCGAGCTGGAACTGCACGGTCTTGGCGACCTCGGATATGCGCAGCGCGTGGTCTCGCGCTTCAGCAAATTCGCTCTTGTCCAGCCATTCGAGGTGGCTCGCCGCCAGTTCGAAATTGGCGCCGAGCTGGCGCAGCGTATTGAAGGCATATTTGTGGAAAAAGCCAAACGGACGGTCTGCCACCTTCTCGACCTGAGCCGGAAACACGGCTGCAAAAGACCTGACCGGATTGTCGGATGGTCGCCGTGAAAAATGAAACTTCAGCAGCCGTTCGGCCGTTTTGCGGATATGCGCCGGCGAAGGGTTGCTGTCTGCAAATTTCGCAAATTCCGTATAGGGCAGGAAGGGCGGCTCGCTCTCTCTCAGATGATGCTGGAACAGGCCGTCGAAATCTTCGCCCGACAGGTGGAAAAAGCCGGCATTATGAAAATAATCGAGTTCCCGGTTTGCAAGGTCCAGCCGGTTGATGGCGATGGTGGTCTTGCCATGTTCCTTCCGGTAACCCACCCCGTGGGTATCGGGCATATAGAAGCTGTCCATCTCGATCAGGCAGATGCGACCGCGCTCCAGCTGCGCTTCGATATGGTTTTCTACCCGGTCGAAGATCGCAAGTTCGGTGGCTCGAACGCCATAAAGTGCTTCCAGATCTTCCAGCGGCACCTTGAAGAAGGTGAACTGGTCGCCTTCGAAATCCTGCGTCAGGGTGAAGCCGAACATGGCCTCAGGCGGCAACCCTTTCGAGGCCAGCACCTCGATCCACAAATCGATGTAGCAATTGGTCTCCGGCCACATTCTTTCCGACGAATGAAGCGAGTGCTGCACATAGTTTTTGGGATCGAGACCGGGGAAAATCTGCCGCATGAATGGTTAGCCCCAGAGTGTTTTCAAGGCCTTTTCGGGCCATGTTTTTACATCCAGTCCGTGATGCGCAAAAAGTGCCAGCGCAATGCGCTCAAGGCCGAAACCGACGCAGGCGGTGTGAGCCACATCACCATTGTCGAGGTTCAATCCCCATTTCTGGCCAAAGGCGTCCTGATGGTAATTGAAGCTCATGCAGGCCGTCGGGTTGGTGGCGGATGTGACGGGGATCAACAGTTCGAATTTCAGGTTCTGGTCGCGCTGGTTGTTGGCGAGCATTTTGCCCGCGCGGCCGAAGAAGGGATCGTTGGCCACGTCGATGGTCACATCAAGGCCCACGGCTTCCATCATCGCCACGCCGCGATCCATCCATGTCTGGCGGAATTCGGTCACATCGCTCTCCGTGCCCATGCGCACATATTCCCGCATGCGGAAAAGTTGCTGACGTGCCGGGTCCTTCGAGGGTTCATGGCGGAAACAATAGGACTGGATGTCGTAGAGACCGCCGCCGGAAGGCAATGCGCCGCGCTTGGCGATGGTCGGATAAAGAGGATAGCAAGCGGCCGGCGTCAGCACGATATCGGTTGCTTTCTGGTCCTTTGTCCAGTCGCCGCCCTCATCCATGGATTTGAGAAGGCTGACATGGTCAAGTTCGCAACCGCAGAAGGAATGCACCGTGCCCGCAAGCTGCGGGAAGCTTTTCATGTAACCGCTCTTTTCGAAATAGGCGCGGTTGATGCCGGGCGGAAAGCGGATCGCCTCTGCACTGTCCGGGCCGCCGGTGCGGTCGATCAGGCGTTCGAATGCGGCAATGACATCCTCGAACTGGCCGCTCCGTCCGTAAAGACCATCGACACCCGTTTCAATCAGCAGGCCTTCTTCGAACAGTCGATCGAGAAACGATGTTTGCATATCCATGGTCTTATCCCAAGAGGCTGGTGTCCTGCTTGTGAACCAGCAGGAGATTGGCGGAATTGCCGAGAATACGGTCGTTGGAAATCATCAGGCGCGCGGAATGCGCGTCGCGAAGGTGTCGGCCAAGGCTGTAGGGCGTACCGTTCTTGTAACCCATGATGCCGCAGACCAGCATCGCTTGGTCGATGATCTCCAGAATGGTTTCCGAAGAACAGATCTTCACATTGTTCATGGCAACCGCGAACGCCATGGACATCAGCTTGTCCGGGTCGCTCTTGGTGTCTTCGTAAGCCTTTACGCCCGCAATGACGTTGGATTTGACCACCTGCAATTTGGTGGAAATTTCGGCAATGTGGATAGCGCCTGGCGGTGTGACACCGGGCGACTTGCGTGCAGCCGTCCTGACGAAGGATTGCGCGCGCAGCACCGCATCCGACGCGATGCCATACCACACGGCGCTCCACAGAAGATGCGAGCTTGCAAGCATGGATTGCGCGGCGATTTCCGCAAAGGGTTTTGGGAATATCTGCACCGCCGGCGCCTCGCCGCGGAACAGGAAACCGTCCGAACAGGTGCCGCGCATGCCGAGTGTGTCCCAGACGTGGGTCTTCTCGAGCTTGTACTGATCTTTCAGGAAGACGGTCATCACCTGATCGGCCGGGGCGGCATCCTTGTGGGCGCGCGAGGTGATGAGGATGGCATCCGCATTGCTGCCGTAGGAAATGACGGTGGCGTCCTTCTCCAGCCGGCAGATCTCTCCTTCGACCTCAATCGCGCAGATGGAATTGCGCAGATTGCCGCCGATTCCGCCTTCGGTCGTGGCCGAGGCGAGCAGAAGCTGTTCGCTTGCAATGCGGCTCATGAAACCCGCATGCCATGGGCTTGTCTCGCCGTGTTCCACAAGGCTCGATGCCTTGATGTGGTGCATGGCGAAAATCATCGCGGTTGCCGAACAGGCCTGGCCAAGCCGGGCGCAGATATCGGCGATTTGCTGTATGGATGCGCCTTCGCCACCAAGAGAGGACGGGACCTGAATGCCGAGAAGGCGCTCTTGTCTCAGCGCGTTGACGGCTTCCTCCGGGAAGCGACCGGTGACGTCCACCTCGTCCGCGTGTTTGGCGGCAATTGCTGCGACGCGGCTTGCGCGCGCGGACAGCGTTTCATCCTGCGGCGCAACGGTCACATTCATCAGGCTGCCTCTTTACCATCCAGAATGAGCTTAACGGTGTCTTCAATGGCCTTGATGCTGGCAAAGGACTTGCGGTTCAAGAGGTTGTCGGGGAATTCGATATCGAAAGCTTCCTCGATACCCAGCATCAATTGCACCGAGGCAAAGGAAGAAAGACCTGCTGCATAAAGATCTGCTTCGTTTTCAATCGTATCGACGGGGGTAGGAAGCTGGCCGAATTTTGCCAGTATTTCACGAATAGTCGCATTCATTCCGACTTATCTCCCATGAATTTAACATCAGGATGGTTTGTGCTTATCGTTAATTTGAAAACGATAATATTCGCCTAAACCGTTAGGTTAATTACCACTAACGGCGCTTTTGTTGTTCGTCCACCTTTGCCAGCCATCAGCAGCACCCTTGACAAATGTCGGGCGGTGTTTTCTCTTGTGTCCATTCACCAGGGGTGTCCCGTCAAGGGGCTGAGATTCTGCTTTTATGCGCAGTGACCCGTTGAACCTGATCCAGTTCATACTGGCGTAGGGACGGTGCAAAGACCGAAGGTCGGATTGCGTGTAACTTGCGCTGCCGACGCGTCGGTATTTTCCATCATTCCGGCTCGAACTGGGTCTCCACTGTCAAACTTTGGAGCCTCATGATGAATATCGTTGCCAAGAATATCCCGCTTGTCGTCACAACCGGGCCGCATCCCGCCTCCACGAAAATCCACAAAACCGGAATTTTGCATCCGCATATTCGCGTGCCGATGCGCGAAATCGCCGTCCACCCGACGGCGGGAGAACCGCCGGTCACGGTCTATGATTCCTCAGGCCCCTATACCGATCCATTGCATAACGTTCTGATCGAAAAGGGTCTGCCGCGCCTGCGTCACGACTGGGTTGTAGCGCGCGGCGATGTCGCGGCTTATGACGGTCGGCACGTCAAACCGGAGGATAACGGCTTTGCCACTGGCGAGCGCCTGACGCCTGAATTTGCCGTGCGCCACCAGCCGCTGAGGGCCACGGAAGGAAAAGCCGTAACGCAGCTTGCCTATGCGCGGGCAGGCATCATCACGCCGGAAATGGAGTTCATCGCCATTCGCGAAAATCTGGGGCGCGAAGCGGCGAAGGAGAAGCTGGCTCGTGATGGCGAGAGTTTCGGTGCGCAGATACCCGATTATGTGACGCCAGAGTTCGTCCGTCAGGAAGTCGCATCGGGTCGCGCCATCATCCCGGCCAACATCAATCACCCCGAGCTTGAGCCGATGATCATCGGCCGTAATTTTCTGGTCAAGATCAACGCCAATATCGGCAATTCCGCCGTCACCTCCTCCATGGCCGAAGAGGTGGAGAAGATGGTCTGGGCGATCCGCTGGGGTGCCGATACCGTCATGGACCTTTCGACCGGGCGCAACATCCACAATATCCGCGAATGGATCATCCGCAATTCGCCGGTACCGATCGGCACGGTGCCGCTTTATCAGGCGCTGGAGAAGGTCAACGGCATTGCCGAGGACCTGAACTGGGAAGTGTTCCGCGATACGTTGATCGAACAGGCGGAGCAAGGCGTGGATTATTTCACCATCCATGCCGGTGTTCGGCTGCATTACATTCCGCTTACCGTCAACCGTGTCACCGGTATCGTCTCGCGCGGCGGGTCGATTATGGCCAAGTGGTGTCTGCATCATCACAAGGAAAGCTTCCTCTACGAGCATTTCGACGAGATCTGCGATATCTGCCGTGCCTATGACGTTTCCTTCTCGCTGGGTGACGGGTTGCGGCCCGGTTCGATTGCCGACGCCAACGACGCCGCGCAATTTGCCGAGCTGGAGACGCTCGGTGAGTTGACACAGATCGCATGGGCGAAGGATTGCCAGGTCATGATCGAGGGCCCCGGCCATGTGCCGATGCACAAGATCAAGGAGAACATGGACAAGCAGTTGAAGACCTGCGGTGAGGCGCCCTTTTATACGCTTGGGCCGCTAACGACCGATATCGCCCCCGGTTACGACCACATCACTTCCGGCATCGGGGCAGCGATGATCGGCTGGTTTGGCACGGCGATGCTCTGCTATGTCACGCCGAAGGAACATCTCGGTCTGCCTGATCGTAACGACGTGAAGGTCGGTGTCATCACCTACAAGATCGCGGCTCACGCGGCCGATCTCGCCAAGGGGCATCCGGCGGCACAGGTGCGGGACGATGCGCTGTCGCGTGCAAGGTTCGAGTTCCGTTGGGAAGACCAGTTCAACCTGTCGCTGGATCCGGACACGGCGCGCTCCTTCCATGACGAGACCCTGCCGAAGGAGGCGCACAAGGTCGCGCATTTCTGCTCGATGTGCGGGCCGAAATTCTGCTCGATGCGGATTTCCCACGACATCCGCGCCGAGGCGCAGAAGGAAGGGCTGGAGGCCATGGCCGCGCGCTTCAAGGAAGGTGGCGAGCTTTACATGCCGCTCGCGACCCCGGCAGACGGCCAGTAGCATGCGTGTTCTTGTTAAGGGAACGGGGGTCGCCGGTCTGACGGCGGCCTTCGAACTGGCGCGGCGCGGCGCAACCGTGGAGGTTTCAGAGCGCAATGCTGAAGCCTCGCGCGGCGCATCCTTTTATGCGGGCGGAATGCTGGCGCCCTGGTGCGAGCGTGAAAGTGCGGACGAGGCGGTACTGACGCTCGGCCAGGCGGCTCTCGACTGGTGGGATGAGGCGACCCCCGGCCTTGTCATCAGACACGGAACGCTGGTCGTCGCGCCCGCCCGCGACAAAGCTGAGCTTTCGCGTTTCGCATCCAGAACCGCAGGGTACCGATGGGTGGATGAGGGTGAAATCGCCGCTCTGGAGCCTGACCTTGCCGGGCGGTTCCGCTCCGGGCTTTATTTCGCGGGCGAGGGGCATCTCGATCCGCGCCTTGCGCTCAAATCGCTGCATACGCGGCTTTGCGGCTTGGGCGTGCGGTTTCATATGGGTATTCCGGTGGATGAGCAGCCGTTCGATCGGGTGGTGGATTGCACCGGCGCTGCGGCGGTGGGCGAGATTGCCAATCTTCGCGGCGTGCGGGGAGAAATGCTCTATCTAGCCACGTCAGAGGTTTCCCTGTCGCGCGCCGTCCGGCTCTTACATCCGCGCATTCCGCTTTACATTGTGCCGCGTGAGCCGGGTCGCTTCATGGTGGGGGCCACGATGATCGAGACAGAGGATGCCGGAGCCATTTCAGCGCGCTCGATGATGGAGTTTCTGAACGCCGCCTATGCCGTGCATCCGGCCTTCGGCGAAGCGGAAATCATCGAGACCGGAACGGGCGTGCGCCCCGCCTATCCCGACAATCTGCCGAAAGTTACGCAGGACGGCCGGACCGTCTTCATCAACGGCGCCCACCGGCATGGCTTCCTGCTGTCGCCGGCGATGGCGCGGCAGGCGGCTGAAATCGTCTGCCAAGATATCTCTGGAAAGGAACAGGATCATGAAACTTCTGGTGAATGGCGACGAGCTTGATCTCGCCACCGAGACGCTGGCCGGGTTACTCACCAGCCTCGATTATGAAGGCGAGTGGCTGGCGACGGCGGTCAATGGCGATCTGGTGCATTCGGAAGAGCGCGCCGATTATCGATTGAAGGCGTTCGACCGTGTCGAAATCCTTTCGCCGATGCAGGGAGGTTGAGGCCATGCTGACGCTTTATGGCCGTGAGGTCTCGTCGCGCCTCCTGCTCGGCACGGCGCGTTATCCGTCTCCCGCCGTACTTGCCGATGCAGTGCGGGCCAGCAACACGGATATTCTGACGATTTCGCTGCGTCGGGAAACGGCAGGCGGCAAGAAGGGTGGCCAGTTTTTTGAGCTGATCCGCGAGCTGGATCGTTACATTCTGCCCAATACGGCTGGCTGCCATACCGTGAAGGAAGCGGTGCTAACGGCGAAGATGGCGCGTGAGGTTTTTCACACCAACTGGATCAAGTTGGAGGTCATCGGCCATCACGACACCTTGCAGCCCGATGTGTTTGCGCTCGTCGAAGCGGCGAAAATTCTCTGCGACGATGGTTTCGAAGTCTTTCCGTATACGACTGATGATCTTGTCGTGGCGGAAAAGCTCCTGGATGCGGGTTGCAAGGTGCTGATGCCCTGGTGCGCGCCGATCGGCAGCGCCATGGGGCCGCTTAATCTGATGGCGCTGAAATCCATGCGGGCGCGTTTTCCGGATGTGCCGCTGATCGTCGATGCCGGTATCGGCCGGCCGTCACATGCGGTGACGGTGATGGAGCTTGGTTACGATGCCGTTCTGCTCAACACGGCGGTCGCGGGGGCGGGTGACCCGGTCGGCATGGCGGAAGCTTTCGCCCGCGCCATTGAGGCCGGGCATCAGGCTTTTGTGGCGGGGCCGCTGGAGCCGAGAGATATGGCCATTCCCTCGACACCGGTGATTGGCACGGCGGTATTTTCCTGATTCACCTTTTGCGTTGACAGTGCCCCGTGGCGGCGGGATACCGGGAGAAAAGGGGAACGGCATGGCGGCACGAAATAATCTTCTGACGGATATCAATGGGATTTTGGTCGGCAATGTCACCGATCTTGCACTCGGCTCCGGCGTCACCGCAATCGTTTTCGAAAAACCCGTAATCGCCTCCGGTTCGGTTCTTGGCGGGGCGCCCGGTGGTCGTGATACCGGCCTGCTCGACCCGGCGATGACGGTGGAAACCGTGGATGCCTTCGTACTTTCAGGCGGTTCGGCTTTCGGGCTGGATGCGGCGGGTGGTGTTCAGGCCGGTCTGCGCGAGATCGGGCGTGGCCTGCAAGTCGGTTCCACCCGTGTTCCCATTGTGCCGCAGGCGATCCTCATGGATCTGCTGAATGGTGGCAACAAGGAGTGGGGGCTGCATTCGCCCTATCGCGAGATGGGCTATGCGGCTTTCAGGGCGGCGCGTGCGGAGCCCTTCGGGCTTGGAACAGTCGGCGCGGGAACGGGGGCGACCACCGCCACCTTCAAGGGCGGACTTGGTTCGGCAAGCGCTATCAGTTCCGGCGGTTACAAGGTGGCGGCCATCGTCGCCGTCAATGCGCTTGGCTCGGCAACCGTTGGCAGCAGCCGCCATTTCTGGTCTGCGCCTTTTGAAGAGCAGGGCGAGTTCGGCGACTGCGGTTTTCCTGATCGTTTCGAACCGGATCATACCGCGCTTCGTCTCAAGGGCGTCAACCTCACCGCGACGACCATCGGCGCCGTGGTCACCGATGCCGTCCTTACCAAAGCGCAGGCGCACCGCCTTTCCATCATGGCGCATGACGGGCTGGCGCGCGCCGTGCTGCCCGCCCATCTGCCGAGCGACGGCGACACCATGTTTTCGGCTGCGACCGGTGAGAAGCCGCTTGAGGGCGGCGCTCATTTCGCGGAACTCTGCCATCTCGCTACCATCGTTATGGCGCGCGCAGTGGCGCGCGGTGTTTACGAGGCGACGGCTCTGCCGCAGCTCGGTGCGCAGAAAGCCTATCGCGATCTTCATGGCCGGGGTTTCTAGCCGATGAGCAATATACATCAGCCACTGAAGCCCGTTCTCCGCATCGATTTTCCGCCCGGAGATCGTCTCGGCCATGGTAAGATCGAGTTGATGGAGCTGATTGTCGAGACCGGTTCGATCTCGGCCGCCGGGCGAGCGATGGACATGTCCTATCGCCGTGCATGGCTGCTTGCGGATGCGCTGAACCATATGTTCAGGCAGCCGGTGATCGAGTCCCAGCGGGGCGGCAAGCAGGGTGGTGGGGCTGCGCTGACCGCATTCGGTGCCGAATTGCTTGAACGTTATCGCAGCATGGAAAAGCGGATGGATGAGGCCCTGCGCAAGGATATCGACTGGCTTGAGGCCAACCGCAATCCTGATGCCGCCATCACTAATACGGATCGAGAGCCGCCGACTTTATGATCGCATGTACCGGTTTCCCGGGTTCCAGCTGGAGACGTTCGCGCGACAGATCGGTGATACGCGACTGGATAATATCGCCGCCGCAATCCACCTGAACGGTTACCATGCCATCTTCGCTGGTCGAGATGCCGGCAATATGGCCTTCGAGGATGTTAAGTGCGCTCAGGCCTTCGGGTTTTGCCGTGGCAAGCATGACGTCACGCGCCGGTATCAGCACGCGTGCCGGGGTGCGGGGTGTTCCTCTTTTTGCTGGAACCTGCAGGAGCGACGAGCAGAGCCTTACGGCAGCAAGCCCGTGCCTTTCATCGAAGCTTTCGATGTGTCCCGAAAGGATGCTGCCCGCTTCTCGTCGCTCAAGATGTGCGCTAAAATCCGACCGTGACAGCACGTCGGCCGCTTTTCCCTGTACCTCCACCTTGCCGTCCTTCATAACAACTATGCGGTCGGCAAGGCGGGCGACTTCCTGGATGGAGTGGCTGACATAGACGATCGGGATTTTCGTCTCGTCGCGCAGCCGTTCCAGATAAGGGATGATCTCGGCCTTTCGTTCCTCGTCCAGTGAGGCGAGAGGTTCGTCCATCAACAGTAGTCTGGGCGATGACAGGAGTGCGCGGCCGATGGCGACCCGCTGTTTTTCACCGCCGGAAAGCTTGTTCGGACGACGCTGGAGAAGATGGCCGATGCCAAGCATATCGATAATGCGGTTTTCATTCGCCCGCTCAGATTTTTCCGTAGCGAACCATTTGCCGTAGTTCAGGTTCTGGGCAACGCTGAGATGAGGAAACAGCCGCGCTTCCTGAAAAACATAACCAAAATGGCGCCTGTGCGCCGGCAGGAACAGGCGCTTTCCGCTATCGGCCAGCACTTCGCCATCGAGCGATACCTGACCACTATCTGGCCGCAGCAGACCTGCGATGATGCGGATCATCGACGTCTTACCGGAGCCAGAGCGTCCGAAAAGCGCTGTAACGCCGCCATCAGAGGTGAATGACGCGTTGAGTTCGAAGGAGCCGAGGCGGTGGCGGGTGGAGACAGAAAGCGTCATTCCATGCTCACCCGTTTGCCGATGATGCGGGCCAGAAACTCCGAGACGAGCAAGGCCAACATGGAAATCACGACGGAAACGATGGTCAGCCGCAATGCGCCTGCATCGCCGCCCGGAACCTGCGTGAAAGTGTAGATGGCAGCGGACAGCGTCTGGGTTTCGCCGGGAATATTGGAAACGAAGGTGATGGTCGCGCCGAATTCGCCCATGGCCTTGGCGAAAGCGAGGATCATGCCCGCGATGATGCCGGGCAGGATCAGGGGAAGCGTGACGGTGAGGAACACCCATAGGGGGCTTGCACCCAGGGTTCCGGCCGCCTCTTCCAGCTTGCTGTCCACCGCTTCGATGGAGAGGCGGATGGAGCGCACCATCAGCGGAAACGCCATGACGGCGCATGCGAGCGCCGCCCCCGTCCAGCGAAAGGAAAAGACGATGCCGAACCAGCTGTCAAGAAACTGGCCGATGGCGCCTCTGCGGCCGAAGAGGACGAGCAGCAGAAAGCCGGTGACGACGGGCGGCAGAATGAGCGGCAGGTGGACGATGCCGTTGAGCAGCGACTTGCCCCAGAAGCGCCCGCGCGCCAGCGCGACGGCAACCGCAATGCCGAAGGGCAGGCTGGCGAACATGGCGATGGAGGACACCCACAGGCTGAGCCTGATCGCCGTCCATTCTTCAGGGCTGAGTGTCCACCAATGCAAAGCCATATCCTACAATCGTCATCTCTCGCGGTCCCATACGGGATGGGACCGCGAAACGCATTTTATTTCAAAACGGTAAAGCCTTGCTTTTCGAAGAAGAGCGTAGCCTTGGCGGACTTCAGGAAATCGAGATAGGATTTTGCCGCCGGAGATTTTGCTTCCGAGAGAATGGCGACGGGGTAGATGATCGGCGGATGGCTGTCTTCCGGGAAGGTGCCGACGATCTTCACGCCCGGATCAGCGGCCGCATCGGTCTGGTAGACGATGCCATAGGGCGCTTCGCCGCGCGACACGAGCAGCAGCGCTGCGCGCACGCTTTCCGCGCCGGCGACTTTCTTTTCCACGGATGACCAGACGCCGAGCTTTTCCAGCGCAGCCTTGCCGTATTTACCCGCCGGAACGGAATCGACCGCGCCCATGGCCAGTCGGCCATCGCCCACCAGTCCGGCGAGATCGAAGTCCTTTTTGATATCGACCGGCTTGGCCTTGTCGGCCGGGGCGACGAGAACGATGCGGTTGCCAAGAAGACTGGAGCGGCTTTCGACGTCGATCAGCTTCTTTTCGGCAACATAATCCATCCAGGCGAGGTCGGCGGAAATGAAGATATCCGCCGGTGCACCCTGCTCGATCTGTTTGGCGAGTGCGGAGCTTGCGGCATAGGACACGGTCGCTTCATTGCCGCTTTCCTTCGCCCATTCGGCATTGATCGCATCAAGTGCGTTTTTCATGCTCGCGGCAGCAAACACCGTGACTTTTTCGGCGGCATGGGCGGGAACCACCGCAAAGGATGCCGCCACCCAGAAGGATGTTGCTGCGGCGATGGTTTTGAAGAAGGTGCGGCGTAAGAGTCTCATGGTGTGTTCCCCCGGTTCGAGATATCCTGATGAATATATCGATAGGCCTATAGGGCAATCATTATATTTTCAAGAATATATCGATGCCGTTTAAAAAAGCCGCCACGACCGGCGGCTTTCGGCCTGGTTGATCAGAAGCGTTCACCGGCGAAATGAGCGATCTGTGCGCCCGCCTCGTAATAGGCTTCCTTCACTGCCCGGAAGGCCTGCGCTTTTGGTTCGGTCACGGGAAGAGGCAGGTCGTTTTCGGCGATATCACCGAGAATATGTTGCGCAATCACCTTGCCGAAGGCAGTACCGGGTGCGATGCCGCGGCCATTATAACCGGAAAAACCGACGACATTTTCCGCGAATTTATGGAAACGCGGCACGGCATTGTCCGTCATGCCGATCTGGCCGTACCATTCGCATTCGAATTCCGTCTCTCCCAGTTGCGGGAAAAGCCGCTTCAGCGATCGTTTGGCCCATGCCCGGTGAATGGCGGCACCCGTGCTGCGCAAGGCGCCGACGCTGCCGAAGACCAGCCGACCCGCTTTGTCCATGCGGAACGAGGAGAGGATTTCCTTTGTATCCCAGCAACCTTCTCGGTTCGGCAGGATACTCTTTTGCAGATTGTCGCTAAGCGGTCTGGTCGCGAAGTTGAAGTAGGGCAGGTAGGTCTGTTCGTCGCGGACGATCTGCCACGGCCCGGTGCTGTAGGCTTCGGTGGCGACGACGATCCAGTTGGCGGTCACCGATCCCTGCAGTGTTTTTACCACCCATTTTCCGCCGCTGCGTTCGGTCGACACGACGGGGCTGGCGGTGTGCAGCCGTGCTCCTGCCTTTTGCGCGGTGGCAGCCAGACCACGAACATAGGCAAGCGGCTGAAGCGTGCCGGCGCGCGTATCGAAAAGTGCGCCGGAATAGGCGGTGCTGCCGGTGTGTCTTGCCGTGTCATTGGCATCGAGAAGGCGGACGGGAGCGCCCCTGGCTGCCCATTGTTCGCAGCGCTCGCGAATTTCGGCGAGCCCTTTTTCACCGACGGCGCAATGCAATGTGCCATTCTTTTCGATCTCGCAGGGAATCGCGTGTTTTTCCACCAATTCGCGCACCAGCAACGGCGCATCACCCAGAAGGCTGAGAAGCCGTTCCCCGTAGGTTTCGCCCAGCACGCCGGGCAACTCCCTCGGCATGACCCACATGCCGCCGTTGATGAGACCGACATTGCGGCCGGCGCCGCCGAAGCCGATTTCCCTGGCTTCGAGAAGAACGACATCCATGCCCTTTTCAGCAAGATGAAGGGCGGCGGATTGTCCGGTGAAGCCGCCACCGACAATCACCACATCGGCAACCGCCTCGCCTTGCAGAGCAGGCGTTGCGGGCGGCTGCGGCGCGGTCTTTTCCCAGAGGCCGTGCGAGCGGGGATCATTATACATCGTTCCACCATTTTCCGGGCGAGTTCATTTGTTTTCCGTATGAGTGACAAGCCCTTGTTTATGAGACTTTACAAGCGGCCTCACCTGTTGAATATCGACATATCGTCAAGAGTTCATTCCGTGAGGGAATATGGTTCTGCCGCCTCGGCGCTTCTTACCGTCGCTTTCACTTCTTGCGGCCTTTGAAGCCGCCTCGCGCACCGGCAGCGTGACCGCGGCTGCGAGAGAACTCGGGCTTACTCAAGGCGCGGTCAGCCGGCAGATCCTCGCGCTTGAGGAGCAACTTGGCGTGGCGCTGTTTCTGCGCGAGCGGCAGACAATCCGGCTCACCCGGGCCGGGGAGGGTTATGCGCGGGAAATCCGGGAGGCCCTGCGGCGAATATCGACCGCGTCGCTCAATCTGCGCGCCAATCCGGATGGCGGCACGCTCAATCTCAGTGTTTTGCCAAGCTTTGGTACGCGCTGGCTGGTGCCGCGTCTTCCCGATTTCATTGCCCGACATCCGGGCGTTTCGGTCAATCTTCTTACGCGTTCGTCGCTGTTCGATTTCCGCACCGATACAGTCGATGCAGCGATTCATTTTGGTTTGCCGCATTGGCCGGGTACCGAACTCGTTTTTCTGATGCATGAAACAGTCATTCCGGTGTGCAGTCCCGCTTTCAGGGAGCGCTACGGGCTTTCACAGCCGGGCGATCTGCTGCATGTGCCGCTGCTGCACATGACGACCCGGCCGGATGCCTGGGAACAATGGTTTCGCAGCCATGATGTGGTTTTCGACAATGTGCATGGCATGCTTTTCGATCAGTTCACGACGATTGCCGAGGCGGCGAGCGCCGGGGTCGGGGCATCGCTCATTCCGTCCTTCATGATCGGGGAGGAGTTGCGAAGCGGCCGGCTTGTCGCGGCGGTTACCGGCGAGGTGGAGAGCGAAGAGGCCTATTATCTCGCCTGCATGCCCGATCGCGCCGGTTACGCTCCGCTCGAAAGTTTTCGAAGCTGGATCGTTTCTCAGGCCGCGATCGGGGCTGGTAGCAGCGGATGAGACTTTTCTGCCTAAACCGGCAGGCGGTCTTGCAAGACCGGCGCGGCTAAGCCAATAGTGCGCCATGACGCATGGCGAAGAGCCACGCACCACAAGTTCCAATACGGGAGATGTCCGTGAAGCCCATTTTTGTCCAGCTTCAATGCGAGCCCGGCAAGACCTATGATGTCGCCGATGCCATCTATAAAACGGAGCTGGTTTCCGAGCTTTATTCCACCAGCGGCGAATATGATCTGATGCTGAAGATCTATCTTCCGCAGGAAGAGGATATCGGCAAGTTCATCAACCAGAACATCGTCAATATTCCAGGCATCGTCCGCTCGTTGACGACGCTGACCTTTACCGCGTTCTGACGCGCGTCTGGGCGGCGAGAGAGTCTTTTCAGCCCTGGGATCTGGGCTGGCTGGATTCCTGTGACAAGCACAGAAACCAGGAGAGGTGGGAGCTCTAGGAGCGCGTGGCTTTTGCACTCCAATCCGGATTTGAAAAAGCTATTTCACCTTAGTGCAGGGCGTATTGATACACCCCGTCGTGGTTTATGACAGACCAGTGGACGAATTGTCAGGCAATAGAAAAGCGCGCCATCGACCCGGTATTCTGGATCCGATATTGGGCGCGCTTTGGTTTTGAAAGGTCCGTGAGCGGGTGATGGGTTTCCCGCATCAGGCCGCGGCCAGGTTCCGGCTGCGCACGAGATTGCGAATTGCAATCCGCACATCGTCGGCGCTGTCGAACTTCTGTTCGTCCAGGTCATGGACGTGGAACTTCACCGCGATGAACTTCAGCCGGTCGTTGTCCGGTATTACGATGCCGACGGGTTCGCCAGCGAATTCAATAACTTGCTTTTGCATAGGTATACTCCCGCTGTGGCTCATTAACACAGCATGTTGTCGAACTGATTTTCAGAAAATTGAGACCGTCAGGTCACATTCGACAGCAGCGGGAACACGTGGATTTAAATCCAGCATTCCAGGACTCAAGACCAAGGATTGCGTTGATGCGAATATATTTTGACATGACACACTCCCTGTATTGGTGTTGATCCGGAATCAGGAGACTCGCTCTCCAGTTCCACACTGATAATCCAGACCACCATTAAAATCAATGCTGATTGTTATAGGTAGAATATTTTTCTTTATGATGACAGGAGGGGGGCGGAAATGTGAAATTTTTGTTTTCGTTCGACGCCGCTTTGAAAAGCCCGGCACGGCGGGCTTTTTATGCTTTTTTAATCGTCGCCGGATGACGGCGGCGGGTAAATATGATCGTTTCCGTTGAAGTCCGAGACGGAGTAGCAGCCTTCGCGGGTTTTTTCGGCCGCATTCGGGCCGATCGTGGCCTTGCCGTGACCGCCCGGAATGTCGAGGACGTAGGTCGGCTGGCAAAGACCGGAGACATGCCCGCGCAAGGCGGAAACGATCGCTGACCTTCTTCTATCGTCAGCCGGAAATGGCTGGTGCCGGGCGCAAGGTCGGGGTGGTGCAGGTAGTAAGGCTTGATACGGTTCTCGACAAAGGCGCGCATCAGTTCGGCGAGAATTGCCGAATCATCGTTGATGCCCTTCAAAAGCACGGTCTGGCTGACCATGGCGATGCCGGCATCGATCAGCCGCGCGCAAGCACTTCTGGCTGCTTGCCCAAGTTCGCGTGCGTGGTTGGCGTGCAGGGCCACATAGGTGGTTTTGCCGCTGGCCTTCAATGCCTCGATCAGCGGCCCGTCGATTCGTTCGGGATCGACGACCGGTACACGGGTGTGGAAGCGAACGATCTTGACGTGCGGTACGTCTTTCAGCCGCGTCATCAGGTCGGATAATCGCCGCGCCGAGAGTACCAGCGGATCGCCGCCGGTGAGGATGACCTCCCAGATGGCCGGGTTGGCTTTTATATAGTCGAATGCGGCGTCCAGCTCTTCCGGGCTCATCATGCCGTTGCCCTGCGGCCCGACCATTTCGCGGCGGAAACAGAAACGGCAATAGACGGGGCAGACATGCACCGCCTTCAAAAGCACCCGGTCCGGATAACGGTGGACGATGCCATGGACGGGACTATGTGCACCGTCGCCGATCGGATCGTCCCGTTCTTCGGGAAGGTGGACGAGTTCGGCTAGGTCCGGCACGAATTGCCGCGCGATGGGGTCCTGCGGATCGCGGCTGTCCATCAGATCGGCCATTGTCGATGTGATGGCTAACGCGTAACGCTGCGTCACCGCGCGCACGTCCTCGAGCGCCTCGGTCTTGATCAACCCCGCCTCAACAAGTGCTTCGGGTGTCTTGATGGTTTCAAGCCTTGTCATCGTCCGTATTCCGCGACGGGTGCCCACATGACCAGATCGATTCGGGGCGCGCCGGTTGCCAGCATCACCAGTCGGTCGAAACCGAGTGCTATGCCGCTTGCCGGCGGCATGATCGCCAGCGCCGCCAGAAAATCCTCGTCCAAAGGATAGGTCTCGCCGTAAACCCGCTGCTTCTCAACCATCTCCATTTCGAAACGCCGTCTCTGCTCAGCAGCGTCTGTCAATTCGCCAAAGGCATTGGCAAGTTCCACGCCACACGCATAAAGCTCGAACCGTTCCGCCACCCGCGCATCCCCAGGCGATTTGCGGGCAAGCGCAGCCTCGCTTGTGGGGTATTCATCGAGAATGGTGGCGCGGCCGAAGCCCAGTTCTGGTTCCACCCGCTCTACGATAACGCGGCTGAACATATCCGCCCAGGTGTCGTCCTTAGCCACACGAATTCCGGCATTGGTTAGGCTTGCGGAAAGGTGCCGGCTATCCGTCTCGCCGTTTCGGTCAATCGTCGCCAGAAGATCAATTCCCGCATAGCGATCGAAGGCTTCCGCGACGCTCAGACGTTCCGGTTCGAGGAACGGATCGACGCTGCGGCCACGATAGGTGAAATTGTTTGTTTTGGCGGTTTCTGCCGCCAGCGCCAGAAGATTGGCGCTGTCCTTCATCAGGATCTCGTAGGTTTCTCCGACCCTATACCATTCCAGCATCGTGAATTCTGGGTGGTGCAGGGGGCCTCTTTCCCGGTTTCGATAAACATGGGCGAAACAGAAAATGCGTTCTTCACCGGCCGCGAGCAATTTCTTGCAGGCGAATTCGGGCGAGGTGTGGAGATAAAGCGGGGCGGCGTCGCCGGCTGGCGTCAGTCCCCGGGTGGCGAAGGCATGCAGATGTGCCTCGTTGCCGGGAGAAATCTGCAATGTGGCGGTGTCGACCTCTAGAAAGTCCGCGCGCGCGAAATAGCTGCGAAATTTCGACTGGATCGCGTTGCGTCCGAGCAGGAAGGCGCGGCGGTCGGCATGGACGTCGGGCGTCCACCAGGGCGACATTGTCTCGTTGCTTGAGCCCATCTCTTTTTTCTTTTCCGTCTTACCTGCTGGCCTTGTTACGGATAAACGGCCCGCAAAACGCCTGATCGCATCATTTAAAGCAATTCCGGGCGGAAAACCGCTAGGCACTCTTCCGCGAATTGCTGTAGAAGGCTGGCAATTCGCGCGGATTTAAGGTAGTTGCGCCCCAGAAAAAAGACAAAACGTCTGCCGGGCCGGTGCTATCGCGCAGTCCTTTACGACGCATTTCATCGAGTTACAAGGAAGTCATATGGTCAAGGTTATCGCCTCATCCGTCCGCAAGGGCAATGTTCTCGACGTGGACGGCAAGCTCTACGTTGTTCTCACCGCGCAGAACTTTCACCCGGGCAAGGGCACGCCGGTCACGCAGGTTGACATGCGCCGCATCGTTGACGGCGTGAAGGTTTCCGAGCGCTGGCGCACGACCGAACAGGTTGAGCGTGCTTTCGTCGAAGACCTGAACTTCCAGTTCCTTTATGAAGATGGCGAAGGCTTCCACTTCATGAACCCGGCAAACTACGATCAGGTCGTTGTCGATGTCGAGACGATGGGCGACCAGAAGGCCTATCTGCAGGAAGGCATGACCTGCGTTCTTTCCATTCACGAAGGCAATCCGCTGGCTGTCGAACTGCCGCGCCACGTCACGCTGGAAATCGTCGAAACGGAACCGGTTGTGAAGGGCCAGACGGCTTCTTCTTCCTACAAGCCGGCAATTCTTTCCAACGGCATCCGCACCATGGTGCCGCCGCACATCGACGCCGGTATCCGCGTGGTCATCGCGACGGAAGACAATTCCTACGTCGAGCGCGCCAAGAACTGAGCCTGACGGCAGGTTAAACAAAAAGCACCGGGCGACCGGTGCTTTTTTGTGTCTGGAATACAAAAAAAGCCCGCGTCTCGACGCGGGCTTTTCATTTGCCTTGAGGCGTTTCTTACATGCCCTTTGCAGCGGCCACGGTTGGGCCGGCGGACTTCTTCGGGACAGGCTGGCCAACGGCATAACCGCCACCGAGAGCCACGTTGAGCGAGACATAATCCTGCGCGGTCGTCTGGATCGCCGTTGCAAGGTTTGCCTGCGCATCGGAGACCGACCGCTGGGCATCCAGAACGTCGAGCAGAGACGAAGCACCGTCACGATAGCTGGCTGTCGAGAGCTGCAGCGCTTCCTGGTAGGATGAGACAGTCTTTCTCAGCGCGTCGACGGTACGCTGGTCGCGATTGATGGCGGCCAGGGCGTTTTCGACTTCTTCAACCGCGTTGAGAACGGTTGCCTTCCAGACGAGATATTGCTCGCGTGCTTGCGAGTTCGCGATGTCGACATTGGCGCGCAGTCTGCCACCATCGAGGATCGGGAGAGTGAGGCTCGGACCGAAGGACCAGCTATTGGCCGTTCCCCTGCCGCCGCCACTCAGGAAATTGTAGCTCGGGGTGATCGCGCCACCAAGCTCGATGCTTGGATAAAGCTGTGCCTCGGTTACACCGATCGTGGCGACCGCAGCGGCGAGATTGCGTTCAGCGACGCGGATGTCCGGACGGTTGCGGATCAGGTCGGCCGGGATGCCGGTGCGGGGAACTGCGCGCGCAACAGGCTGGCGTGCGCCCTTCTGCAGCTCGGCGATGAGCGACGAGGCCGGCATGCCGAGCAGGGTCGCGATGCGGTGGGCTGACTTGCGGAAGCTGGTTTCGAGGCCGGGTATCTGCGACAGCGTTGAATTGACCAGACCTTCGGACTGGACGACATCGAGACGCGAGGCCGCACCCGCTTCGAGCTGCAGCTTCGTCAGATCGAGCGTTTCGCGGCGTGAACTCAGGTTCTGGCGGGCAATCGCCAGGCGCTCCTGATAATAGCGCACGTCGATATAGGCCGCGGCGACTGAGGAAATCAGCGTCAGGCGCTGAACGTCGACGGTGGAGTACGCGGCGTCGAGCGAAGCATCGGCGCTTTCCGTTGCCCGGCGATAGCGACCGAAAAGGTCGAGGAACCAGGAAACGCTAAGGCTGCCGTTGGACACGTTGGTGACGGGAACGTCACGGTAGCTGCCCTTGGTCTCGCTGGTCGTGTGGCTGCCACTGCCAGTCAGGCTCGGCAGGCCGCCGGCGCCGTCCACGATCACCTGGGCCTGCGCCTGATTGATGCGCTCGATTGCCTGCATCACGGTGAGGTTCTGCGCAAGGCCAGTGGAGACATAACCGTTCAGGCGGTTGTCGTTAAAGGCCGTCCACCATGCAACGCTGCTGATGTCGCCATTACTGGTTTTTCCGGCTTCCGCGAACTTTCCCGGCAATTGAATTTCCGGCGTCTTGTGGTCGGGTCCGACAACGCAGCCCGAAAGCAGTAGCATTGTCAGGGGAATAGTAGCGCGAATAGACAGCATATAATTTTCCCAATTCTCTGGTTGGCTTACCAAGCGCGGCTTGCTGACAAATGGGCTGCGCGGTCGATATGCCCTAGAAACGTGCGTTTGCCAAATCGGCCATATTTCTAGCAGCGTATTAACGGTTGGCACAGCCCATTTTTGTTTTGTTAACGCCTTGAAAGGCGACGAATGATGACGAAAAAGGACGGAACGAAGAAAATTCCGAGCAGTGTTGCAGAAAGCATACCACCCAGCACCCCGATACCGATTGCATTTTGCGCGGCAGAACCCGCTCCGGTTGCGATGGCGAGAGGCACGACGCCGAGGATGAAGGCGAGCGACGTCATGATGATCGGACGCAGGCGCAGCTTCGCCGCCTCCAGTGCCGCCTCCACCAGACTTAACCCGTGCTCCTGCCTCTCCTTGGCGAATTCAACGATCAGGATCGCGTTTTTCGCGGCAAGGCCGATGGTCGTCAGCAGGCCCACCTTGAAGTAGACGTCGTTTGTCTGGCCGAAGAAATGGGCCGCAGTCAAAGCGCCGAGGACACCCACCGGGACAGCCAGAATGACCGAGAACGGGATCGACCAGCTTTCATAAAGGGCAGCCAGGCAAAGGAACACGATGAGAACCGACAGCGCGTACAGCATGGGCGCCTGCGAGCCGGAAAGGCGTTCCTGATAGGAGATGCCCTGCCATGCCACGGTGTAACCGCCTGGCATGCTTGCCGTCAGACGTTCCATCTCGTCCATGGCTTCGCCGGAAGCAACGCCTGCGCCGGCGGTGCCTTCAAGCGAGATCGCGCCCGTACCGTTGTAGCGTGCCAGTGACGGCGGCGCGTTGATCCACTTCACCTCGCTGAAAGAGGAGAAAGGTACCATTTCGCCGCTGGTGTTGCGGGCATACCAGAACTTCAGGTCGTCCGGCTGCATGCGATAGGGTGCATCGCCCTGAACATAGACCGGCTTGAGCTCACCGTTCAGGGTGAAGTCGTTGACATCCCGGCCGGCAAAGATCGTCGACAGCATCAGGTTCACGGAGGAAAGATCGACGCCCATGGCCCCCATCTTTTCCTGATCGAGAATGATCTTCATCTGCGTTTCGTTGTCCTGGCTGTCGCTTCGCAGAGAGCTGATCTTTGGATTGCTTGTTGCAAGCGCAATCAGGTCCTTGGAGGTTGCGGTCAGAGCATCGGTGCCGTTGCGGCCGCTATCCACGAGATACATGGAGAAACCGCTCGACGTGCCCATGCCCTGAATTGCCGGCGGCAAAGGCGGGAATACCTGTGCATCGCGGAAGCCGAAGAACGTACCCATCGCCCGCTGCACAATGGCGGCGGCGTGTTGATCGGGTGCGGTTCGCTCGGAAAAGTCCTTGAGCTTGGTGAAGACGATCGCGTTGTTCTGACCCGAACCGCTGAAGCTGAATCCAAGCACGCCGAAAACCGATTCCACATTGGCTGCTTCTTTTTCACGGAAGTAGCTTTCGACCTGTTTTACCACCTCGTTGGTGCGTTCGATGTTCGAACCGGTCGGTGTCTGGATGATCGTCAGCAGCACGCCCTGATCTTCCTGTGGGAGGAAGGAGCTTGGCAGTTTGGTGAAGAACCAGGCGCAGCCGCCGACGACGATCAGGAAAAGAATCGTCACGCGCAGGGGCCGTTTCAGCAGATAGCCGATCGACGAAACATAGCCGTCCGTCGTCTTGCCGAAGCCGCGGTTGAACCAGGCACCCGGTCCACGCTGCTTTTTGGTATGGTCGATGGGCTTCAGCATTGTTGCGCACAGCGCCGGCGTCAGAACGATGGCGACCACCGCCGAAAGCAGCATGGCCGAAACGATCGTGATCGAGAACTGGCGATAGATGATACCAGTCGATCCGCCAAAGAAGGCCATGGGAATAAACACGGCGGTCAGGACGAGCGCGATGCCGATGATGGCGCCGGTTATCTCGCCCATCGATTTTTCCGTCGCCTCGACCGGCGACAGGCCCTCTTCCGACATGATGCGCTCGACGTTTTCAACAACGACGATGGCATCATCCACGAGAAGGCCGATCGCCAGAACCATGGCGAACATGGTCAGCGTGTTGATAGAATATCCGGTGACTGCGAGGATGCCGAACGTGCCGAGGAGCACGACGGGCACGGCGATCATCGGAATGAAGGTGGCGCGCAGGTTTTGCAGGAAGACCAGCAGCACGACGAAGACGAGAATGATTGCCTCGATCAGCGTATGCACCACTTTCTCGATCGACAGCTTCACGAAGGGTGTCGTGTCGTAGGGATATTCGATCGAGACGCCTGCAGGCAGCGAGCCCTCAACGGCGGTAAGTGCGGACTTGACACGTGCTGCAGTGTCGAGCGCGTTGGCGCCCGTGGCGAGGTTGACCGCGAAACCGGCGGAAGGACGGCCGTTGGAGCGGGAATCACCGCCATAGGTTTCCTGGCCGATTTCGATGCGGGCCACGTCGCTCAGGCGAACGGTTGCGCCGTCCTTCTCAACCTTCAAGATGACCGATTCGAAATCGGCGACGGTGGTGAGCTGGCTCTGCGCCGTCACCGTCACATTGAGCTGTTGGCCCTGGACGGCGGGAACGGCACCGAGGGAGCCGACCGAAACCTGGGTGTTCTGGCTTTCGATGGCGCCGGTGACGTCAGCCGTGGTCAGCTGGTATTTGTTGAGCTTGAACGGGTCGAGCCAGATGCGCATCGCATATTCGGAACCGAAGACGTTGATGCTGCCCACGCCTTCAAGGCGCTTGATCTGATCTTCAACGCGCGAGGAGAACACGTCGCCGAGATCGGCCGAATTGCGCTTGCCGTCCGTCGAGATCAGCGCACCCACCATCAGAATGCTCGATGTGGAGCGGCTGACCTGAATACCGCGCTGCTGCACGGTGTCGGGCAATTGCGACTGCACGAGCTGCAGCTTGTTCTGCACCTGAACCTGCGCGATGTCAGGCAGGATGCTGTTGCCGAAGGTCAGTGTCACTTCGGCGCTGCCGGTCGAGGAAGACGAGGTCATATAGGTGAGGTCGTCGAGGCCGGTCATGCCGTCCTCAATGATGGTCGTCACCGATTTTTCGACCGTCTCCGCGCTAGCGCCATTATAGGTTGCGCTGACGCGGACCGTCGTCGGGGCAATATCGGGATATTGCGAGATGGAGAGCGTCACAATTGCCAGAGCGCCGCCCAGCATGATGACGATGGCGATAACCCATGCAAAAACGGGGCGCCTGATAAAGAAATGGGCCATGGCAGTCCTGCCTTACCTTTTACGAGCTTCGACCGAGGGTTTCGTGCTCATGTTTATTTCGAGGGGGCGGCGGCAGGCGGAGCTTGCTGCGGCAGAACGACGATACCGCGATCGTCGATGGTCACTTCCACGGGCGCGACCGTCGCGCCGTCGGCAATCCACTGGAAGCCGTCAACGATGAGTTTGTCGCCATCCTTGACGTTTTCCGTCACCAGCCAGGCATTGCCCGACTGCTGGCTGGACGGGAAGGTGCGCGTTTCCACCTTGTTTTCCGCGGTAACAAATTTTGCGGTCAGTTCGCCATTGGCGTTCCGGCTCGCTGCGCGCTGCGGGATGCGGAAACCCGTTTCCTTACCGATGGTCAGCGTTGCGCGAACATAGGTGCCGGGAAGCAGAAGATCGTCCGGGTTATCGAAGAGAGCACGGATGGAGAAGGTGCCCGTGGTTTCGCTCACCGCCATGTCCGACATGTCGATCTTGCCGTCATGCTTGTATTCGGTGCCGTCTTCCAGCGTCAGGTGAATGCCGGTTTCCTTGGTATCGCCGCCGAGCTGGCCCGACGAGATCGCCTTTTTCAGACGCAGAAGATTGATGCTGGATTCCATCAGATCGATGTAGATCGGATCGATGCGGCGCAGCGTCGTCAAAGCCGTCGTCTGGTTTGCCGTCACCACGTTGCCGATGCTGAAAGCGGTTGCGCTGGTGATGCCGTCGAAAGGCGCGCGGACCTTGGTGAGATCGAGATTGATCTCAGCCGTTTCCAGCGCAGCCTTGGTCTGGGCCACGTCGGCTTCGGCCTGAAGCAGCGTCACCTTGGCGTTTTCATATTCGATCTGCGTTGCGCCGCTGTTGACCAGCCGCTCGTAGCGGGCAAGGTTCGCCTGGGCGCTCGGAACGCTTGCTTCGGCTTTCGCCACGCTTGCCTTGGCCTGTGCCACTTCTGCCAGATAGGTGTTGTCTTCAATCTGGTAGAGAATGTCACCCTGCTTGACCTCGCTGCCTTCCTTGAAGGGAATGTCGCGGATGATGCCAGTGACGCGCGGGCGGATTTCAGCCGTCTGGAACGCGCTTGCGCGGCCGGGAAGAACGGTGGTCAGGGGATATTCGCTCGTCTTCATCACAATGATGCTGACCGGAGACGGGGGACGCGCGGCGCCCTGGCCGGCGGTCTGGCTGCTTTCGCCGCCATCGCTGCATCCCGCGAGAACTGCGGTCATGCACAGAGAAGCAAATAGGGGTAAAATACGTCGGCTCATTGTTCTTCCCTGCGTATCGGTCGCATTCAACTATAAGCGCAGTGTCGCTCGGCGGATGCTGGTCCGGGTGCAGGGACGATGGGTGAAGGCCCTATGGGGACCTTCTTCGTTCAATCTGCTCGGACCGCCATTCGCATAGAAGCGCAGGCTTTCACGCTTCGCAAGCAATTGCGAGAAGGTGACGTAAGTTGAGAATCGTCACTTAGCAAGCGGATTGCGCAATCCTGCCTCGATTAAATCAACCAGTTGATCGCAACGTGTTGCTAAATTGCCGATATCTTCCCGTGCGATTAGGACGGGATGGATGACGCTAGCGAGTGCGTGGAGAACGGTTTCCGCCAGAGGCGGGATGTCGGCGGGGGCGTAAATTCCCTTATCCACGCCATCGCGAATAATGTCGGCCATCAGGTTTGCTATGACGGATTTGTAATAGTCACCGCACTTCATGTCCTGCTTGGCCGTCATCAAGATCATTTCGAATATATAGGGATTTTCGTTGAGGTTCTGATGGTGTTGTTCCATCAGGGTGCGGGCGAGATGGCGCAGCCTTGAAACTGGTGCATGACTTTTATCGAGCGGGTGGATTTCCCGCTCAAATGCACCGATCTGCTCAAACCCGATGGCATCGACGAGCGCATTCTTCGAATTGAAGTTCTTGAAGACGTTCGCGGGCGACATGCCGAGTGCTGCGGCGATATCGGCAATCGCCACTGCATTGAACCCGCGCTCGCGAAAAAGTTCTTCGGCTTTGGCAAGAATGTCCCGCCGCGTCTCTTCGGCGGAACGGCGAGGCCGGCGCTTGACAGGAACGTCGTTCTTCCTGTCACCCTTTCTCGCCTGTTCGATCGTTTTGCTCAAGGTCAGACTCCGGGGAAAAATTGCTCCAGGTTCCGGCGTACTCTTGCCAGCGGCGTCTCACCGCTATCGTCGGGAACGAAGCTTTGTCCGGTGATGCGTTCGTATGCATCAATATATACCCTTGACGTCTGCAATACGAGTTCCTGCGGAATTTCCGGAACGTCGTCCTTATAGGGATCGCAGCGTTCGGCAACCCAGGCTCTCACGAAATCCTTGTCGAAGCTTGCCGGCCGTGCGCCGTTGCGGAAGCTCTCTTCATAGGTTTCAGCCATCCAGTAGCGGCTGCTGTCAGGCGTGTGGATTTCGTCGGCCAGAATGATCGTGCCGTTTTCATCGGTGCCGAATTCGTATTTCGTATCGACGAGGATGAGGCCCTGCTTTGCGGCAATCTCCTGTCCGCGCTTGAACAGTGCGAGCGCGTAACGGGAAAGCGTGTCCCATTGCTCCTGCGTCAGAAGTTTCTTCTCCACGATCTCGGCCGGCGTCAACGGCTCGTCGTGACCACCATCGAAGGCCTTGCTCGTCGGCGTGATCACCGGCTCGGGCAAGATCTGGTTGTCCTTCATCCCGTCCGGCAGGCTCATGCCGTACATCTGTCTCTGGCCCTTCTTATAAAGGGTCAGGATCGATGTGCCGGTGGTGCCGGCCAGATAACCGCGAACCACCACTTCGACCGGCAATATTTCAAGCC